>CP113940.1:0-361875 GCA_029392475.1 Streptococcaceae bacterium ESL0687
AAATAGGCTTGTGGAAAAGTAGCAGACTTATCCAAAGGTTATTAACAATTAATCCACAGGGTTAAATCCTTTAAATATAAGCTTTTAGACCACTTATCCCAAATATCCACAGGACTTATTACTATTACTATTCTATTTATAATAAATATATATATATAAAAGGAGTTAAAAATATGATTAATTTTTCAATCAACAGAAGTGCCTTCTTAAATTCATTAAAAATTGTTAAACTTGCAATTAGTTCTAAAGTTGTTATTCCTTCTTTGTCAAAAGTAAAAATTTCAGTTGACGCAGAAGGTTTAACCTTGACAGGTTCAAATGGACAAATCTCAATTGAGCATTTTCTTTCAAAAGACGATGAGAATGCTGGAATGTTTATCAACGGTGTTGGTAGTATCCTTTTAGAAGCAGCTTTCTTTGATAGCATCGTTTCAAATCTTCCTGAAGTGACTTTTGAATTTAAGGAACTTGAACAAAACCAAGTCCTTCTTACATCAGGAAAATCTGAGATTACCTTAAAAGGATTAGCTTCTGAAAACTATCCCCGTATCCAAGAGATTCCAACAGAAAATCCAATGAAAATAAATGTGGGGCTTTTGAAGAATATTTTTTCAGAAACAGCCTTTGCTGCTAGCACACAAGAAAGTCGTCCAATTTTAACCGGTGTCCATTTAACTCTTTTAGACAATAAAAAATTAAAAGCAGTAGCAACTGACTCTCACCGTTTGAGTCAAAGAGTGGTTAATTTAGATAAATTAAGCGAAAATTTCGATGTCGTTATTCCAAATAGGTCTGTAAATGGATTTAAGAGCGTTTTTTCAAACGATAACGATGATGTTGAGGTATTCCTTTCAAGTAGCCAAGTGCTCTTTAGAAACGAAACTACGAGCTTCTACACACGTTTGGTTGAAGGTACTTATCCAGAAACCAATCGTTTAATCCCAAATGATTCAGATTATACCCTTGATTTAACCTTTAATACTGCGGCTTTAAGACATACTATGGACCGTGCTCGTCTTTTAAGTAATGCAACTCAAAATGGTACAGTCAAACTCACAATTGAGGATAATAAAATTATAGCCTCTGTTAACTCACCAGAGGTCGGAAGTGTTCATGAGGAAATAGATGCTCTTAAATACCAAGGAGAGGATCTAGTAATCAGTTTTAATCCACAGTTTATGATTGATGCCCTAAAAGTTATTCAAGATGCTGAGGTACGTATTAGATTCATCTCAGGTGTCCGTCCCTTTACCCTGGTACCAAACGGAGAAGGAATTGATTTCATCCAACTTATAACTCCAGTAAGAACAAACTAAGAGTTAAAGGCAAATATGTTAAAATAAGACTAAGAAATTAGTCTTATTTTTTTGTGGAATGAGGTAGACATGAAGATAATTTATACGGATATATACAACGATTTAACAGGGGAGCTCATAAGACGTGCTAAAAAGGTTATGAGTGAGGGGAAGAAGGTTTTTTACCTGGTTCCCTCATCCCTATCCTTTGAAAAGGAAAAGGAGATCCTTAAAGCTTTTTCTGAGGGTCAGGATACTGCTCTTTTTGATTTAACAGTTTCCCGTTTCAAGCAATTACCCTGGTATTTTTCAAAATCGTCTATCGATGAGGATAAAATTGAATTAACCAAGGTTGGAAAGACCATGCTTTTTAAAAAAGTGATTAAAAGTTTTTCCAAAAAAGAATTACCCCTTTATTTTTCGATGAATTCTAATGCAAGTTTCCTAGATTCACTAGTAGATTTACACCAGGAAATGGAAAAATCTAATTTAACGAGTCAAGATTTACTGTCAAGTCAAGATGATGAAAAAATAAGAGAGTTAGCAAAAATTATCGATTGCTTCAATTTAGAGCTTGCTGAAAAATATGCTAATTATTCTAAGCTTGATAGCTTTATTGACGATCTTGTAAATGACAAATTTACTAAAAATTTACAGGATTTAGTTGTTATAGTTGATGGATATTCTAGATTTTCAGCCGAAGAAGAAAGACTTATATCGGTGTTAAGTCAGAAGGTTTCAAGTCTTATAATTGGGACTTATTCCAGTAAAGAAGCGTTTACATCTAACTACTTACAAGGAAGTGTCTATCAAAATTCAGTTGAGATGATGCTCAGATTCAAACATCATTTTGCAGCTGAAGTTGAGTATTTTGTAAATACCGATGTAAATCCAATCTTTACGCAAATTTCCAAAGCATGGGAGAATGAAAATGATCCTACTTCAACAAAAAGCTTCAATCTTGATTTGGGGAAACTTGAAACTGAACGTGTAAAGGTTTGGCAAGCTGTAAATCAAAAAGAAGAGATTGAATATGCAGCCAAGGAGATTAGACAACTTGTAAGTAAAGGTGTTCGGTACAAGGATATTGAGGTTCTAGTAGGGGATGCGGATAATTACCAGATAAAACTAGAACAAATCTTTTCAATGTATGAAATCCCAATCTTCTATTCTAAGGAAGAGTTAATGCGTGATCATCCCTTGATTACCTTGATTGAAAATATTATTCGTCTTAAGCGTTACAATTACAGTTTAAATGATGTTATAAATCTCCTAAAGGCGCAAATCTATTTTCCAATTGCTTATAATTTAGATGACGTTTATGATTTTGAATTTTATCTTGCAGCAAATAATATTAATGGAAGAAAGAATTACCTTAATGATTTTACAGGTATTCTTGCAGATGAAGATCTTTCTAGGGTAAATGAATTAAGAGAAGGACTTTTCGGAGAAAATTCACCCTTACAAAAAATAACTACTTATAATAGAAGAAAACTTGCAAAAAATGTCATAAAAGACTTCAAAGATTTCCTTAAAGATGCCTCAGTTATCCAGATTATGGACAGGTTATACACAGAAGCTGAGGATAACAATGACTTTGCAACAGCTAATCGTCATCAGCAGGTGTGGGATTTGATGCTTCTTAGTATTGAAGAATTTTCAGAGGTTTTTGAAGGTCAGAAACTAACAATGGAAGAATTTTTGGAGCTTCTCTATTCTGGTCTTGCAGCAGCCACTTACCGAGGAATCCCAGCCAATGTTGATGTTGTTAAGGTTAGGGATTATGAACTTGTTGAACCTAGGAGCTCTAAGTATGTTTATGTTCTTGGTCTTAGTCAGAATAATTTTCCTAAAAGCAAATCAAATACCACCCTTCTTTCAGATGATGATAGGCTAAAAATTAATGAATCGCTGAAGAGTAATGATCAATCTGGGGAAAATGTTAGTAAGTTTGTTGATCAGTTGAGTCAAACAAGTAGTGCTAAGAATATTTATAATGCCCTATCTCTTTTTAATGCTGCAACAGAAAGGTTAATTTTATCTTATCCACAGGTTTATGACTCTAGCCAGGAAGATTTTTCTCCCTACCTTAAATTTTTAGTGGATAAGGGGATAGAACTTCAGGTAAAAAGCGGAATAAGTCTTGCATCTGGCCTTGAAGAGATAGGTAATTATCCAGGTCTTCTTGCTAATATTGGTAAACTAGAGCGTTTGATGCAGGATGAATCATCTCTCAAGGACTCTTCCACAAGACTAGCCTTCTGGCGAAGCTTGACAAGGATTTTAAAAAACAATCCCCAATACAATAAGATTATTGAGGGGGCAAAAGATGATATTAAGCCAAGTAAGATATCAAAGGACGTACTAGATACCTTCTATAAGGATAAAATATATGCTTCAGTATCTTCATTTGAGAACTTCTACAACTGTCAATATAAGTACTTTATTAACAACACTCTACTATTAAAAGAGTTAGAAACTTTGTCACTTGATTCTAGAATTTCTGGGAACTATTTCCATGAAGTTTTTGAACGATTAATGCTTATTGGACCTAGCTCCGAGAATTTTGATAAGAATCTCAAGGCCTCATTAAAGGATGTTTATTCAGAAAGAAATTACCGTTATTATTTTCAAAATGAAACTGGAAAATACCTTTATCAAAATCTAATTGATATCATTGAGCAAACATCAACCATGCTTTTGAATGTTGTAAATGAAGGAAATATAAGTCCTGAGAAGTTTGAGGAAACATTTGGTTTTCCACAATCTGAGCTCACCGACTATTCGGTTAAAATTGATGAACGTCATGATTTGAAACTGAGGGGTAAAATTGACCGGATTGATAAGATATCAGACAAGATTGGGATTATCGACTATAAGTCAGGTAATTTATTCTTTGATCTGAATAAGGCCTTTAGTGGTCAAAGCCTGCAGTTTATGACTTATTTAGACATCTTAAGACGAAATTATTCAAAGGATATTTGGGGGGCAAGCTATCTAAGGCTTCAAAATCCAGAGTTTAGTCTAAAAGATTTACCGAGTCTTGATGATCTTCCAGGCAAACTTCTCAAGGAAATGTCCTACAAGGGAATTTTTAATGGTGACGATCTTCCTTACTTAAGAGATACAAAACTATATGATATTGGTAGAAATAACTATTTTTCTAAGCAGGAAATTGATGATTTAATCGCCCACAATGAGATTCTTTATAGGAGAGCAGCCGGTAGTTTACTGGACGGTGAGCTTGAAATAAATCCAGTTGCTGAGAAAAGTAAGGTTTTAGGCTGTGAATATTGCAATTTGAAGGCGATTTGTAAATTTGAACCAAATATTCATATGAATTACACCAGACAGGTTGGCAAGCAATCAAGGGAAGAGATATTTAAGGAGATTTCAGATGACAGAGCTTAAACTGACAAAAGAGCAAACACAAGCTATAACAGATAGTGGACAAAATATTCTTGTGGCTGCCAGTGCTGGAAGTGGTAAGACCTTTGTAATGGTTGAAAGAATTATTCGAAAGATCCGTCAAGGAATTAGGATTGAAGACCTTTTTATATCAACCTTTACTGTAAAGGCTGCGGGAGAATTGAGAAGTCGGATTGACAAAAAATTACGAGAAGAGAGAAGAAAATCCAAGGATTTAGTGGAAAGGCAGCTATTTACACAAGCTTTACAAGGTCTTGACGCTGCTCATATTGGAACAACTGACTCCTATACCAATTATATTTTAAAGCAATATTACTATACCATTGATTTAGATCCAAATTATAGGCTTATGACGGATAAGGCTGAGCAGGATGTCCTAAAAGAGGAAGTCTTTGCGGAGCTTTTTGAGGCATATTTGGCAGGAAGTGATCAAATAGCTGATGATTTACGGACTTGTAAAGAAAGGTTTACAAGTTTAGCAAAAAATTATTCAAATGACCGTAATAATAAGGGTTTTAAAGAGGTAATCTACAAGATTCATTCCTTTGCAGAGAGTACTGAAGATCCTATCTCTTGGCTGCAAGAAGACTTTCTAAAGGCAGCTAGGAATTATCTTAGATTTAGCGATCTTCCAGATTCATTTTTTGAGGAATGGAAGAAGGATGTTTATGACTTTATATCTTTGATGGAATCCTCTAAGAATGAAGGACTTTTTACCACTAAAAAACAGGTTGAGAAGGTTGATGAGTTTTTAAATCAGGTTCCAAGTTTAGTTGATTTCCTAATAAATAATGATTTAGAAGCTTTTAGCCGTATTTTTTCTAACTTGAATTTTGATATTCGTTTTGGAAAAACGGATGATGAGTTAGTTAAGGAAAAAAGGGAGGAGTTTAAATCCTTAAAGAATTCCTTGGTTGGTAGCAAAAGTAGTCCAGGTTCAATTTTAAGATTTATAAATAATCTTAATCACCCGTCGATTGTAGAAGAATATAGTTCTAAATCCTTGCCCTTGCTGGAAGATTTACAGAAATTTTCGCTGGCTTTTTATGATGCCTATTTACAGGCAAAGCTAAGGGAAAACCTCTTGGAATATGCAGATATTAATCACCTAGCCTTAAAAATTCTTAAAGAGAATGAAGATATTAGAAGGAACCTGGCTGACAAATATAATGAAATTATGATTGATGAATATCAGGATGCCAATCAAGTTCAAGAAGCCTTGTATCAGCTGATAAGTAAGGGTGATAACCTCTTTATGGTAGGTGATATTAAGCAGTCAATCTATAGTTTCAGGCAGGCAGATTCAAGTTTGTTTCTTACTAAATATCTTGCTTATGGACAGAATTTAGGGGGGAAATTAATTAGATTAAAAGAAAATTTTCGAAGTAGGGTTGAAGTTTTAAACTTTACGAATAACTTTTTTGAATCTATAATGGATGAAAACCTAGGGCAGATGAACTACGGACAAGAGGAGAAGCTTGTTTTTGGATCTAATGAATTTTCTGAGGAGGAAGATCCTGAAAATTATCCAGAACTCCTACTTTACTATGAAGAAAAGGAAACATCTCTTCCTAAAATTCCAGGAAATTTTGAAAATCAATCGGCAGTTAGGAATGAAATTACGATAATAGGTAATAAGATCAAGGAGTTACGGGCGCAAGGTAAGGATTATAAGGAAATGGTAATTCTTGTCAGAAGTAAGACCAACAACAATGAGATTGAGGATATTCTAACATCCATGGGAATTCCCGTGGTTCTTGATGAAGGCCGGAATAATTATTTGGAGTCAATGGAAGTTAGGGTTATGCTTGAGAGTTTGCGGGCAATTGACAATCCCCTCCAGGATATTTCCTTTGTTGCCCTCTTAAATTCACCCATGTTTGACTTTACAGAAGATGATCTTTTTAGAATCTCCCTCCAAACAGAAGAGAGTCTTCCTTTTTATAGTAAATATCAGATGGTTGCTGAGGATTCAGGCCAAAGGATGGATCTAATTGATGGTAGTTTAAGGAAAAAACTCCAAGATTTTGATTTACTCTTTAGTAAATGGATTACAATGTCTAGTAAAGTATCTTTACATAAATTAATCTGGAAAATCTATGAGGATACTTATTATTATGAGTATGTAGGGGGAATGGTCAATGGTAGCTTAAGGCAGGCAAATTTACAAGCTTTACTAACTAGGGCAAGTAGTTTTGAAAAGAATGGTTATAAGGGACTCTACCGATTTATCAAAATGATTGATAAATTTTTGGAACACAATAATGATCTTGCCAGCGTAAATATAGATTTACCTGATAATTCAGTTCGAGTAATGACCATTCATAAAAGTAAGGGACTTGAATTTAATTATGTTTTTCTTATGAAGATAGAATCTAGATTCAATGAAAAGGATTTAAATGGTAGGGTAATTTTATCTAAGGAAAATGGTATTGGAAGCCAGTATAAGGCCAATTTTGCAAATAGGATAAAGACAGACTTTCCTTTTGCCCTAGTTAATGTGGAAACTCTCGCCTACAAAATCAACCGAGAGGAAAATCTTCGTGCCAGTTTAGCAGAAGAAATGAGAATTCTTTACGTTGCTTTTACACGTACTGCAAAGAAACTTTACATAATATCGTCAACTTCTGAAAATGGACTAAGGACTAAATACCAATCCGCACACTTAGATTATTCTAAACTAGATTTTAAGTCTAGGAAGAATGCAAGATCTTATAGAGATTGGTTGTTATCCCTAATCAGTGCTCATGACGGTCAAAGTTTGGATGAACTCATTGAAGGCGAGAAATTTATTTCAAATCGTTTGAAGTTAATAATTAATCTAGTGAAATTAGTAGAAAGGCAAGAAACTGACCAAGTTGAATCCACCTTTGATAAGGTAAAACTAGAACTTAAGGAATTTGATGATGAGGTTATCTATATCGATGATGTGAAGGAAGCTAGACGGGTTCTTGACTCTGCAGATGAAATGAATGCAAAGTACGCTAAGGCCATAGACCTTCCGACCATTCAAACACCTAGTCAAATTAAGAAGAGATATGAGCAGATAATAGAGGTAGAGCCGGTAGCTAAAGGAGTAAACGATTCTTTACACGAGTTTACACTTGATGTAAACAATAAAGTAAAGGCTAGTGAAATAGGAAGTGCAGTCCATGAGCTTATGCAACTAGTAAATCTAGAGGATACAAGTCTTGAGGGCTTAAAGAAGACTTTAAATCAGGTTGCAGCAAGAAAAGATGTAAAAAAGGCAATTGACTTAGATAAGATAGCTACCTTTTTTACCAGTGACTTTGGCAGGTTTATGATTGATAACAGGGAAAATTTAACAAGAGAGGCTCCTTTTTCCATGTTGAAAACAGATCCAGAAGCAGATGAGCAATACTTGATTCGGGGAATTGTCGATGGTTTTTTCCGTATTGGGGACAAAATTATTCTTTTTGACTATAAAACTGACCGATTTACAAGTAGCAAACAAATTCCTAAACTTACCAGTCGTTACAAACTTCAAATGGATCTTTACGGGCAAGCTTTAAAGATGAGTTACAAGATTGAAAAGGTGGAAAAATACTTAATTTTATTGGGTGGACCAGGACATGTAATTGTTCACAAGATGGACTGATTTACATCTGGATAAATTGATTTTTTAGTTACTTTATAGTAAAATTAACATGCTAATCTTATGGGGAGGCCAGATAAATGACATATGATTTAGGTGATTTTGTTGAGATGAAGAAACCTCATGCCTGTACAGTTAAATCGACTGGAAAAAAAGCAAATCGTTGGGAGATCATCAGAATGGGTGCAGATATTAAAATCAGATGTACCAACTGCAATCATATAGTTATGATGAGTCGCCGTGATTTTGAAAAAAAATTAAAAAAAGTTTTATAAAATTAAAGATTAAATATATATTAATAGGAGACAAGAATGGCTTTAACAGCTGGTATTGTTGGTCTACCAAACGTTGGTAAATCAACGCTTTTCAATGCAATTACACAGGCCGGAGCTGAGGCTGCAAACTATCCGTTTGCCACAATCGACCCAAATGTTGGGATGGTTGAGGTACCCGATGCCCGCCTGCAAAAACTAACTGAACTGGTTAAACCTAAAAAGACAGTTCCAACAACTTTTGAGTTCACTGATATCGCAGGTATCGTGCGTGGTGCCAGCCGTGGTGAAGGTCTAGGAAACAAATTCCTGGCCAACATCCGTGAGGTTGACGCAATCGTCCACGTGGTTCGTGCCTTTGATGATGAAAATGTTATGCGTGAGCAAAACCGTGAGGGTGACTTTGTTGATCCTATGGCTGATATTGAAACAATCAACCTGGAACTTATCCTTGCTGACCTTGAGTCAGTTAACAAGCGTATTGCCCGTGTTGAAAAAATCGCCCGCACGACAAAAGACAAAGATGCTCAGGCTGAGTTTGCGGTTCTTGAAAAAATCAAGCCTGTTCTTGAAGACGGAAAATCAGCAAGAACAATTGAATTCAACGAAGACGAAGAAAAGGTTGTAAAAGGACTCTTCTTACTTACAACTAAACCAGTTCTTTATGTAGCAAATGTCTCTGAAGATGAAGTGGCTGATCCAGAAGCCATTGAATATGTTAAGCAAATTCGTGATTTTGCGGCAACTGAAAATGCTGACGTAGTTGTAATCTCAGCCAAGGTTGAAGAAGAAATTTCAATGCTTGATGAAGAAGAAGAGAAGCTGGAATTTTTGGAAGCTATCGGTCTTACTGAATCAGGTGTTGACAAGCTAACACGTGCAGCTTACCACTTACTAGGTCTTGGAACCTACTTTACAGCTGGTGAAAAAGAAGTTCGCGCTTGGACCTTCAAACGCGGAATGAAAGCACCACAAGCTGCTGGAATCATCCACAGTGATTTTGAAAAAGGCTTTATTAGAGCAGTAACCATGGCTTACGATGACCTTTTACAATATGGTAGCGAACGTGCTGTTCGTGAAGCAGGACGTCTGCGTGAAGAAGGAAAAGAATATGTTGTCCAAGATGGTGATATTTTGGAATTCCGTTTTAACGTTTAATAATTAAGTAAAAGAGGTTTACATTTATGTAAACCTCTTTGTAAATATACAGGAGAAAATTATGACAAAAATGATAGTTGGATTAGGGAATCCAGGAAGTAAATACAAGGACACTAGACATAATGTTGGTTTCATGGTTGTAGACGATTTGGCTAAAGAATATAATTTAACCTTTACAAGAGATAAAACTTTTGCGGCAGATATTGCAACAACTTTTATTAATGGTGAAAAAATTTATCTAGTAAAACCTGTAACTTTCATGAATGAATCAGGCAAGGCGGTTGGTCCCCTCCTTTCTTACTATGGTCTAGATAACGAGAATCTTCTTGTTATCTATGATGATTTGGATATGGACCCTGGAAAGATTCGTCTTAGAGCAAAGGGTTCAGCAGGAGGTCATAATGGAATTAAAAGCATTATAGCTCACACAGGAAGTCCTGTATTTAACCGCATCAAAATCGGAATAGGCCGTCCCAAGCATGGTATGAAAGTTCCTGATCATGTTTTAGGGAAGTTTGATACCGATGACAGTATTTCAATTGATTTAGCTATAGAAAAAGCTTGTCAGGCTTGTGAGGATTATATAAATAATAATGATTTTATAGCTTGTATGAATAAGTATAATGGTAATTGATATGGATCTTATAAGTTTTTTAAATGATAATAAGAGTTTACAAACATGGCAAAGTAAGTTTACAAGCTTGTCAAGGCAACTTGTTTTGGGTTTATCTGGGAATATAAAGTCTTTGGTTATGGCCAATGCTTATAAGAATAGTCCTAGTAAATTTGTGATTGTAACTGATAGTCAGTATCATGCCAGTGAACTTTATGAGGAATTAACAGCCCTTTTGGGAGAAGAACATGTCAGTCAATTTTTTTCTGATGATAATGTTTACGCAGAGTATGCTATCGCGAGTAAGGATCGTCTTGCCTATAGGTTGGCAGCCTTAGATTTTTTAATAGACCCTCAAAAAGAAGGTTTTGTAATTGTTCCTTTTTTGAGTTTAAGACAGTTTCTACCTCAGGTTGATAAGTATAAAAATAGTTGTCAAGTTATTGAGGTTGGCCAAGAATATGATTTAAAAGCTTTAGTTAGTCTCTTAAATCGTGTAGGCTACGATAAGACTCAAAGAGTCATGGCTCCAGGTGAATTCTCTCAAAGAGGAGATATTATTGATATTTACCCTTTGGATGCTGATTATCCTGTAAGAATTGAATTTTTTGGAGATGAAGTAGACGGGATTAGATTTTTTGATGTAGAGAGTCAACGTTCTTTACAACAGATTGACAGTTTTGAAGTAAAGGCTGCTAGTGACTTCATTTTAAGTGAAGCTGAGTTTTCTAGGGGTCTTAAAAAGCTTGAAGAGGTTCATGAAGAAACAACCGATTTAAAGGCTAGATCTTACTTAGAGGAGATTATTGCCGCTTCGAAGAACAATCATTATCATAGGGATTTACGAAAATTTTCGGAGTTTTTCTATCAAGAAAAGACAACCCTTCTTGATTATTTTCCTAAAAATATCGAGATTTTTATTGATGATTTTCAAAAAATAAATGAAATGAACAATAGGATTAACCTTGAACTGGGTGATTTTATTGTCAGTGAGAAGACCTTAAATCACTATATAGATGGACAGCAGTATCTAGCTGATACCATGTCCAAGGTTAGAAATTATAAGCCTTCAACCTTTTTTTCTAATTTTCAAAAGGGTCTAGGTAACCTTAGATTTGATGCCATTTATAATTTTAATCAACATAGCATGCAGGATTTCTTTGGTCAACTTCCCCTTCTTACTGCTGAAATTGCAAGATTTATAAAAAATAAGTACACAGTTGTTCTCTTAGCCAGCCCTCAAAAATACGGGAAAATGGAAGAAGCCCTTAGGGATGAGGGATTGGATTTTAAGGAAGTAGCTGAAGACAACTTAAAGAAGAATCAGGTAAACTTGATTTCATCAACTGTAATTTCCAAGGGTTTTAATTTTTTAGATGAAAAATTAGTAGTAATTACTGAGGCTGAAATTTTTGGAAAGGTTCGCAAGAAAAAAATAAGGCGTTCAAGTAAAATTTCAAATGCTGAACGTTTGAAAGATTACAATGAACTTGAAATTGGTGACTTTGTTGTTCATAAAAATCATGGTATAGGTAAGTATTTAGGAATTGAGACCATTGAAATCGGCGGGGTTCATAGGGACTATTTGACCATTCAATATCAAAATTCAGATAGGATATCTGTTCCAATTGATCAACTTGACATGCTGACCAAATACACAGCAAGTGAAGGTAAAGCACCTAAGATAAATAAATTAAATGATGGCCGCTGGAAGCGGACCATGAAGACTGTAAACAAGCAAGTTGAAGACATATCTGATGATTTAATTAAACTTTACGCTATTCGTCAAAGTCAAAAGGGTTTTGCCTTTACCAGGGATGAAAAAGGAGAGTCTGAGTTCGATAATAACTTTTCATTTGTTGAAACTGAAGATCAGCTGAGAAGTATTGGTGAAATTAAAAAGGACATGGAAAAAGATAGACCCATGGACCGTTTATTAGTGGGTGATGTTGGTTTTGGGAAAACAGAGGTAGCCATGAGGGCAGCCTTTAAGGCTGTAAATAATCACAAGCAGGTAGCAGTCCTTGTTCCGACAACTGTACTTGCTGAGCAGCATTATAAGACTATGCTAGATCGTTTTAATGAATTTGGTGTTGAAATAGCAGTTCTTTCACGCTTTCAAACCAAGGCCCAACAGACTAAAATCCTTGACGACTTAAAAAAGGGAAGGATTGACATAATTGTTGGAACCCATAGAATTTTATCCAAGGATGTTGAATTCTTTGATCTTGGACTGATGATAATTGACGAGGAGCAGAGGTTTGGTGTAAAGCATAAGGAAAGATTGAAAGAGTTGAAATCCCAGGTTGATGTTTTGACCCTTACAGCTACTCCAATCCCAAGAACTTTACACATGTCAATGCTTGGAATTCGCGATCTTTCAGTTATTGAAACTCCGCCTACTAACAGGTATCCTGTTCAGACCTATGTAATGGAACTTAATTACGGGGTGGTTCGTGATGCCAGTCTTCGTGAAATAAGTAGGGGAGGTCAAATCTTTTACCTTTACAATAGGGTTGACACCATTGAGCAAAAGGTAAATCAACTGTCAGAATTAATCCCTGAGGCAAGAATTGGTTATGTCCATGGCCAAATGAATGAAGTTCAGTTGGAGGATACCCTACTTGACTTTATTAATGGGGAATATGATATCTTAGTTACAACAACAATTATTGAAACCGGTGTTGATATTCCTAATGCCAATACTCTTTTTGTTGAAAATGCTGATTATATGGGACTTTCCCAGCTTTATCAGTTGAGAGGGCGTGTTGGTAGGAGTAACCGGATAGCCTATGCTTATTTTATGTATGATCCAAGTAAGCAGTTGACAGAGGTCAGTGAAAAGAGACTAGATGCTATTAAAGGATTTACAGAGCTTGGTAGTGGCTTTAAGATTGCCATGAGAGACCTATCAATTAGGGGAGCGGGTAATCTGCTCGGTGCTGAGCAATCAGGATTTATTGAAAGCGTTGGTTTTGATCTTTATAGCCAACTCCTTGAGGATTCTGTTAATAATCGTCTGGGTCGGAAAAAATCTAAATCAACAACTAGTGCCGAGATTAATATTGGTATTGACGCCTTTATCCCGTCAACATATATTACCGACGAGAGACAAAAGATTGAAATATATAAGAGAATCAGAGAGATTGGCAGTCGCCTGGACTATGAAAACATCCAAGACGAGTTAATTGACCGTTTTGGCGACTATCCAGATCCTGTAGCCTACTTGCTTGAGGTTGGTTTATTAAAACACTATGCTGATAATGCCCTTGTCGAAAAAATTGTGAAGAAGGCTGACAAGATCATTTACACCATGTCTAGTTTGGCGAAAAATACCTATCTGCCTCAGGATTATTTTGATGCCCTGTCTAAAACTGATTTACCTGTAAAAATTGGAGAAGAGGCTGGTGTTATGGTACTCCGCTTTGAAATTAAACAGGTTAAGAGTGTAAATTATTTGACGGAACTTGTAAACTTTACTGAAAGGTTAAGTGAAATTAGGGATACCAAGCAGCAAGGGAAAGACCAGGCAGAGGAGGATTAGATGTCCAAAAAGATTAAAGGGGTAAACATTTTAATTATTTCTAGTTTGATAGGAAAAATACTGTCTGCCCTCTATCGTTTTCCCTACCAAAATATAGTGGGGGATTTGGGTTTTTACGCCTATCAACAGGTTTATCCATTCTATGCCATTGTGACCTGCCTTAGTCTTACAGCTCTGCCTAATTTCCTATCAAGTTTACTCAATACGTCAGAAAAGCCTGATGAGGTAAGGGGGCAATTCTTTCAGGTGACACTTTTTCTTTCAGTTACAGCCTTTGTAGTCCTATCTCTTTTTTCTCTACCTTTGGCCAAGGCCATGGGGACAAAAGATTTAGCAGGACCTTTAATTTCATCAGTTCTGCCCTTGTTGTTAGTACCTTTTCTATCCCTTTACAGGGGTGTAAATCAGAGTAAACTTGACATGCAGACAACAGCTATTTCTCAGTTACTTGAGCAGCTTGTAAGGGTGTCAATGATAATTTTGGCTGCCACAAGTTTTATTAGTTTCAATAAGGATGTTTATCTGGTAAGTTCGCTTGCCATGCTAGGTAGTTTCTTTGCTGGCCTAGTTGCCTTGTCATATCTGATGTTAAAATCAAACCTAGAGATTAAAACTTTATTCAATTCCTTTTGGAAGATTAGTGATAAAGTAAAAATCATTAGGGAATTTGGTCTATCATCGCTAGTCTTTGTCTTTTTCATGATTTATATGTTAATTTTTCAATTAATCGACGTATTTACTGTTAAAGATAGTTTAGTTGCTAGTGGCTATAGTAGTAGTCAAGCGGAGATTTTAAAGGGAATTTACGACCGGGGGCAACCTTTTTTACAGCTTGGATTGGTCTTTGTTACCTCGATTTTTACCAATGCCCTGCCTAAACTTAGTTTAAAAAAAGATGATAATTATCTTAAAACCATATTTGACCTGGTTATTTACCTGTCCATAACTTTAACTGTGGGCTTGTGTCTTCTTTTACCTCAAATGAATGTGGTTTTATTTAAGAGTAATAGTCAGTCTGAGGCCTTGATTATTTTTTCAAGCCAGGTTGCTCTTGTTGGGATTATTCAATTCTACCACCATCTTTTATTTCTTGAAGGAAAAAACAAGGTATCAGCCTTGGTTCTTCTCATAGGTTTGGTTGTTAAATTAGGCTTAACCTCTCCTCTTACAAAAAGTTTTGGCCTAAGCGGAGCAAGTTCTTCAAGTTTTATTAGCTTGCTGTTAGTCCTGGTTCTTTATATTTTGATTAGCCGTAAGTTTCCTAAGCAGCTATTTAATTTTAAATACTTGATATCTCTAGCTTTAATGGTCCTTGTTATCTACTTTGGTTCAGAAATGTTTCACGTGGAACATCGACTTTTACAAGCCCTTAAAGTCCTCTTAATAATTACTGGATCAGCCCTCGTCTTTTTAATTTCTTGTAAAAAACTTAAGGCCTTTCCAAAAAGTTTGTGGGATGAAATAAATCTTTAAAAATATTTGTAGATAATTTTAAACTAATATTTTTTTGTGTTATAATCTAGTCATGAGATTAGATAAATTTTTAAAAGTAAGTAGACTTATCAAAAGACGTACCGTCGCTAAAGAAGTCGCTGATAAGGGAAGAATAAAACTTAATGGTGTATTGGCTAAAAGTTCAAGTACTGTGAAGTACGGAGACCTTCTAACAATCCAATTTGGAAATAAAATTGTTGAAGTACGTGTACTGGAAACAAAAGATAGTACTAAAAAAGAAGATGCAAGTAAAATGTATGAGTTGATTAGCGAGAAGAGGTTGAATCAAGATGACCAAGAAAAAGAAGGTTGTTAGGCTCAATAATGATTATACCAATATGCAAATGACTAAAAAGAATAAACTTGCTAAGGGAAGATTCTTAGATCGTAGGCATATGGGTATTGTTTTAGTTGTCTCTGCCATGGTTTTATCTTTTGCAGCTTTGAATCTTGTTTCAGGTTATCAAGATTTAAAGAGAAATATTGCTCTTGAGAAGACCTACAATGAAGAAAATGACAAACTTACTCAGTCGATTGCTCTTAAGGAAAAGCAGGTTGTTAAATTACAAGATGACGACTATGTTGCCAAGTATGCGCGTGCTAAGTACTTCTATTCAAGGGATGGCGAGCTCATTTTTAATATCCCTGAGCTAATAAGTCATTCTAATACAAGTAAAGAAAATGAATAAGAAGAGATACGAAATTTCTAATGTAACAAGATTTGGTATTTTTATCGATTTAGACGATAACCGAAGTGGTCTTGCCCGGTGGGCGAATGTTCCTAAAAAAGGAGTTTACCACAAGGGAGATTTAGTCTTGATAAAGATTTTAGAAGAAACTTCTGACGGAAAATTGAATCTTGAAATACTAGCAGAGTCTTTCTCTGAAAAATACGAAAATTTTTTAGCGGATTCGTACCAAGTTCTTGAGGATATACAGGAAAAGAATAAGGAAATTCGGAAAACATTAGACAAGTAAAACATCAACTTTTGATTGACAGAAGTTGATGTTTTACTTGTCTTAAAGTGAGGAATATTTTTGAAAAAAACAAAATATTTATTGGTTTTTACCTCTCTTTTGACTTTGGGAATTGGGACATATACTTACAATAAACTCAAGGAAAAAGAGGCAGCGGCAACTGAGATTAGTAGTGATTTAGATAAGTACTACCAATTAATGCCAAAGCATGCAAGTGTCTTTACAGATACTTGGACATACATTGACAAGGAATTGACAGTTAAAAGTAGAATGATTGAAGCTTTTACTAATTTGAAAATAAAATCCTTGATTGAATCAAGCTCTGGAATAATGCTCTTTCAAATGGAGGATAATTCTTATGTACCAGCTTTGAAATCCTTGATTCATACTACTGAAATAGCCTATAAAAAAACAATTGATGAAATAAAAACTGTAAAATCATCGACTAGAAGCTATAAACTACCCCAGGAAAATTTAAATATTATTTACAACTATGTAAATGAAGGTGTAAATTTATCTTTACAGGATGAAATTGAAATTGACGGGCAGATTTTTGTGTCTTTTGAAAATCAGGGTGAACTTACCTGGATAAAAAAAGACCAATTAACCGATTTGAATCCTTCCTATGAAAAAATTCAAAGGTTATTAAATGACAATTATAATAGTGATAACTTTTCCATTTACATTCAGGATTTGGCCTCTGAAGAAAGTGCCTCTATAAATCCTGATTCCCTGATGTACTCAGCCAGTCTAGCCAAACTTCCTATTTTATATTGGGTCCAAAAACAAATTCTGGCTGGTCTGGATCCTAATCAGTCCTATAAGTATATTGATGCTGTAAATAATGGCAGTTTTGCCTTTCAACCTGCAGGGAGTGGCGTCTTGAGTAAAGAGGCTGACAATAAGGATTATAAATTATCCGATCTTATTTCCTATACTGGGAAACATTCTGATAATGTTGCAAGTAATCTACTGGCCTATTATTTGTGCGAAACTGATAGGGAAGCATTTGATGCAGATATTAGTCAACTGGCTGGTCGAAAATGGAATTTAGTGGATCGACTGGCCTCAAGCAGGATGTCAGCTAGGTTGATGGTAGAGTTACACAAGCTTAATGGACAAAGTTATCAGGCTTTAAAAAATACTGATTTTGATAATCAAAGAATTTGCAAATATCTACCTGGTGATTTAGAAGTTGCCCATAAAATTGGTGAAGCATATGATTTTCATCATGATGTGGCTATAGTTGAAAGTTCAAGACCTTATGTAATAAGTATTGAAACCCAAAATGATGTGGATATTGAACTAATCAGTAGGCTATCAAAAGAAGTGTACGATATTTTGAAGGAGGGTTAGTCTGTGGACAATCTGAAGGATAGATTCTTAAAATCAGTAGAAGAGAAGGGCTTATTTAAGGGCCACAAAAAAGTTTTGATTGCACTTTCTGGTGGCGTAGATTCTCAGACCCTTTTTGACTTACTTTATGATTTAAGGGGGGAGCTTGGGATTGAACTTGGTATTGCCCATGTAAACCATAAGCAAAGATCAGAAAGTGACACGGAAGAAAGAATCTTAAAGGACCGGATGGAGGGTTTATCCATACCTATCTTTACAAGAGAGTTTACAGGAGAATTCTCTGAAGATAAGGGACGTGAGTTCAGATATTCCTTTTTTAGGGAACTTATGTTTACATACGACTTTACAGCTCTTGTGACTGCCCATCATGCAGATGATATAGTTGAGACAGTCCTTATGAGGGAAATAAGGGGTAATCGTTTGCGTCATCTTACTGGAATTAAGGAAAGGCAAGAATTTGCAACAGGAGAATTAATTAGGCCCCTTTTGCCATTTAATAAATCTGATTTCAAGACGGTAAATTTTTTTGATGATTATACTAATAGGGAAAATGTATATCTAAGAAATAAGATTAGAAATCAAATAATTCCTCAACTAGAGGAGATTAATCCGTCTTTTAAGGAGGGAATTTTATCCCTGACTAGAGAAGTCAACATGGCTCTGAATGTGATTGAGGAAAATATCTCAAGACTGGGTCTGTCAGATCAAAAGATAGATTTGGCTATTTTTATGAAGCAGAGTGAATCTCTCAGACACTTTATTTTGCAAGATTACCTAGGGAAATTTCCTGATTTAAAGATTGGTAGAAAGCAGTTTACTGAGCTTTACCAAGTTATTACAAGGCCTGGTCAGTTTATCTCTGATATCTCTAAGGACTACAGATTTGTTAAAGACAAGGATAGTTTTTATTTTGTAAGGCAGGATCACACTCTTGAGACCCCTCAGTTTGAAATTTCAAGAATAAAGCCAGACGCGAAAGACTACCGGGAGGTTTATATTCCACAGAATGCTGACTTTTCCACAAGAAATAGACAGGCTGGGGATAAAATCTTAATAAATGGGATAAACAAGAAGTTGAGGCGATATTTTATTGACCAAAAAATTCCTTTACTTGTGAGGGATAATGCTCAGATTTTGATTGTTGATGGAGAAATCTACGAAATTCTTGGGCTAGCTACAAGTGATTTGAGTAAATCGCTTAAAAATGCTAAAATTAAAGATACTTTATACTACTATGAGAGGTGAAAAAATGTTAGAACAAGATATAAAGAAAATTTTGGTTTCAGAAGATGAATTACAGGAGCGTGCTGTTGAATTAGGCCGTACCCTTACAGAAGATTACCAGGGGAAAAATCCACTAGTTGTTGGAATTCTTAAGGGTTCAGTTCCTTTCTTAGCAGACCTTACTAAGCGAATTGATACACACCTAGAGATGGACTTCATGGTTGTTTCAAGCTACCACGGAGGAACTTCATCAAGTGGTGAAGTTAAATTAATTAAAGACCTTGATACAAGTGTTGAAGGTCGTGATATTTTAATCGTTGAAGATATTATCGACACAGGTCGTACTCTTAAATATCTTGCTGAACTTTTAGAGCACCGTAAGGCTAACTCTGTTAAAATTGTAACCTTACTTGATAAACCTGAAGGTCGTGTTGTTGATATTACAGCTGACTATGTTGGTTTTGAAGTGCCAAATGAGTTTGTTGTAGGTTATGGTCTTGATTTCGATGAAAATTACCGTAATTTACCATACATTGGTGTTTTAAAGGAAGAAGTTTACCAATAAACCAGTCTTAAGTACCATATCTATTTTGGGGCTCATGTCTTATAATTTACTAGATATAAGTGTTTAGAACCTTTGCCGGTGCTTATAATTGGAATTTTATAAGAATTCTGTCATAATATATAAAAATTAAAGTTTTAGAAAAGGATATAGATGAATAACAATAGGAAAAACAATGGTTTTGTAAAAAATTCCTTTTTGTACGTCCTACTTGTCATTGCTGTAGTATTTGGTCTTAATTGGTTTTTAGGTGATACTTCTACTTCAGTAAATAAGGTGGATTATACGGAATTTGTTAAGGAGTTAAAGGCTGGTGAGATTGAAAACATTAGCTATCAACCCTCTAACGGTCTCTTAGAAATCAAAGGTGACTACAAGTCTGAAAAATCAGTTACGACCGATTCTGAGTTAAAATTATTTGGCTCTTCAAGCGTTAAGGTAAGCAAGTATAAAACCCTTGTTTTAACCAATGATTCAACGATTGCAGAAATCCAACAATTATCAAATGATGCTGGAGTTGAGATTAAGGTGACACCTGAAAGTTCGAGTGGTGTATGGCTTAGCTACTTGATGTCATTTTTACCACTAATCCTTTTAGTTGGCTTCTTCTACATGATGATGGGTGCTAACGGTGGAGGCCGTGGTGGTGCTGGAAATGCCATGAACTTTGGTAAATCTAAGGCTAAGCAACAAGACGGAGCTGCTGTTAAGGTTCGCTTCCAGGATGTTGCAGGAGCTGAAGAAGAAAAGCAAGAGTTGGTTGAGGTTGTTGAGTTCCTTAAGAATCCTAAGAAATTTACGGATCTTGGAGCTCGCATTCCTGCAGGTGTCCTTCTTGAGGGACCTCCGGGAACTGGTAAAACCCTTCTAGCTAAAGCTGTAGCCGGTGAAGCTGGCGTTCCGTTCTTCTCAATTTCAGGTTCTGATTTTGTTGAGATGTTTGTCGGAGTCGGTGCTAGCCGTGTACGTGACCTCTTCGAAAATGCTAAGAAAAATGCTCCAGCTATTATCTTTATCGATGAAATCGATGCAGTTGGTCGCCAACGTGGAGCCGGTATGGGCGGTGGAAACGATGAACGTGAACAAACCCTCAACCAACTGCTTGTTGAGATGGATGGTTTCCAAGGTAATGAAGGTATTATCGTGATTGCTGCAACCAACCGTAGTGACGTGTTGGATCCAGCCCTTCTTCGTCCAGGACGTTTTGACCGTAAAATTTTAGTCGGAGCACCTGATGTTAAGGGTCGTGAAGCAGTCCTTCGCGTTCATGCTAAAAACAAACCACTTGGACCTGACGTTGACCTTAAGGTTGTAGCTCAGCAGACACCTGGTTTTGTAGGAGCAGACCTTGAAAATGTCCTTAATGAGGCAGCGCTTGTAGCAGCCCGTCGTGATAAAAAAGTCATTGATGCCAGTGATATCGATGAGGCAGAAGACCGAGTTATTGCCGGTCCTGCTAAGCGTGATAAAAAGGTATCTGATAAGGAACGTGAAGTTGTGGCCTACCATGAGGCAGGACATACAATCGTAGGACTTGTTTTATCTAATGCCAATGTGGTTCACAAGGTAACAATTGTCCCTCGTGGACGTGCCGGTGGATATATGATTTCCCTTCCAAAAGAGGATCAAATGCTTCTATCTAAGGAAGACATGCAAGAACGTCTTGCAGGACTCCTTGGAGGACGTAGTGCTGAGGAAATTATCTTCAATCAAATTACAACTGGTGCTTCAAATGACTTTGAGCAAGCAACTCAGCTGGCTCGTGCCATGGTAACTCAATACGGAATGAGTGATTTACTTGGTACTGTTCAATATGAAGGTAACCAGTCAGTCTTTGTTGGCCGTGACTACGGTCAAACTAAGGGCTATAGTGAGGCGACTGCTGTTGCTATTGATGAAGAGGTACGCCGCATTATTTCAGAAGCTCACAACAAGGCTCTTCAAATCATTGAAGACAACCGTGAAGCCCATAAAAATATTGCTATGGCTTTACTTAAATATGAAACTCTTGATGCTCGTCAAATTATGAGTATCTATAAGACTGGTAAGATGCCAGCAGACTTCGTTGATGACGAACCTGAGGTTGCACAAACTTATGAGGAAGCTAAGGCTGAATCAGATAAGATTGACCACAGCCGTCAAGTCATTGAAGAAAAGGAAGAAGGAGAAGCAACTGATTAGTATCAGTTGCTTTTTTTGTGATTTTATTAACTCTTGTTATTACCTTGTTTTTTGATTTTATTTATAGTAAAATTGAAAATACCTTTAAACTGTGTGAATATTATGGAAATATCGCAATGGAGGAATTTTTTTTTAAGAGGAATAATTTATGAACATCTTTCGTAAGAAGAATTTGAGTTCAGGAAAGACTGAGATGAAAAGGCATTTAAGGACCTTTGATCTTATTTTTCTAGGACTTGGAGCAGTAGTTGGTAGTGGAATATTCACTATTACAGGTATTGGAGCAGCAGAATATGCAGGACCTGCCCTTGTTATATCAATCATTATTGCTGCACTAGCAGTAGGTATTTCAGGACTATTCTTTGCTGAATTTGCATCTCGTTTACCTGTAATTGGAGGTCCTTATGGTTATCTGTATGCTATTTTTGGAGAATTTATAGCTTGGATTGCAGGATGGCTTGTTATTATGGAGTTTTTATCAGCCGTTTCTGGTGTTGCAAGTGGTTGGGCTTCATATTTAAAAGGACTTTTTCACATTAACCTACCAACAGCTCTAAGTGGACCATTTGATCCAGCTCAAGGAACTTACATTGATATTCTACCGGTTCTTGTAATTCTCTTGGTAACTGGTATCGTTCTTATGGATTCAAAGGTTGCCCTTCGCTTTAATGGTGCCCTGGTTGCCCTTAAGTTTTCAGCCTTAGCCCTCTTTATCATCGTAGGTATTTTCTTTATTAAGCCTGAAAATTGGTCTAACTTCTCTCCTTACGGATGGGGATCGTTCTTTGGAGATCCTAGTCAAAACAAGGGAATCCTTGGTGGAGCTGCTATCATGTTCTTTGCCTTCTTAGGTTATGAATCAATAGGTACAGCTGCTGATGAAGCGATTGAACCTCAAAAATCAGTACCGCGTGGTATTGGTGGAGCCCTAGCTATTGTAGCTTTACTTTACATCGTTGTAACTCTTATCCTTACTGGTATGGTTAATTATACTAAGTTAAATGTGGCAGATCCTTTAGCCTTTGCCCTTCGTCATGTTGGAATGCCTTGGGCTGCAAATTATATTTCAGTAGTTGCTATTTTGACTCTTGTTACAGTTTGTATCTCAATGGTTTTTGCCCTTGCTCGTATGATTTACGGTATTAGTCGTGATGGTCTTCTTCCAAAAACTTTTAGTAGCCTTACTAAAAAGACTAAAATTCCAAAGAATGCTACCTTACTAGCAGGTTTTGGATCTGCTGTGGCTGCAGGAATTAGTAGTCTTAATCAGCTGGCAGAATTTGTAAACATTTGTACCCTTGCTTACTTAATTCTTTTAGCCTTAGGGATTATTAAATTAAGGCATGATAAAGGACTTCCTGAAAAGGGACAATTTAAAACACCGTTAGTTCCACTTTTACCGATTATTTCAATTGTTATTTGTGTGAGCTTTATGAGTCAATATAGTTTAATTACTTGGGCTGCCTTTGGAATTACCCTTTTAATTGCAACAATTATCTACTTCACATATGGTTATAAACATAGTGAGCTTAATAAGAAATAAAAAAAAGTTGGTTAAGCCAACTTTTTTTGTTTAGAAAATTTTCTTCTTTTTAACCTCATAAGAGAAGCCACTTCCGACAACCTCATGAACATTAATAATTGAGATAAAGGCATTAGGGTCAATTTGTGCCATTATTTTTTTAACTTCAACTATTTCCTGCGGCGAAAGAACAATGTAGAGAATTTTTTTATCAAGACCTGAGTAAACACCCTCTCCATTCAGATAGGTTGCTCCTCGCTCTATTTCCTCCATAATTCTTGGACCAGCTTCTGTAGCCTTATCAGTAATTATAATCATCCCTCTGACAGTATATCCACCACTTTGGACCAGATCCACGACATTACTGAAAACAAAACTTGCAATTAGGGTATACATCATGTGTTTGATATCAATGTATGAAAGACTGGCAAGAAGGACTAAGACGTCAATAAGAAGAAGGGCTTGACCCAACTGAATTCCTCTTTTTTCCTCAAAAACCTTAGCAACTATATCAGAACCACCTGAAGTGCCTCCAAAACGGAATATTATTCCTGTTCCAATACCTGCAAAGGTACCAGCTAGAATGGCTGCGATTAAAAAGTCACCACCTATATCAATTTGAATTGAAAGTTTCTGGAAGAGGTAGATGAAAAAGGACATACAGAAGGTCGCATAGATAGTATAGGCAAGAGAACTCTTGCCTAAATATTTATAACCGAGAAAGAAGAGGGGAATGTTTAGGAGTAGCTGAGTATAGGCTGGATTGATACCTAAAAGGGCGTGAGCAATTAGGGTAATTCCACTAACCCCACCTTCTGCTAGGTCGTTTCCCATATTAAATTCAACGAAGCCAAAAGAATAAATAGCTGTTCCTAAAGCAATCATTAGTAGATTAACTGGATTGAAAGTCAACCTTCTTTTTTTCATAGAAATCCCCCTTATAATTTTGGAAAAAAGTAACTTAGTCCTTATCTTCTTCAAAATTTCCAAGAATTTTAACATTCTCTGAAATTGAAACAAAGGCACTTCCATCAACTTTTTTCATGTTATTTTTAAAGTATGAAAACTCTGCCCTGGTGATGATTGTGAGTAAGATGGTCATTTCATCATGACTATAAGCACCTTCGGCGTTGTTTATTATTGTAACCCCCCTGTGTAATTTATTTTGGATAAATTCACATACCTGAGGAGCTTTTTTAGTTACAATCATAACCTGCATTTTCTTTTGCTTGGTGTAAATAGCGTCTGTAACTCTACTTGAGACAAAAATTGTAAAAAGTGAGTAGAACATATACTTCCAACCAAAGATAAGTCCCGTTATGATGACAACTAAGGCATTGAACATTAAGGATATATGGCCAACATTTCGACCTGTTTTCTTCCTGATGGCGAGACTTATAATGTCAGTTCCACCACTTGAAATCCCATTTCTTAAGCTGTAGCCAATCCCAGCTCCCATGATAAGTCCCCCAAAGATGGCGTTGATTATCGGATCACTGGTAAGCACAACTTCTGGTATTATTTGCATGAAAACAGAGCTTAAGGTTACGGTTAAAATTGTGTATAAAGTAAACTTATGTCCTATTTTATACCAGGCAAGGATGAAAAGGGGAATATTTATGACATATAAGGTAACGGCAACTGGAACCTTGAAGCCAAATAGGTGGACACTAAGTGTCGAAAGAATCTGAGCAATACCTGTAACTCCAGCTGAGTAGACATGCCCAGGGACAAAGAAGAAATTCACCGCAATACTAGAAAGAATGGCGTAAACGATTGAAGCAGAGAACTTTTCAGTAAACTGCTCAATAGCGTTTTGGGTCCTAATATCGTCGGAACTTCTTTTAGTAAAAGGCATTTTCATAGGCTTACTCTTTATCTAGATCAATTGACAGGCTAAGCTCTTCAAGTTGTTTTGGTGCAACAAGACTTGGTGCTTCGGTCATTGGATCACTTGCCTTATTATTTTTAGGGAAGGCAATTACTTCACGAATATTATCTTTTTTGGCAAGAAGCATAGCTAGGCGGTCAAGTCCAAGAGCCAGTCCTCCGTGTGGTGGAAATCCGTATTCAAGAGCTTCCAGAAGGAATCCAAATTGATCATTGGCATCTTCTTGGCTAAAGCCTAGGGCCTTGAACATTTTTTCCTGAAGTTCACGGGTATTGATACGCAGACTTCCTCCCCCTAGCTCGTAACCGTTAAGAACCACGTCATAGGCTACGGCACGTACTTTTTGCAAATCGTCACCTTCAAGGAATTCTTCAGTTTCCTTAGTTGGAAGAGTGAATGGGTGATGAGCTGACATGTAGCGGCCCTCTTCTTCGCTGTATTCAAACATTGGCCAGTCGATTACCCAAAGGAAGTTGAACTTGTCAGTGTCGATTAAATCAAGCTCTTTAGCCAGACGACCACGTAAAGCACCAAGAGTGTTATTGGCAACTTCTAACTCATCAGCAACAAAGAGGATCAGGTCTCCATCTTCAGCTGAAAGTGTTTGAAGAAGGGCTTCAGTCTTGTCTGTTAGGAATTTAGCAACGGGTCCTGTTAGTTCACTACCATCAACCTTAATCCAGGCAAGTCCTTTGGCACCAAATTGTTTGGCAAAGTCAGTAAGCTTGTCGATGTCCTTACGAGAGTACTTGTCAGCTGCACCTTTAGCAACGATTGCCTTAACGGCAGGGGCTTCTGAGAAGACCTTGAAGTCAACTGTTTTAGCAAGGTCAGACAGGTCTTGCAGCTTCATTTCAAAACGAGTATCAGGCTTGTCGCTTCCGTAGAAGTTCATAGCATCATCATAGCTCATGCGCGGGAATGGCAGTTGCACGTCGATATTCAGTGCTTCCTTCATAACCTTAGCAAGAAGTCCCTCTGTTAGGTCTTGGATATCTTGTTCATTAAGAAATGATGTTTCAAGATCGACCTGGGTGAATTCAGGCTGACGGTCTCCACGAAGGTCTTCGTCACGGAAACATTTAACGATTTGGTAGTAGCGGTCAAATCCAGCATTCATTAGAAGCTGTTTAGTAATTTGAGGGCTTTGTGGGAGGGCATAGAAGTGTCCCTCAGACACACGGCTTGGTACCAGGTAGTCACGGGCTCCTTCAGGTGTTGACTTGGTTAGGACTGGTGTTTCCACGTCGATGAAGTCAAGATCGTCCAGGTAGTGGCGGATTGATTTAGTGATCTGGTGGCGCAGTTTGAAGTTGTTAAGCATTTCAGGACGGCGCAGATCCAGGTAACGGTAACGAAGACGAGTTTCGTCACTGGCCTTCATGTCGTCGGTGATTTCAAATGGAGTAGTTTTGGCAGTGTTTAGGATAGCAAGTTTTTCAACAGCAAGCTCTACTTCCCCAGTAGCTACCTTGTCATTTGCAGAAGCACGGCGGACAACTTCACCTGTAACCTCAATAACATACTCATTGCGAAGTGACTCAGCGGTTTCCATAACTTCAGGTGCCACGTGTTCTGGGTTGATTACAAGCTGCATAATCCCCTCACGGTCACGGAGGTCGATAAAGATTAGCCCACCAAGGTCACGGCGGCGGCCAACCCATCCTTTAAGGGTGATTGTTTCACCAACATTTGCGCTGCGTACTTCACCAGCATACATCGTTCTTTTCATTACATAACCTCCTCTAATTGATCGAAAATTTGGTTGAAATCTTCATAGATTTCTTCAAGTGTAGTTGTAACTTCCTTGCGGGTCTGGTTGTTTTTAACAGTAATGTTTCCAGATTCAACTTCAGATTCCCCCAAGGTAATGATAAGTTTTGCCTTGAAGGCTTCAGCTGACTTAAATTGAGCCTTGATCTTGCGTCCCAGGTAGTCGCGGTCTGCAGAGTATCCTTGATTGCGCAAGCTTTCCACAAGTTTTAGGGCTTCAAGGTTTGCGGCCTCACCAAGTACTACCACATAAGCATCAAGGGAATCTGTCACAGGAATTTCAATTCCTTGTTCTTCCATGACTAGAAGAATGCGTTCCATACCAAGACCAAATCCAAAGGCTGGTGTTGCAGGTCCATTGAAGTATTCAACTAGCCCGTCATAACGGCCACCGGCACAGATGGTAAGTTCAGTTCCTTTAACATCAATCATGAACTCAAAGATAGTATCATTGTAGTAGTCGAGACCACGAACCATGGTTTGGTCGATGATGTAGTCGATACTTAGGGCTTCAAGCATGGCACGAACTTGTGCAAAATACTCAGCTGATTCCTCAGTCAGGTAGTCAAGAACTTGAGGGGCATTTGCTACAATTTCGCGGTCACGCTTGTCCTTGCTGTCAAGGATACGAAGCGGGTTTTCATTCAGACGGCGCTTGCTGTCGTCAGACAACTCAGCTTCAAATGGAGTAAGGTAGTCAACCAGAGCCTGGCGGTAATTAGCGCGGCTTTCCTTGTCTCCTAGGCTGTTTAGGTGGAGCTTGATTCCTTCAATACCTAGTTGGGTAAAAAGAGCTTTGGCCATGGCGATGGTTTCCACGTCAGTAGCCGGATTTTTTGATCCGAAGCACTCAACACCGATTTGGTGGAACTGACGCAGACGGCCGGCCTGAGGGCGCTCGTAGCGGAACATTGGTCCTGTATAATAAAGTTTGACTGGCTTTTGCACCTCGGGAGCGAAAAGCTTGTTTTCAACATATGAACGGACTACTGGAGCTGTACCTTCAGGGCGAAGGGTAATATGGCGATCTCCCTTGTCATTGAAGTCGTACATTTCTTTAGTTACGATGTCACTGGTGTCTCCAGCAGAACGGCTGATTACCTCATAGTGTTCGAAAATTGGGGTGCGGATTTCACTGTAGTTGTAGCCTGAGAAGACAAGATTTGCAGTCTCTTCTAAAAACTGCCACTTGGCGCTTTCTTCAGGCATGATATCTACAGTACCTTTTGGTCTTTGTAGTTTCATAGGATTCCTTTCTATAGAAAAAGCCCCTGGATAAAATCCAAGGACGTAGTTTACGTGGTGCCACCTTTTTTCACAGGAAAAGTCCTGCCTTTACTGGCTATAACGTAGCCAACGATATATAAGTCACCTTCATTTTGTACCCTCTCAGCAATCGGATACTCTCTGTTAGGGCTATTGTAACAGATGATTTCATATTCCTCAAGATTAAAATTTTCTTTTTTGGCAAAGATATGGTTTTGTAAAGTAAAAATACTTTACAAAACTCTTGTATTTGTTTCAAAAACATGTTAAGATACTAAAGTATTTGAATTTAAGGGCCCAGTGCCTAGTCAAAGAATAAAATAAAAGGAGACATACACATGGCAGTACCAGCACGTCGTACTTCAAAATCTAAAAAAAATAAACGCCGTACTCACTACAAAATTTCAGCTCCAACTGTAACTTTTGATGAGACTACAGGTGATTACAACCGTTCACACCGTGTATCACTTAAAGGATACTACAAAGGTCGTAAAGTTACTAAGGATTAATAGGGGGCTAATATGCGCGTAAACATTACTTTGGAACACAAAGAATCTGGTGAACGTTTATATCTAACTCAAAAAAATAAACGTAACAACCCAGACCGTCTTGAACTTAAAAAATACTCTCCAAAACTACGTAAACACGTTGTTTTCAAGGAAGTTAAATAATAATTTAAGCCTATCTTTTGATGGGCTTTTATTGTAGAAAAGATTATAGAAAGGGAAAGTTTATGACAAAAGAAGAGTTTGAGGGAAGAATTAGGGAAGAACTTAAGATGCCATTTTTTAAGCTTCAACTGGAAGGTGACACCTATTCAGAAGAGGAGTACCAAGCTTTTAAAAAGGATTTACTTGATTATTATAAGGATTATGTACAAGAAGTTGATACAGATTTTCAAGGTGGGCTATAAAAAAGACGTGTGACTCACACGTCTTTTTTTATTATGCTTTTTGATCAGCGATGTAGTCGATAACATTTCCGATTGTGATGATCTTTTCAGCATCTTCATCAGAAATTTCAATGTTAAATTCATCTTCAAGTGCCAGAGTAAATTCCATAATTGAAATTGAGTCAGCGTGAAGATCGTCAACGATATCTGTATCTACTGTGATTGATTCTGGATTCACTTCTAGATTTTCTACCAAGGTAGTTTTTATCTGGTTAAAAATTTCTTCTTTAGTCATTTATCTCTTCTTCACTTTCTTTTTGATAATATTTTACAAGTTGTCCAACAACATCACTTTCAAGCATTTTGTTGATTTGCTTAATGGTCGAATAGATGGCTTCACCAGAAGATGAGCCGTGGGCTTTGATTACTGGTGATTTTAGTCCGAATAGTACGGCTCCACCAGCTTTTTCATAATCCATTTTATCCTTAAGACCCATTAGGCTATCCTTAAGAAGGAGGGCTCCAAGTTTTCCAGAAATCCCGCTTTCTTTAATCGCTCCTTTAAGGAGTTTCATGATGTTACTTGCGGTACCTTCCATTGTTTTTAGGACGGCATTTCCTGTAAAGCCATCAGCCACAATAACATCAGCAAGTCCTTCTTGCAGGTCACGAGCTTCAACATTACCAACAAAATTAATGCTTTCATCAGCTTTAAGTAATTGGTAGGCTTCCTTGATAACAGGAGTACCCTTTGAAGCCTCAGTTCCGTTGTTTAAAAGACCTACTCGAGGTTTTTTAATATCCCTAACATTTTTGGCGTAAAAACTTCCAAGGGTTGCATAGTCACGAAGCTGTTTGGCTGTGTTTTCTGCATTGGCACCTAAATCAAGCATGTCAAATCCTTGACCATTTAAGGTTGGGAGTGTTGACATAAGAGCAGGGCGCTCAACTTGTTTGATACGTCCTACGACAAAGATACCACTTGCTAGTAAAGCACCAGTATTTCCTGCAGATAGGAGGGCATCAGCCTCTCCGTCCTTGACTGCCTGGGCAGCACGGACCATACTTGAATCTTTTTTACGACGAATGGCCTTTACGGGCTCATCATCACCTTCAATTTTTTGGCTGGTGTGGACAATTTTGATATTTGTATCATCAGTTAAGTGTTCTTTAATCTTTTCTTCATCACCAAAAAGAATAAATTCAAGATCTGGAAATTCTTTTTTAGATAAGTTTACTCCATCAATAATAGCTTTTGGAGCGTGGTCACCACCCATCGCATCAATAGCAATTCTCATAATTTCTCCAATTTTTTCAGTAGATAAAAGAATCTTTTACCTAGCATTCTTATTCTGTGTTAGAAGAGTCTATCACAAATTTACTAATTTTTCAATTTGACCAATTGTAGCTTCGTCATCGCAGTGACCGATTTGATATTTACAAATGTTTTTAACTTCGTCACGAGCATTTTCTGTGGCATAAGAGTGACCGACATAGGTAAGCATTTCTAGGTCATTTAAATTATCGCCAAAGGCTGCCATTTCTGATGGATCGATATCTAACTTAGCAGCTAAATGGCTAAGACCAAGAGCCTTATTGACATGTCCTGCCATAATATCAATTGATTCAAAACCAGTAGTTACTCCCCTGTAAGGTTTGATTCTTTCATTAACCCATTCTTGAGCGTCTAAAACATGTTCCCTTGGGATGGTAACCATAACTTTTAAAACGTCATCTTTAAGATCATCAAAGTTGTCAATTAATTTAACATTTGAATAGTATCTCTTAAAGTGGGTAATAATCTCATCACCTGCAGCCTTGAGGATATAAGCTGATTCTTTTCCTGATAAGGAAATACTATCTTTATGAACATGTGGATGCTCTGCTAAAATTTTAGTAATTTTCTTATATTCATCAGGATTCATCTTATTTTCATAAAGAATTTCACCCTTGTATTCAACGATACTTCCATTTTCAGCGATAAAGGCTACCTGATCTGTAAAATCTGAAAATAAATCTTTGAGGCTAGCAAGTTGACGGCCACTTGCTGCAACAAAAATAAGTCCTTGATTTTTAAATTCTTCTAAGACATGCCCTAGACGTTGTTTGTCAAAGCTTCCATCTTCCTTGAGGAAGGTTCCGTCCATGTCGGTTGCTACTAACTTAATCAAATCTATCTCCCTTAAAATTTTGAAAACGAGGCCAGACTACTTACTTAGTCTTTCCAAAGGGCCTTAACTTTTTCTTGAACCTCTTTGTTGTCAAGGAATTCATCATAGGTTTCATCAATACGGTCGATAACCCCGTTCTTAGAAAGAACAACGATATGGTTTGCTAGCGTATTGATGAACTCGTGGTCATGGCTGGCAAAGAGAATACTTCCCTTGAAGGCCTTAAGACCATCATTTAGGGCTGAGATTGACTCAAGGTCCAAGTGGTTTGTTGGGTCGTCAAGTACAAGGACATTAGACTTAAGGAGCATAAGTTTACTTAGCATAACGCGGACTTTTTCTCCCCCACTAAGCACGTTAACTGACTTGTTAACCTCTTCTCCTGAGAAGAGCATGCGTCCAAGGAAACCACGTAGGAAGGTATTGTCGTCTTCTTCCTTGCTGGCAAACTGACGAAGCCAGTCAAGAATTGTTTCCCCACCTGCAAAGTCACGTGAGTTATCTTTTGGAAGGTATGATTGGCTGGTTGTAACACCCCATTTGATTTCACCAGTGTAGTCAATGTCACCCATTAGTGCACGCATAAGAGCAGTTGTTTGGATGTCATTTTGTCCGATGAAGGCAGCCTTATCACCTGGTTTAAGGATGAAGCTTATGTTATCAAGGATAACTTCTCCGTCGATTTCGATGCGAAGGTCTTTTACTGAAAGCAGGTCATTACCGATTTCACGTTCAGGCTTGAAGTTGATAAATGGGTATTTACGGCTTGATGGAACGATTTCTTCAAGTTCGATTTTATCAAGCATTTTCTTACGTGATGTTGCTTGTTTGGACTTAGAGGCGTTAGCTGAGAAGCGGGCAACGAACTCTTGAAGTTCCTTGATTTTTTCTTCAGCCTTACGGTTTTGGTCCCCTTGCAGTTTAAGAGCAAGCTCACTAGATTCCTTCCAGAAATCATAGTTACCAACGAAAAGTTTGATTTTACCAAAGTCAAGGTCAGCCATGTGGGTACATACCTTGTTTAGGAAGTGACGGTCATGGGATACGACGATTACGGTGTTTTCAAAGTTGATTAGGAACTCTTCCAGCCAGTTGATGGCTTGGATGTCAAGACCATTGGTCGGCTCGTCTAGTAGAAGGACGTCTGGTTTACCAAAGAGGGCTTTAGCCAGTAGGACCTTCACGTGTTCACCAGCTGTAAGATTGGCCATAACATCATTGTGTAAGTGCACTGGGATTCCCAGGTTTTGTAGAAGGGAAGCAGCTTCACCTTCGGCTTCATATCCACCCATTTCTCCAAATTGTGCTTCAAGTTCTGCAGCACGCATGAAGTCGTCATCAGTTGACTCAGGGTTCATGTAGATGGCATCTTTTTCAGTGGCGATTTTAGAAAGGGCCTCGTTTCCGGCCATAACCACGTCAAGTGGAGTTTGTTCCTCATAGTCAAAGTGGTTCTGACGAAGAACTGAAAGACGTTCGTCAGGTCCTAGTGAAACGTGACCTGTAGATGGCTCAATGTCACCAGCTAGGATGCGGAGGAAGGTTGATTTACCAGCACCATTGGCACCGATAAGTCCATAACAGTTCCCCGGAGTAAATTTGATGTTTACTTCATCAAAAAGTTTGCGGTCTGAAAATTGTAGACTGATATCGTTAACTGTAAGCATTTTTTCTCCTATTAATGTAGATATATTCTTCTATTTTACAGGTTTTTTAGCTAAAAGTAAATCTCAGGGCATTATTATAAGGAAAAGTTAATGTCCAGAGAGCGGTAGTTAGAAGCCTAAATCTTACATTTTTGTAAGTATGAATTTTTTCCAATGTGATATAATAGAGACATGAAAAAAATACAGACATTTTTTACTGGCAACCGTATTGCTAATTTTACGGCTAGGACAGTACTATATTTTGTTATCCTTGTAGGATTACTCTATCTATACCACTATTCGGGAATAGGCCAGGGTGGCTTCTTGTATAATGAATTTTAGGAGGAGGTAACTATGATAGATAATATGATTAAAACTATTGATGGTCATGATGCAGGAAGTCCTGTTTACGATTATTTAGGGCAAGTATATAGCTATGGTGATTTGAAAGAGAAATCTGACCAACTTGCTGACTATTTACTTAAACAAGATCTACCTAAAGAAGCTCCAATCATGGTTTACGGTGGTCATCAATTTGACATGCTAGTAGCCTTTTTGGCTTCAGTTAAATCAGGACATGCTTATATTCCAGTTGATGTAAACTCGTCAATTGAACGAATCGAAGGAATCATTGAGATTGCAAGTCCTGCAGCCCTTATTCCTGTAAACGAACTTCCACTTGAAGTTGACATTCCAGTCATTGAATTAACTGAAGGGATCTTTACAGGTCAACCTGTAATTGACCCTGTAAACTTTGTTAGTGGGGACGAAAACTACTACATCATCTTTACAAGTGGTACAACAGGTAAACCAAAGGGTGTGCAGATCAGTCACAACAATCTTTTAAGCTTTACAAACTGGATGCTTGCTGATTTTAATTTACCTGAAAAACCAGTAACCTTGGCTCAGCCACCATATTCTTTCGATTTATCGGTTATGGACTGGGCACCAACTTTAGCCTTAGGAGGAGTTTTAAAGGCTCTTCCTAAAGAAGTGGCTGATGATTTTGCTCAATTCTTTGCGGTTCTTCCTAAGATGAATTTACAGGTTTGGGTGTCAACTCCGTCCTTCTCTGAGATTGCCATGCTTTCGCCAGAGTTTAACCAGGACAATTACCCAGACCTTAAGCATTTCCTTTTCTGTGGTGAGGAGCTGACTGTTGGTACAGCTAAAAAGCTTAAGGAACGTTTCCCTCAAGCACAAATTTTTAATACCTACGGGCCAACTGAGGCAACTGTAGCCATTACTGAGATTGAAATTACAAGTGATATCATTGAATCAAGTGAGCGCCTACCTATCGGTCGTGTTAAACCTGATACTAAGATCCACATCGTTGACGGAGAAATCGTCATTGCAGGACCTGGAGTTTCAAAAGGCTATATGAATAACCCAGAGAAAACAGACGAAGCCTTTTATGAAATTGACGGGGTTCCAGCTTATAAAACTGGAGATTTAGGTAAATTTGATGAAAATGGCATCCTCCACTACGGAGGTCGCAAGGACTTCCAAATCAAGCTCCACGGTTACCGGATTGAGCTTGAAGAGGTGAACCACTTCCTTAACCTATCAAAATATGTTAAGTCAGGTGTAGCTGTTCCTAAATACGGAGCTGACCACAAGGTTCAAGCCATGATTGCTTATGTGGTTCCTGAGGAAAACGATTTTGAAAAAAATATTGAACTAACAAATGCCATTAAGGCTGAGCTTAATGATATGATGATGCCTTATATGGTTCCAAGTCGTTTCAAGTATGTAGACAGCCTGCCAATCTCACCAAATGGTAAGATTGATCTTAAGGCTGTAATTGCTGAGGTGAACAAGTAATGCTTGACTTTTTACATAAGATACCGAATCTCGATGCTTATGGGAATCCACAATACTTTTTCTACCTAGCCATTGCCCTTATCCCAGTAGCAGTTGGAATTTACCGCCAGAGGAGATTTCACGTCTACGAGGCCTTGGTACAATTTGTTTTTATCTTCCTTATGTTCACAGGAGGAAAAGTTGATCAAGGTTTGGCCCTTCTTGCCTACATTGCTTGGGAGTTTGTAGTTGTTGGATCTTATCTGACCTACAGGAAGAATTCAAATAATACTCTTGTATTTTATCTGATGACCTTCCTATCGATTCTTCCCCTTGTAATTGTTAAGGTTTCACCTGCTCTTTTAGGTCACAATTCCCTTTTAGGTTTTATTGGGATAAGCTATTTGACCTTTAGGTCGACTGGGATGGTTATGACGGCAAGAGACGGTGTGATATCAGGTTTTAATCCGTGGATGTTCTTTAAATTCGTCCTATTTATGCCGACCTTTACAAGTGGGCCAATTGACCGTTATGAGCGTTTTGAAAAGGACTATGACAATTTGCCAAGCCAAGATGAGTATTTGGATATGATTCAAAAAGCTGTCTGGTATATCATGGTTGGTTTCCTGTTTAAATTTATCATCGCTTATATGCTAAAGGATATCGCCATGCCTTATGTTGAGGACCGGGCCTTATCACGCGGTGGCTTGTCTTGGTCTTTAATGGGATACATGTACGTTTACGGGCTTGATCTCTACTTTGACTTTGCTGGTTATTCCCTATTTGCTGTGGCAATCTCATATATTTTTGGGATTAAGTCACCAATGAACTTTAACAGACCCTTTATTTCAAAGAACTTAAAGGATTTCTGGAACAGATGGCACATCAGCCTAAGTTTCTGGTTTAGGGATTTCGTTTTCATGCGTTTGACCTTTACCTTAATGAAGAAAAAAGTCTTCAAGAGCCGTGTTACTACAGCAAATGTTGCTTACATCCTTAACATGCTTTTAATGGGATTCTGGCACGGGGTTACCTGGTATTATATAGTGTATGGCCTTTTCCATGGTTTAGGACTTGTTATAAATGATGCTTGGCTCCGTTACAAGAGAAAACATAAAAATCAAATTCCACACAATAAATTTACGGAGATTTTTGCAATCTTCTTAACGATTCAGGTGGTGTTTGTAGGATTCTTGATATTCTCAGGATTCCTTGATAAACTATTTTTTAGATAAGAAAATTTGAGAGGAAATATAATATGGAAAACGTAAGAGATGGAATTATTGAAATCATGACTGAGGTTTCTGGAGAAGATGTAACTTCAATGATGGATGAAAATTTCTACGACAACGGTTTACTTGACTCAATGGCAACAATCGAAGTGCTTATGAGCATTCAAGATGAATTTGGTGTAACAATCCCTGTACTTGGATTTGTTCGTGAAGAGTGGGATACACCTAACAAGGTTATCGCAAAAGTTACGGAGATGCTTGGATGAGACTAATAAAACGCCTGTGGTGGATTTTTGGTCCCTTATTGGTTGCTGCAGGTCTTTTATTTGGTTTACTTGTTTTTACTAACTCTGACGGTGGATTTTCTGAGAAGATTTTAACACGTGCGGCATCATCCCTTGAAACACGTATTTTTAAGGGGCGGGCCCACAAGCATGCAGCCTTTACGGACGAGGAAAAAAATTATGTTCCTTTCATGGGTTCAAGTGAATTAACTCGTTTTGATTCCTTCCACCCCTCAGTTTTAGCTGACAAGTATAAAAGGGATTATACTCCCTTCCTTCTAGGATATATGGGAACCCAATCTTTTGCCCAGTATTCTGCTATGCAACCAATAATTAAGGATTTAGCCGGTAAGAAGGTTGTCTTTAGTATTAGCCCTCAATGGTTTGATCCTAAAAGTCAGAGTAAGGCGGCCTTTCAGACCTTCTATTCAAAACTTCAGGGGATATCATTCTTAAATAATGCAACAGATTCACCAGAAGATATCTATGCGGCTAACAGGTACCTTGAAATGGGTGTTCAAAACGATCGTCTCTTTAAGCAGGTAGCTGACGGAAATCCGCTGTCTGAACTTCAGAAGAAGAAGACAGTCTTTGAACAAAATCTTTTATCAAATGAGGATTTACTATTCTCTCACTTTGATATGACTGATAATTACGATAAGAAAATTCTTCCAAGAGAGGCTGATCTTCCTGATACCTATGATTATGCAACCTTAGACCAATTAGCTATCAAAGAAGCCAAGGCTAACACAACAAATAATAATTTTGGAATCAAGAATAGTTTTTACAATGAACGCTTGAGAGAAAGTATTGGTAAACTTAAAGGTACCCAGGCTAATTTTGATTATACAAAATCAATTGAGTACAATGACTTCCAGTTGGTGCTAAATGAGTTTGCTAAAAATAATATTGAAGTCCTCTTTGTAATCCCTCCTATTAACCAAAAGTGGATTGATTACACAGGTCTTCGTCCTGAAATGTATCAGGCATCAGTTAAGAAAATTAAGTACCAACTTGAATCACAAGGATTTAATCATATTGCTGACTTATCTCATGCTGGTGTAAATGAGTACTATATGCAGGACACAATCCACATCGGTTGGCGTGGTTGGCTTGATCTTGACACTTACATCAATCCATTTTTAACAGGTAATGTTGAAAAATCAACCTATGATATCAACAATACAGAATTCCTTTCTAAGAATTGGGCTTCGATGGATCCAGCGGACATTACAAATTTTCAGGATAACTAGTAAAGGACAGGTGGAGGTTTAGATGCGTTTGTTGAAAAAGATGTTTTCAGATAAAAAAACAAAAGATAAATCTCCTTTGACCTGCCCTGCGATTTTTATTCCGGGAAGTAGCGCTGGGAAAAACCGTTTTGATTTAACCTTCAAAATGCTTGGAATTAATCCAAAAAAAGTTTTGAAATTAAGGATAAATGCAGACCAAGTTATCAGTACAAGGGGAATTTACCAAGGTTATGTCGTGATTTCCTTTGATGACAACCGGGACGGGCATAAAAATATACAAAAACAGGCTGAACTTTTAGATTCAGCCTTTGCCTATCTTTTAAGTAAGTATGATTTTCAGGAATTTAACGCCATTGGTCATTCTAATGGGGGACTTAATTGGACTATTTTCCTGGAAAAATATTTTAAAAAATATAAGAAAAAAATTAATAATTTGGTAACGATTGGTAGCCCCTTTAACTTAAGAAATAGGAGGGGGCGGAAGTCAGCCATGCTGTCAGATTTGATAGCTAATAGAAAGAAGTTGCCTAGAGATATGGATGTCTATACAATTATAGGTCTTGATGACGGCTTCGTGACGCCCCACAGTGCTTATTCAGCTAGGGACGTCTTCCATAAGAGGGTAGCAAATTTTACCCAACTGACTGTGTCAGGCTTTAAGAGTCATCATTCTATCTTGCCTCACAATCAGGATACGGTAAATCTTTTGGCAAAGATCTTAAGAATTTAATTTTGTTGACGACAATCTAAATTAAATATATAATTTTGACAGGGAAGAGTAGCTTTTGAAATGGTTTCAGGGAGTTGGCGGGAAGTGCAAGCCAATGCCAGGAAAATTGCGAATGGGCCCTAATACATTTGATTTGAAAAAATAAAAATCACGGTCACCCCCGGTAGCAGGTAGTCGTTTTATGACGATCAGATAGGCAGATTGCTGCCTAAATTGTGGTGGTACCGCGTTACATACGCCCGCAGACTATGGATATTAGTCTGTGGGTTTTTCTATTGGAAATATAAAGGAGAAAAAATGAAAGAAATTATCTTAACAGGTGATAGACCTACTGGAAAACTTCATATTGGACACTATGTGGGTTCTCTTAAAAACCGTGTGCTCTTGCAGGAGCAAGGAAAATATGACCTCTTTGTTTTTCTGGCTGACCAACAGGCCCTAACAGACCATGCCAAGGAACCGCAAAAGATCATTGAAAGTGTCGGAGAAGTGGCTCTTGATTATCTGGCAGCAGGACTTGATCCAAATAAGTCAACCATCTTCATCCAAAGCCAGATTCCAGAACTTGCAGAACTTTCAATGTACTACATGAATCTGGTAAGTCTTGCCCGCCTTGAACGCAATCCAACAGTTAAGACTGAGATTGCCCAAAAAGGTTTTGGGGAAAGCATCCCGGCAGGATTTTTAGTCTACCCAGTATCTCAAGCTGCTGATATCACAGCCTTCAAGGCCAATTTGGTACCAGTCGGAAATGATCAAAAGCCAATGATTGAGCAAACCCGTGAGCTGGTTCGTGCCTTTAATAATGCCTATGATACAGATGTTCTGGTAGAACCAGAGGGAATTTACCCAGAACGTGCCGAAGCAGGGCGTCTTCCTGGACTAGACGGAAATGCTAAAATGTCTAAGTCCTTAAATAACGGAATTTATCTATCTGACGACATGGATACTTTGACTAAGAAGGTTATGAGTATGTACACTGACCCTAATCACATCAGGGTCGAAGATCCAGGTCAAGTTGAAGGAAACATGGTCTTCCACTATCTGGATGTTTTTGGTCGCCCAGAGGATGCCCAAACAATTGCTGAGATGAAGGCCCACTATGCAGCAGGAGGTCTTGGAGACGTTAAGACCAAGCGTTATCTGCTAGAAATCCTAGACCGTGAGCTTTCACCAATCCGTGAGCGTCGTCTGGAATATGCAAAAGACATGGGAGCAGTTTATCAAATGCTTAAGGATGGAAGTGATAAGGCCCGTGCCGTTGCCGCAAATACTCTTGATGAGGTCAAAGATGCCATGGGTATCAACTATTTTAAATAGACAAAAAAGAGCCAGATGGCTCTTTTTCTTTACACTGATTACAGTCGTAATACCCGGAGTTATAGTATTTATAGCCCTTTGTTTACATAATCTTCATCTAAGGATAAAAAGGTCAAGGACGAAAAACGCGATAAGATTAATAACCGCCATAAGGATGAAAAATCCCAGTAGGGGTTTATAGAATTTGGCTGAGATCTTTTTCTTGGATTCTAAAAGAAGGAAAACAATGATAAAACTGGTCACTGGAATACAGCAAGCCACTAGAATAAGAAAGAAAAAGAATTTCTCCAGGTCTGTATTTATTTTATGCTGGGGAGAGTTTGTATCACCTAAAAATACTTGAGGAGATATTTCGTAATAGTCTGCCAGCAGCTGAATGTTTTCCAGATCAGGTAGACTTTTCCCTGTTTCCCAACTAGAAATGGTCTGTCTGGATACGTGGATTTCTTGGGCTAGATCCTCCTGGGTCAAGGCAGACTTCTTCCGCAAGTCTCTTAGTTTCTCTTTCATCTAATCTCCTTATGTAAAGTATTTGCCAACTGATTTTGACAGACAGGCTGATTCTTTTAGTTCATAATAGCATTGTAGTTTAAAAAAGTAAAAAGGAGAAGAAGATGGAAAGGAAAAAATTATTGAAAAATAGCCTGGAAGAATTTTTAAGGATCAATCGTCGGCTGTCAAAGACAGTTCTCTTAGGAGGCCAATTAATCTTTGTCATTCTCATGTTTGTCTTTCTTCACTATGATAGATTTTTACTGGGCCTCAGCTGCTTTGTTCTATCCATGGTATGCTATTGGCTTCAAAAACGCTATCTTGACAGTTAGTTTACAGGAAGAATGCTTATAAAATAGGGATGAAGGAGCTTATGTTTACATCCTTTATCCCTATTTAAATTTATAATCCTTTAAAAAAGATGTAGTCCATAATTTAAATATCCAAGTAAGGGGATAATTATACCCCAGAAGATGATCATAACTGGACGGGCGATATCATCCTTCCACCAGAGAAACTTGTCATTTTTAGCCGGTTTACTTCCCTTGTCGTGTCCCTTAGTTAGTGGATATTTTCTATCTAATCGTGGTTGCCACCAGCTTAATTTGATGTACTTTATAAATGGATGCATGGCTAGGAAGGCAAAGAGCCAAAGAAGGGATGTTGGGACTAAAAGAAAATCATTTTTTATAAAGGCTAGGCAGCCCCCAAGTCCAATCATAATTATGAATAAAAGTAATTTTAGGATGTCAAAAAGCTTATCTTCACCCTCCCTTTGAATCATCTGTTTGGAAAAGTTTTGAGAGTATTCTTCAAGTTCTTGATTTTTATCCCCATTTTCAATGTGTTCAAATAAGTCGATAATTTCAACATTTAAAGCATTAGCTACAGATTTTAGGGTTTCAATACTTGTATCATCTCCGCCCTCTAAACGTTGAATGGTCCTGATACTAAGACCACTTTTTTCAGCAAGCCCTTCCTGGGTTAACCCCTGCGCTCTTCTTAATTGAGCAATAATTGTTTTGTTTTTCAAATTATAAATTCTCCTTAACTTTGATGACATAATTGTATAATTTTTAAACCATAAATAACAGGACACTTGCATGCCAATAGGCTGACAGTTTGCCGCCAGCTACAATCTAGTTACAATACAGTAAAAAAACTAGCTTTACACTCCTGTAAAGCTAGTCTTTAATCCTTCATAATATCGAACCACTTGTCCATTTCATCAAGAAATTTTTTAGATTTTAGGTGAAGCCCTATATAATCATCATAAAGTTCATTTACAAAATCACGAATCTTCCTTTTAAGTTCAGGTTTAAAGCTAATTCCTTCTAGTTTATCAAGGTCAACCCTTGTAAAGATGTTTACAAAATATAAAACATTAGGATCTAAATGACTCCGCCTCTCATCTTCAAAAAAATGGTTGGGACAAAGGGCTCCACTGTATTTAAAAGAAAAATCAAGGGGAAGGTCCTTCCGGTGGCAGAAAACACATTCTGAAAAGTTAAGCTCGATTCCAAAGTGCGGCATAAGCTGGATTTCAAAGATATTAGTAATGATTTCTGGGTCAAATTCCTCTTCAATCAAATCAATGCTTTTGCTTAAAAACTTGTAAAGCGGTTTGTCAATTTGATTGTCAGGAAGTGCTGCATCGGCTAGGGCCATCATATAGGTTACATGGGCATTTAAAAAGATATCCTCAGCTATTTTTTTATGGAAATTAGGATGACTGAGATCCTTAATAAAGGAGAAACCATTATTATTAATTTGTAAGATCATTTCAGATTCACAGGCGGGTTGAAGGGCACTATTGATCCTCGATCTTGGAGCATTTTTAATAAAAAACATCCTTTTACCAAAGTCAGCAGTAAATATTTTAGCTAGTTTATCCTTTTCCCGGTAGTTTCTAGTATATAAAACTAAAGCCTGACACCGATCCTCTTTCATGTTAACCTACCTTAATTTGATTGTTACTTGTTTGCTTCCTTAATATATTCCTCAAGCCTTGTCATAGCTGTTTCTATGGCTTCCATACTAGCAGCATAGCTGATGCGGATGTATCCTTCACCAAGTTCACCAAAGGCACTTCCTGGAATAAAGGCTACTTGTTTTTTTTGGGCAAAATCAATTAGAAATTTAAAAGAATTCTGCTCAAAAGCTGCGGGAATCTTTGCAAAGATGTAGAAGGCACCATCTGGTTTAATAATTTCAAAGTCCATCTCTTGCATCTTATCCATGATATAATCCCGTCTTTTAATATACTGGTCCATCATAGGCTTAGCATCATTTTTTCCACCGGTTAAGGCTTCGATTGCTGCATACTGGGCATTTGTGGTGGCAGCAGTTACAAGATATTGGTGGGTCTTAACAAGCTCTTTTGTAAGATTTCTTTGGGCCAGAATAAAACCAATCCTCCAGCCTGTCATGGCGTGAGATTTTGAAAGTCCATTAATTACAATTGTTTGATCAGGTAAAAATTCACCAATTGATACGTGATCTTCTCCTGTATAGTTAAGTTCTGAATAAATTTCATCACTAATAACAAAGACTTCATGTTTTTTAAGGACGTCTGCAAATTCTTTAATTTGCTCCCTTGAATAGGTCATACCTGTTGGATTTGATGGATAGTTTAAAATAATTGCTTTAACCTCACCCTTGTTATCATCAAGGGCCTGTTCAAGAACTTGAGGGGTTAGAACAAAATTTTGAGGTCTTGTATCAATGGGTATAACTTGGCCACCAGCTAAGGTGATGATTGGCTCATAGCCAGGGTAGTTAGGAGCGGGTATGAGAACCTTGTCACCTGCGACTAGAATTGATAATAGACTGGCAGAAAGAGCCTCAGTAGCACCTACGGTAACCAAGATTTCATCTTCTGCAGAATAGTTTAAGTTGTATTTTTCCTTCATAAAGGCAGAGACGGCTTGGCGCAGTTCAAGAAGACCACTCATACCAGTATAGTGGCTGTGGTTGTCTTCAATGGCCCTGATAGCCTGCGCTTTAACGTCATCTGGAGTATTGAAATCAGGTTCTCCTAGGGTTAATTTTATAATTCCTGGGATTTTTGATACTTCTTGATCGAATTGTCTGATTTCAGAAACGGCAATTTTGTCTAAATTTTGATTGAAACGATTACTTAAATCCATAAAAACTCCTTAATTATTTTAGAGAAATTTTATCAGTATTTTCAGAAAAATTCAACAATTGTTCGCTTTAATTTTATATTTGTACTATGGATGTAAAATAGGTACAAAAAAACACCAACCACAGTTGGTGTTTATAAGATAGTCCGTACGGGATTCGAACCCGTGTTACCGCCGTGAAAAGGCGGTGTCTTAACCCCTTGACCAACGGACCAGATCTTTGCTACCGTTTCGTTTTCCTCAACGGTACTTTCTTATTATACAATATTTCTGAACTTTGTAAAGTCTTTTTTTAAAATTTTTTTATTTTTTTTAAAAAAGGTTTATAATGGAGGAGAGCTGTCTGTTTTAGAATTATAAAAATTTAGATAGGATGGTCAAATTCTTGAAAAAATATCCTTTTAGTGATAGTATATAAGCATGGAAGAGGTACTGGAATGTACGAACTAACTCATCTTTTTTGACCGACTAAATCGTATTGCTTAGGGATTCGATGACATCTTACAGTATGCAAACCGTACATCCGGGAGCAACTTTAGTAAGAGCAAGAAGCCCACCTTGTCTATTAGGCGGGTTCAATACACGGGTTAGTATCCGGCATTCAATCAGTGCCTTATTTTTTGTAAAAAATTCTTGAAATTTATATTTCAAGTGCTATAATGGCATAGTAAATTAAATACTTATTAAGCCTCCTTAGCTCAGTTGGTAGAGCAGTGGACTCTTAATCCATGGGTCGCAGGTTCGAATCCTGCAGGGGGCATCATAAAAGCAGTTAATCTCGGGTAACCGGGGTTTTTTATTTTGTTTTCGAAATATTTTAGGAATTTTCAGTAAATTTTTGACATGATTATATTTATTTTGATAGACTGAGCCTACTATTAAGCCTGTAGCAGTTATTTATTTAAATTATATTTACTTATAGGAAGATTTCATGAACATTTTTTATTTCGAACTTAAGAAATTTACTACAAATCCTAAAAATAGGATTTGCCTACTTATTCTTTCTCTTATTTTATTCGGTCTGTTCTTCTTGAATCAATCTCTTTTCGCTCAAAAATCTTCTGAGGCTGATTTAGCCATGATTAGATCCAACTTAAGCCAAACTCAGCTTGCTGTTGAAAGTTTGAAAAAAGATTTAGTAATTAACGAGTCTGATGGTAAATTGTTAGAGCAATTGAAAGAGGCTGAGGAAGATCAGGAGCTACTTACCAAGCAGGTATCAGCCCTAGAAGCTGGAGATTCTGAGCAATATGTAAATCTTCAGGACCAACTTGACCGGAAAAATCTTAGTTTAATTTCTTCGAAAGATTCCCAAGAATACAGGTATCTAGCTTCCAATATTAATTACCGGGAAGCCATTAAAAAAGTGGGCGGTACGGCTAGTCCAGTTATAAATGATAGCCAGGAAGCAGCTTTTACAACTGGTAGGTTAATGATGGCCTGGCTGTCATCAACGGCTATTTTGGTTTTGGCTACAGTTTTAGTGACAGATACCTTAAGTGGTGAGATTGAAAGTTCTCAAATTAGATTTTATCAGTTATTAGGGGGAAGAAAGACTAAAGATCTTTTGATAAAGTTACTTGTACCTATTTTGGTTACCTTTACTGTTGTTTGCCTAGATTTTCTTATCATTTATGTAGCCAGTGGGATAACTAATGATTTCGGAACATGGAAGTATCCTTATCTTTTAGCTGATGGAACTATTTTTCCCATTTGGAAAATTGCCTTAAATACTCTGTTTGTTTTCATTTTTGCTTTGATATTTCTTGCAAGCTTGGGACAACTCTTATCTCTTCTTTTCAAAAAAAGTTTACTTGTTGTTGGCCTGATAGTAGTATTTTTAACGGCATTTATGACTTTTGAAGGGGAGGCGTGGTTCCAACCCTTTAAAAAATTTCTACCCATTGAATATCTAAGTTATGGGCAAATTTTTAGAGATTTAGATTTTCTACCTCAAAATCCATTATTAGTTGCAAGTCTGTATTTAGGAGGGTTAAGTTTGATTTTTGTAGCCCTAACAGCCTATTTATATAAGAATTATTACTACAGGAGGCTCAGATGATTATAAATGGATTAAGGGTTAAGGATTTGGAAACTGATATTTTCAAGAATCTAAGTTTTGATTTTAAGGATCCAGGTCTGTACGGGATAATTGGTCCTAATGGTGTCGGTAAGAGTAGTCTATTCACTTTAATAAATGGTGAAGTTAAAGGGTACAAGGGACAAGTAGAGGTCGGGAAGGTATCTTATATACCGACTCTTGATATTTTTGATAAATACTTGCCGGCTGAAGCATATATAAATCTTTTGGGAAAAAGTGAAAAAATAAGATTTAAAGAGAATTTATCCTTTTTAGGAGGGGCAGATTTTTTTAAGCAAAAAATATCCAAGTATTCTTTAGGGATGAAGGAATTATTTGCCCTTACCTACATCTTGTCACTCGAAAGTGAATGTATAATTTTAGACGAGTTGCTTGATGGTCTCGATGAATTCAAACGTCTTACAGCCTATAGACTAGTAAAAAGATGCAGCCAGGAAAAATTAATTCTTTTTACTTCCCACAATCTATCGGAGGTTTTTGATATCTGTGATGAGGTCTATTTACTGGGCAGAAGTTCCCTCGATGAGATCTCATCTTTAGAGCAAGCGCGCGAGGCTATTTTATCTTAGATATTTTATTTTAAAAACTATAAATAAATGTCAATCTTTAAAATTAGCACCTTATTTTTGACAGTTTTCTGATTTAGTAATACACTTCAATTATATTAAAAATAATTTAGTGGAGGCTCTACCATGGAAACATTACGTGATGGACTAAAAGAAAACCGTGAATCTTTTGACCGTGCTAAGGAAAAAAGACATGAAGAAACTACAATTGATATAAATCGCAAGCATGTGGCTGAAGAAACTGCTCGTAAAAAAGAAAAACATGAAGAGCGTGAAGTGGTAAGACGTGCTAAAGAAGATCAAAAGGATCAAGAAGAAGGTAAAAAATAAGAGGGCTGTCCCTCTTTTTTTGTGGCAAAATACTTTCAAGGCTCACTCGTCTTTAATTCCAGGGAATCTGTTATAATAAAAAGAAGAGTTTATGAAATTATTTTAAAAGGGGGGATGATATGTCATTTTCGACATTTTTAAGCATTATAACGGCACTGATTACCATTAATTCAATTCTTGCAATTATTACAATCTTTAGAAAGCCTAGATCAATCGCAAGTATTTTCGCCTGGCTCATGGTCCTGGTCTTTTTACCAGGTATTGGATTTTTCACCTACCTTTTTCTAGGCCGTGGGATTGATAAAACAACAGTCCGCCGCTTTGAAGAAGAAAATAAGGAAGATTTAAGTCACATTGCAAGTAAAATCGCAGAAAATAACAGTAAGTTCAAGAAAAAGGAGATGAATCCCCAGGAACGTCAACTCAAGCGTTATTTTAGTAATGTTGAAAGAACACCTCTATGCCGGGGAAATGATGTCAAATTCTTTTTGGACGGTGAGTCTAAGTTTAAGGCCCTTTTTGAAGATATAAGCCGTGCTAAAAGTAGCGTTCATGTCGAATATTATGCCTTTTTCCCCGATAAAATCGGAACAATCTTTAGGGACCATCTAATTACCAAAGCAAGAGAAGGTGTTGAGGTCCGGGTGATTTATGACCCATGGGGAGGGCATACAAGAAGAAGTTTCTTTAAACCCCTTGAAGAAGCAGGAGGCAAGGTAATTCCCTTTATTACAGCCCGTGATGTTCTTAGAAATACCAGACTTAACTACCACCTCCACCGAAAAATAGTGGTTGTTGATGGTCAAATTGGGTGGACAGGTGGCTTTAATGTGGGTGACCAGTACATCTATGGAAGCAAAAAATTTGGTTTTTGGCGGGATACCCACGGACGAATTACAGGGACAGGTGCTTTTGGCCTTCAGGAAACCTTCATCCGCGACTGGAATGTATCGGTTAAAAAGACTGAGGATAAGCTTAAAAGACTTGATGAGTACTTTATAGTTCCAAAAGAGGGAACAGGTGATGTTGATGTTCAGATTGTATCAAATGGACCAGAGAATCCAAGCAAGGTCTTGAGGACAGGATTTATTAAAATGATTATGGATGCAGAAGATTATATCTGGATTCAATCTCCTTATTTGATACCAGACGAACCGATGATTACAGCCCTAGTTTCAGCAGCAAAATCAGGGGTCGATGTAAGAATTATGATTCCTGATATGCCAGACCATCCCTTTATTTTTAGGGCGACTCAGTACTATGCCAACTTCCTCCATAAACACGGGGTAAAAATTTACAACTATACCAATGGATTTATTCATTCTAAGACCTTGGTTACTGATAATAAGCTGGGAGTTTTTGGAACAAGTAATCAAGATATAAGGAGCTATGAGCTTAATTTTGAAATGAGTGCCTTTTGCTATGATGAAGATATCGCTAGACAGATGGCACAAACCTTTGAAAATGACATTAAAAATTCTGAGCTTTTAACAGATGATATTATTGCAAATCAGTCCCTCTGGTTGCGATTTAGACAAAATTTCTCAAGGCTTTTAAGTCCCATTCTCTAGAAAAAAAGAAGTCCTCAGGACTTCTTTTTTATTTAATAGCTTGTAAGTAATCATCAAAGATTTGATTTATTTCAGCTTGACTTTCAGCCTGGTTGATCGCAACTTTTACCTTGGCAGCACGGGGAGCTCCTTTTAGGTAATAGGCTGCGTGTTGGCGGAACTCGCGGGCACCGATATCTTCACCTTTTAGGTCAATCAAACGACTCAAATGAAGCTTTGCAATATTTATCTTTTCTTCAACTGATGGCTCTTCTAAAAGTTCACCTGTTTTAAGGTAGTGGTTGGTCCTGTGGAGCATCCAAGGGTTACCTAGGGCAGCACGACCAATCATAACGGCGTCACAACCAACTTGATCAATCATTTTTTTAGCATCTTCAGGTGTACGAACGTCCCCATTTCCCATGAAAGGAATGGTTAATTTGTCAGCTACCTTGGCTAAAATATCCCAGTCAGCGTGTCCTTCATACATCTGAACTCTTGTTCTTCCGTGCATGGCAAGGGCTGAAGCACCTGCAGCCTCAGCTGCTAGAGCATTTTCTACAGCATAGAGGTGGTCAGTATCCCAACCTGTACGCATTTTGACAGTTACTGGAATATCAACGGCACTTGTTACAGCTGAGACCATTTCATGGACCTTGTTTGGATCAAGGAGCCAGCGGGCACCGGCTTCAGCCTTTGTTACTTTGGGTACAGGGCAACCCATATTGATATCAATCATATCAACTGGCGTGTTTTCTTCAACAAATTTTGCAGCCTCAACAAGGGTTTCCTTGTCACCACCAAAAATTTGCAGGCTGATAGGATGTTCTGTTTCATCCATTTCAAGCATGGAAAGGGTCTTTTTATTACGGTGTTGGATACCCTTATCTGAAATCATTTCAACAACGACAAGACCAGCACCGAATTCCTTGGCAGTCATCCTGAAGGCCTTGTTTGAAATTCCAGCCATTGGGGCTACAACAACCCGGTTGGGGATTTCAACATCTCCTATTTTCCAGGGTGAGTTGTATTTACTATCCATTTGCATTGATAATCTCCTTTAGATCATTTTCAGTGAATTCATAGTGTTTATTACAGAACTGGCAGGTAACCTCAGCCCCGTGATCTTCTTCAATCAGAGCTTCAAGTTCTGCACGGCCAAGACTTGCAAGACCATCAGCGAAACGCTCGCGTGAGCAGTCACATTTATAAGCTAGAGGACTTTCTTCAAGAATTTTATAAGCATCACTTCCGTAAATGGCAGAAAGCATTGAAGTGAACGGATCTTCTTCTTCAAGTAAAACTGAAATGGCTGGCATTTTTTGAACGTGCTCTTCAAAGCGCGTGATTTCTTCTTCTGTTGCATCAGGCATGACTTGGAGTAAGAATCCACCAGCTACCTTAACACTTCCATCTTCATTAAGAAGAACATTTAGTCCAACAGCACTTGGAGTTTGCTCACTAACAGTAAAGTAGTAGGCCAGATCCTCTCCAATCTCTCCTGTTACAAGTGGTACCTGTCCAGTATAGGGATTTTTAAGACCCATATCTTTTACAACAGCAAACCAGCCTGGGGCAAGGATTGGTCCTACAATAACTTCACCAGTTGAATTTTTCTTGTAGTCAATCTCTGTATTTTTCATATAGCCCTTAACGTGACCATGGGCGTCAGCTACAGCAATAATTGGTCCTACGACCTCACTGTCAGGCAGGATGCGGAGGGTAATCTTATCTTTTCCCTTTTGGTTGGCCCCAAGAATTAAGGCTGAAATTAAGGTGCGACCTAGGGCCACAGTTGATGTTGGCCAGGTCTGATGTATTTTTTGTGCTACTTGAACAGTTTCTGTAGCGTCTAAAATAAAGGCACGAAAGTGTCCATTATCTGATATTGTTTTAATTATTTTATCCATGATTAATCTCCTTACTTGTAAGATTATTACAAGGTATTCTAACACATTTTATATACTTTTACCTGAAATCAATATCAATTTAATCTTTTTGACTAAAATGATAAGAAAGATGCTTCTTTTTTTGATATAATAAAATGTAACTAAGTAGAAATTAGGGAGATAATTATGCCATCAGTTGTTGTTGTAGGTACCCAGTGGGGTGATGAAGGTAAAGGAAAAATTACCGACTTTTTAAGTGCAAATGCAGAAGTAATCGCACGTTATCAGGGTGGAGACAATGCCGGACATACGATTGTTATCGACGGATTTAAATATAAACTTCATTTAATTCCATCAGGAATCTTTTTCCCAGAAAAAATTTCTGTTATCGGAAATGGTGTGGTAGTAAATCCAAAATCATTAGTTAAAGAGATTGCGTATTTACATGAAAATAATGTTACAACAGATAATCTACGTATTTCTGACCGTGCTCATGTAATCTTACCTTACCACATCAAACTTGACCAGCTTCAAGAAGATGCTAAGGGAGATAATAAGATTGGTACAACAATCAAAGGGATTGGGCCAGCTTATATGGATAAGGCAGCGCGTGTTGGGATCCGTATTGCAGACCTTCTTGACCGTGAAATCTTTGAGGAGCGTTTAAGATCTAACCTTGAAGAGAAAAACCGTCTTTTTGAAAAGATGTACGACTCAGAAGCGCTTGATTTTGATGAAATCTTTGAAGAGTACTATGAATATGGTCAACAAATCAAAAAATATGTGACTGATACATCAGTTATTTTAAATGATGCCCTTGACAGTGGTAAACGTGTTCTTTTTGAAGGAGCCCAAGGGGTTATGCTTGATATTGACCAAGGTACTTACCCATTTGTTACTTCATCAAATCCTGTAGCTGGTGGTGTTACTATTGGTTCAGGTGTTGGTCCTTCAAAAATTAACAAGGTTGTCGGAGTGTGTAAAGCATACACTAGCCGTGTAGGAGATGGACCATTCCCAACTGAGCTTTTTGATGAGACTGGTGAGCGTATCCGTGAGGTTGGTCATGAGTACGGAACAACAACAGGACGTCCGCGTCGTGTGGGATGGTTTGACTCTGTTGTTATGCGTCACTCACGCCGTGTATCTGGAATCACAAATCTTTCACTTAACTCAATTGACGTTTTAAGTGGTTTACCAGAAGTTAAAATCTGTGTGGCTTACGAGCTTGATGGTGTAAGGATTGACCACTATCCAGCAAGCCTTAAAGATTTACAACGTTGTAAACCTATTTACGAGACTCTTCCAGGATGGGATGAGGACATTACAGGCGTTCGTTCTCTTGACGAACTACCAGAAAATGCTCGTAACTATGTGAGACGTGTTGGTGAACTTGTTCAAGTTCGTATTTCAACCTTCTCAGTAGGACCAGACCGTGATCAAACTAATGTTTTAGAATCAGTTTGGAGCCTATAAAATATTCCAAGTAAAAAGGAGCTTTCTCCTTTTTATTTTGTTCTTTTCAAGTAAAAGCCCTTGACGGATCTTTGAAATTAGGGTAAGATAATAAGCGGTATTGTTTACCACCATTTTTTGGCCCCGGAAACCGAAAAATAATGAGAGCAAGGAACGGCACTCACGTAAACAAAGACAGAAAATAATAGGAGATATCATGAACAAAACTACATACATGGCTAAGCCAGGTGAAGTTGAGCGCAAATGGTACGTTGTTGACGCAACTGATGTACCTCTAGGACGCCTTTCAGCAGTTGTTGCAAGCATCTTACGCGGAAAAAACAAACCAACATTTACACCACACACTGACACAGGTGATTTCGTTATCGTTATCAATGCTGAAAAAATCAAACTTACTGGTAAAAAAGCAACTGATAAGATCTACTACCGTCACTCAATGTACCCAGGTGGTCTTAAATCAACTACAGCAGGTGAATTACGCGATAACAAACCAACTCGCCTAATCGAAACTTCTGTAAAAGGTATGCTTCCACACAACACTTTAGGACGTGCTCAAGGTATGAAACTTAAAGTATTTGCAGGTAGCGAACACAACCACCAAGCACAAAACCCAGAAGTGCTTGATATCACAGGCTTAATTTAAGGAGGGCTGAACATTGGCACAAGTACAATATCTCGGCACAGGACGCCGTAAAAACTCAGTAGCTCGTGTACGTTTAGTACCTGGTACTGGTAAAATCACAGTAAACAATAAACCTGTTGAAGAATACATCCCACATGCTGACCTACGTTTAGTAATCAACCAACCATTTGGTGTTACTCAAACTGTTGGTGCATACGATGTTTTAGTTAACGTTCACGGTGGTGGATATGCTGGACAATCTGGAGCTATCCGTCACGGTATCTCACGCGCTCTTCTTGAAGTTGACCCTGACTTCCGCGCTGAACTTAAACGTGCTGGACTTCTTACACGTGACGCTCGTATGGTTGAACGTAAGAAACCAGGTCTTAAGAAAGCTCGTAAAGCTTCACAATTCTCAAAACGTTAATATTACTGGTTCTTCTCTCCGAGAAGATACAGAATTATATATGTTTAAACACCCACCATTGGTGGGTGTTTTTTTGTTATAAATCAAGTAAATAATTTAGTTATAAATATTTTTTCTGGTATAATAATACAAATTCGAAGATGGAGAACTAAGATATGTGTTTGATATGTGACAGGATAGAGCTGATAAAGGCTGCTAGTAATCCTTATTTCGTAAAGGAACTTGCGACGGGGTATGTCGTCTTGGGAGACAACCAGTATTTTAGGGGCTATACAATTTTTTTATGCAAGAACCATAAAAGTGAGCTTTTTGACCTAGATCCTGAATTTAGGAGGAAATTTTTAGACGAAATGTCCCTTGTTGGTGAAGCTGTCTACAAGGCTTTTGATGCTGAAAAAATGAACTATGAACTCCTGGGTAATGGAGATAGCCATCTGCATTGGCATCTTTTTCCAAGGATTTCTGGAGATATTGGAAATTACGGCAATAAGGGAAAAGGTCCTGTTTGGTGGTACCCTATGGAGAAAATGTACGACGATTCAAATATACCAAGTGGTGAAGAGTTGAATGCTTTGAAGGATAAATTATCAAAGGAGTTGGATAAGCTTTTTTGATGAAGGAAAAGTCTTAATAAATATCTATTTTTACAATCCAAAACCCCGTCACTACTAATGATGGGGTTTTAAGTTATTTAGTTATTCCCAGAATTTTTCCTGGCGTAATCAATGGCATTTTGGCAAGCATTAATAAAGGTTCCACTAGTGTCTCTTTGAACCCTTTTAGATCCTGTGTCATAATTTTCCTTGTCTGTCATATAATCACGAAGAAGCTCTTCTTTAGTAAAAAGATGCTTGGTTACATCGAGGAAGGAATATCCACTTTGTGCACTCTGATTTACTACACCAAGCACAGGTGTCACACCTCTATCATCCATAGCAAGTTGAAAATAAGGATGTCCAGATCCAGCCCCACTTGAAATTCGGAAAAAGACATTATTGCTGGCATCCACTACATATACCATTCCAAGTCCCATCATTCCTTTATAATTTTTCACTCTGGAATCAACGGTATTTGCAAATAGAAGCATCCTAGTTTCAACAGGCAGGGCATCAAATGCCCTATTGGCCTCTTCTCCAGTAATCAGGGGTATACTTTCAGCCTGTTTTCCTAATGAGTTAGGTGAAATCATCTCTTCAAACTGTTTTTTAAGAGCCCCACTCATATCCTGGACTACATGACCAGCAGCATTGTCATAGCTTACTTGGTCGGTGTAATAATCATCTAACATTTCCTCCTTGGTAAAAAGATGCCTAGTAACATCTACATCTTGTATGGTTACTTGATTTTGGTATTGATTTTTATTGACTCCATCAACTGGAGTTATCCCATTATCATCCATGTATAACTTGTAAATAGTCATTCCTAAAAAACTATCAGACTGATTTGTTAAATTGATGTAAACATTTTGGCCGTCAATAGCATAAGTTAGTGTATATCCATCAATACCTGGATTATTTTTAATGCTAGAACTCACAGTATTAGCGAAAAGTATCATTCGCACGGTAACAGGTAGAATATCAAATTTATCAGTAATTTCTTTTTGTGGATCATCGCTAGAACTTGTACTATCTGTACTTACTATATTGTTGCTAACAACTTCACTGCTGCTAGATATACTTGATGAGCTTTCAATTTGGACGTTTTTCCCTTTGGAACAGGCTGTGAGGATTGAAAGTATTAGTAGTAACAGTAAATACGGATTTCGTTTTTTCATAAATTTCCTTCAAATAAAATTTGTTATTATTTTTATTATAAAATAATAACTTAAAAAAAGTAAATTATTGTTTGATTAGGCTAATAATTGAATAAATTTGTGAGTTCAAATATAATAAGCCAAACGATTTATTAGTATATAGAAAGGAGCAACTTATGAAAAAAACTAGTCATTTTGGTGTGTATGGGGTTTCCTTTAATAGTAAGGGCGAGCTTCTTTGTATCGAGAAGACTCTGGGTCCTTACAAGGGGCGTTTTGACCTTCCAGGTGGCAGTCCAGGAAGCGGGCGAAGGGCTTACCGAAACTCTTGTTCGGGAGATTTTGGAGGAAACGGGCTTTACCGTTTTAACTTACTCAAATCCAAGAATCTATGATGCCATGGTGAGGATTGAAAATAGCGATTTTTTCGTCTATCATATTATGGCCCTTTACGATTTTAAAATTAATGAGGCCATCCCGCAACAATCACTTCCACCTCTTGTAGAAGATGGTCTTAATGACTCCCAGGCAATTAAGTGGCTTTCCTTTGATCAGATAACCCCTGACAATTCATCCCCTCTTGTCCTAAAGATAAAAGATGAATATTTAGGAAATCCTGTCCTGGATAAAAGTGTCTATGACGGGTGGGAGGTTAAGTAAAACAAAAACTACCAAAATTACTTGGTAGTTTTTGTTTAATCTATCTCTTTTATAAAATCGCCAATTTTTTTAACAATCCCTGTCACAAGAGCATTACCCATAAAGAACATACGCATACGGTCGGTTACTGGTTTTATTTGTCCATTTGCATCCTTCTTTAGTGCAGTCCAATCTTTAGGGAAATCTTGTAAGCCTTCAGCTTCGATTGGGGTGAGAAGGCGGTAGCGGTTATTTCTATAAATTAGGTGTGTTGACCTATTTACAGATCCTTCTGATGTAAGCATGGTACGTCCTGGTAATTCTTCACTATCATAAGGTGACATTCCACCTTCTGAAAAGATGTAAGAATGTCCATCGGCTGATGTTCTTTCAATTTTTTTAGGTCCTCTGAGGTATTTGAATTTTTCTAATTTCTCAGAATCAGTTAGATAATATTTTTCAGCAACATCAACCTCATCTTGAAGAACATCTCCCAGGGTAAGCCTTGTCCCGTCATAATCGGCTGCTGTTTCAATTGTATAATACTTACCGTGCCTCATAATTCCTGTATTCCAGACTTGACCTGTAAAGTTATCTGAAACTTCGACGATATCCTGAGGAAGCTCATAGAAGGCACGGCGATCTTTTACAGCTAAATTTTTGACAGGAAATTGACTTGCAAAAAGTCCATCGTGGAAAATATAATTGTCATAGTTGTTTTCAATGAATACTTTATCTGTATTTTCGAAATCAGAATCAATTTTTTGTGCAAAACTCGTATCATTTCGGTAAACGAAGAAGAAAACTCTCCTTCGTCTTTGGCTGCGCCCATATTCAGCTGCGTTAATAACTCGCCATTCGACTGAATAATTAAGGTCATTAAAGGCCTTAAGCATGATAGCAAAGTCACGCCCTCTTTGTTTTGAAGGTGATTTTAAAAGACGATCGACATTTTCAAGAATTAAGTATTTAGGTTTTATAATTTTTGTAGCTCTTATAATATCCCAAAAAAGAACCCCCTTTTTTCCTTCAAGCCCCATCTCATTTTTTTTCGTCCGGGCTACGGAATAATCTTGGCAGGGAAAACCGCCGACAATCATATCAGCGTCCATTGCCTTGAATTCTTCATCTGTAATATCAGAAATACTGATATTTATATTTTCGCTATCTTCAAAGTGATAGTTATATACTTCATAGGCATCCTGAGATTTTCTTGATGGTTCCCATTGGTTTGACCAAAGAGTTTTGAATATATTAGAATCAGAATTTTCAAGACCTATCCTGAATCCACCTACTCCTGCGAATAGTTCTAGAATTTTCATGTTTATGTCTCCGTTTGTAGTTTATTGATATATTATATAAAAATAAATACGAAAGATCAAGGAATTTATATTTAAATATATAATAATAATATTCATCAAAAAATAATCTTTGAATTTGTTATAATTAATTAAATATTTTAAGGGGATGAATATATGGATAGCTATTTATTTGATTATGACGATGAGAGTGTTGATAGTTTAGTTGAATACTCAGAAAACCTTCTTGGGAAAAAGTTTAGCGAAGTTATTGATGAATATGAAAAAAATCCTTATGAAACTTATGAAAATCGTTCTTTGAATATAGTGTGTGAGGATAGGATAAGTACTCGTATCAATCCCAAATCAAAGGGTCAATACGGTAATTATATGGAACGCTATTTTTATGGTTATGAACCCAATAATGACCGTGGAGCGGATTTTCCAAAGATTGGTGTTGAACTTAAGGTCACACCTTTTAAGGTCAATAAAAATGGTAGTCTAAGTGCCAAGGAACGGCTAGTTTTGACAATCATTAACTATATGACTGAAAATTTGGATGATTTTTATGGTACCCATATGTGGGAAAAATGCGAAAAAATTCTCCTTCTTTTTTATAACGGTTTGATAAAAGAACGTACTGTGACTGAGTATGTTATTGAAAAGGTCTTTTTATACGAATGGTTTGAAGAGGATATGGAAGTAATCCTTGAAGACTATAAAAATATTACGGATAAAATTAAAGCTGGGCGGGCTCATGAGCTTTCAGAATCAGATGGTAATTATCTTTCTACATGTACTAAGGGTGCCGGAAAGGGAAAAGACTTACGTGAGCAGCCTTTTAGTGATATTTTAGCCAAACAAAGAGCCTGGGAATTAAAATCAAGTTATATGACCTATCTGATTAATAACAAAATTTTTAATCAGGAAGATCAGGAAAGTGTCGTTAAGAATTTTAGGGGAGAAAAGAAGCCGTTTACGGAAATTCTTACCGAAAGAATTATGCAGTATAAGGGCATGTCTTTAAATGCTCTCTGCGATAAATTTGATATTAAATTAAAAACTAAAAATGCTGGTAACCTTTTAGTGAAAAAAATTATGGGCTTGTCTAAGAATGTTGATGAAACCAAAGAATTCCAGAAGGCTAACATGATTTTAAAGGTAATTCGTGTAAATAAAAATGGTCTTCCAAAGGAAGACATGTCATTTAAAAATTACCAATTTAAAGAACTTGCAGAAAATGATGATTGGGAGCAGTCACAGCCTTATTTAGAGATTTATAGTAGAAAATTTTTATTTGTAATTTTTAAGGAAAATGATTCTGGAGATTATATACTAGATAAGGTTAAATTCTGGGGCTTTCCCGAACGCCAGCTTGATGAAGTTAAAAGGGTTTGGGAGGAAACAAGATCCATTATTAATGAAGGAGTAAAACTTACTCAAAATAAAAATATTGTAGCAACAAACTTTCCACAAAGTAGAAAAAACAAGGTAATGTTTACTAAAATTCATGCTCAAAATTCATATTATGAGATTACTCCTGGAAATTTTGTCGGAAAGGGAAAATTATCTGATACTTATGAACTTCCGGATGGAAGAAGGATTACAAAACATTCATTTTGGTTGTCAAAAAAATACCTCAAACAAGTTTTTGATGGCGAGTGGGATTAATCTTTATTAATTCTATATACAAAGGAGCACTACAATGACGAGAAAATCTGTTATTTTAGGGGTCGTTTTGATTTTATTTATAAGTTATCTAGCCATTATTCTTAAGAACAAGTACTTGGTTGGGCTTGGGATTTTGGGAGTATCGCTTCTTTGTTTTTCTATGGCCTATGCCATAGGTATAAAGCATGATTACTCCCTCTTGAGTATTGATTTTGGTCCCAGTTGGCGGCGTTTTTCAGCCGTCTTCCTCCTCTTTATTGCTCTTGTAATATTGGTTGGAGGAGTCTATTTGATTTTTTTCTACCAGGGTCCTATGACTTTTTAAAGACCTTTTAAAAACTACTAGAAAAATCTAGTAGTTTTTTTATTTTTTAATTCGGTTTATGGAAGATTTGGTGGCAATGATTAAATCTTTTTTATTTTGCTTACGAAAATTTGTAGGACTTGTCGAATAGCGTTTTTTAAAGGCATTGCTAAAGGAGTAGGAGTCGGGGAAACCTACAGCACTTGCAATCATTTGAATGGAGTAGTCAGAGTTCAAAAGAAGGGAGATGGCCTGATTCATCCGCAGGCTCATAAGATAGGCTTGAGGCGACATGCCGTATTCTTTTTTAAAGATGGAATAAAGGTAGCCTCTTGAAAGACAACTTAGGTTGTATCTAGAGGGTTTTCTTCTGATTGAGGATTTTAATAACTTAGAGGCAAATATCATTGATCTTGCCAATAAAAAAGAGCGGGAATCCATTATGTCCCGCTTGGTTGAAAGAAGATATCATTAATTTGTAAATATAAATAATAGTAGATTCAATTCTTCTGACTTATAAAATTTGGATTTACAAGGATAAAGATTGCAAAAAATAAAATTAAGAGAAAGGCTAGTAGCCAGAAAAACTTCCCTAATTTTGTAGTTGGATTGAAGGTAAGTCCCCAGCCAAAGACTTTTGGAACAAAAAGTTTTTGGCTTTTATGTTCCGGTTTTTGATAAAAGGACCTGCAGGCAAAGTAATCTGCTCCAATCAGAGGAAGGCAGGTAAAAAGCATCGAAAGGACTAGAATCTTTAATGTTTTTGGATCTTTAAAAAAGACAGTCAGGATACAAAATAGTAGAATGAGGATGAAGGAAATCCAGGTAATCCAGAGGGAAACCTTTTGGGTAGCATTATAATTTTTAGTCATGGGAGCTCCTTTAAATGTTTGCTGATGTTTGACGTGAAACATTTTGTTTTACTTTATTATACACTATATATTTAAAAGGAGGTTCTTGTGAATAAAAAAATAATTATGTGGGTCTCCCTATCATTCACCTCCCTTTTTATCCTCCTTCTAACCCTTGCTGTTTTGGCCATGTGGGTTTACCCAAGGTCAACAGCCTTTGTTCTCAATAAGGCGGTCTTTAAAGCAGAAACGGCTATAACGGATGAGGAAAACAACCAGAAGAATAAGACTAATATTACAACTCAAGAGGATTTGGTCTATCCGTCAGCTCATAAGAACAATACCTTTGACCTTTATTATCCGGCCTCAGTTGAGGGCCCTCTTCCCCTTTTAATCTGGGTTCACGGAGGAGGATATCTAGGAGGTGACAAGGAAATTGTTAAGGAATTTGCGGCCAAACTTGCAGCGGATAATCAACTAGCCATCCTTTCAATGAACTATGAATTAGCACCAGAATCTCAATATCCTAATCAACTAAATCAGGTTGACGAGTTGACAAAGTATTTACTGGAAAATAAGGAAGTTTTCCCCTTAATCAGTTTTGAAAGTATTTTTTACGGAGGAGACAGTGCAGGTGCTCAAATAGCCCTTCAATACCTTCTTACTCAAACAAATGAGACTTATGCTCAAGAGATGTCTCTACCCCAGAGGATAAGTAGGGATAAACTTAAAGGGGCAATTTCCTACTGCGGTCCTGTCAATCTTGTAAACTTAATTGACAGGTATGGAAATAATCAAGTAATAAGCTTTACAATAGCCAGTGTGTCATGGTCAATTATTGGAAGTAGGGAATGGCAGACAAGCCCTCAAATTCAGCAGGCGAGTATTGCCCAACATGTGGATTCTAATTTTGTTCCAACTTACATAACAGATGGCAACTATTATTCCTTTGAAGACCAAGGAGAGTCTCTTAAAGAAAGGTTAGACCAGCTGGGTGTGGCCAATCAGTCCCTCTTCTTTACGGATGTTGAAGGTTCCGTTGGACACGAATATCAATTTGATTATTCAACAAGCCAGGCTGCCAAATGTTTTAAGGAGACAGAAGCCTTTTTAAACAAGTACAAATAATTAAAAACTTTACAGATTACTTTACATATTTGTAAATCAACTTGTAAAGGGGTGCTAAATTTTGCTTAACTTTAGGTTTTTATCTTCTTTTATGATAGGATGGAACAAAGATTTAGGGAGGTTTTATTAAATGGATCTTTATGAAAGTTTAACCAATTTGATTTATCCGTTTTTTAAATTGTTTGTAGTCCTATTAAATGTCATTGCCGTAGCCATTTTAATCTATGGTTCTGTCTTGGGGATTATGGAATTTATTAAATCTCATCGGAGTAAGATTTCAACGACGGAAGCTATTGAATCCAACCAGCATATAAAAAATCATCTGGCTAGCTATATCCTACTTAGTTTGGAAGTTCTGATTGCATCTGATATCATTGAATCAATTGTTCACCCGACCATGCAGGATTTATCAAAACTGGCCTTTCTAGTTGTGATCAGAACGGTCATTTCATTCTTTCTTAACAGGGAGATTGAGGACGAAGGAAAGATTGATAAGAAGGCCAAATAGAATTTTAAAGGCAATTCCTAAGGGAATTGTTTTTTTGTGCCTTTTTTTGTGAAAGATATAGCTAATATTTGTAAACGATTACATTTGATGGTAGGATGGCTTTATGAAATTGAAAGGTAGGATTTATTATTATGTCTAATTCGTTTAAGGAAAACTTTTTGTGGGGCGGAGCAGTTGCTGCTCACCAGCTTGAAGGGGGCTGGCAAGAAGGTGGCAAGGGTGTTAGTGTAGCTGACGTTATGACAGTCGGAACACCTACAAAATACCGCGAAATTACTGAGGGTATCCTTGAAGGTGAGTATTACCCAAATCATGAGGGAATTGATTTTTACCACAGATACAAGGAAGATGTAGCACTTTTTGCTGAAATGGGCTTTACATCTTTTAGAACTTCCATTGCTTGGACAAGAATTTTTCCAAATGGAGATGAAAGTCAGCCAAATGAAGAAGGTCTTAAATTCTACGATGATCTTTTTGACGAATGTTTAAAACATGGAATTGAACCAATTGTAACTCTGTCTCATTTTGAACTTCCATACAATCTTGTTACCGAATATGGTGGTTTTACCAACCGTAAAGCAATTGACTTCTTTGTAAACTTCGCAACTGTTTGTTTCGAAAGATATAAAAACAAGGTTAAATACTGGATGACCTTTAACGAAATCAACAACCAAGCCAACTACAATCTTGATTTTGCACCATTTACTAACTCAGGTATTGTTTACAAGGAAGGTGATGACCGTGAGGCAATCATGTACCAGGCAGCACATAATGAACTTGTGGCTAGTGCCCGTGCTGTAAAAATTGGTAAAAAAATAAATCCAGAGTTTGAAATTGGTTGTATGATTGCCATGTGTCCAATCTATCCAGCAACATGTAAACCATCTGATATCCTTGCTGCCCAAAAAGCTATGGAACTTCGCTATTATTTTGCAGATGTTCACTGCCGCGGTGAATATCCTGCCTACATTCTTAAAAATTGGGAACGCAAGGGAATTGACATTGAAATCTCTGAGGAAGACAAACGTGATCTTCTCGAAGGAACTGTTGACTATATCGGATTTAGCTACTACATGTCATTTGCCATTGAACACAAGGGCGGTAAATCTTACTACGACTACGATGAAGAAAATGATTTAGTTAGAAATAACTATGTAGAGGCTTCAGACTGGGGTTGGCAGATTGACCCAGAAGGTTTACGCTATTCGCTAAATTGGTTTACAGACATGTACAAGAAGCCATTATTTATCGTTGAGAATGGATTCGGGGCTTACGATAAGGTTGAAAGTGATGGTTCAATACATGATGAATACAGGATTGACTACCTAAGAGCCCACATCGAACAAATGCGTTTAGCCGTTGTAGAAGACGGAGTTGACCTTATGGGTTACACACCTTGGGGCTGTATTGACCTTGTATCTGCGGGAACAGGGGAGATGGAAAAAAGATATGGTTTCATCTACGTTGACAAAGATAATAAGGGTAATGGAAGTCTTGAACGTAGCAAGAAGGACTCATTTGACTGGTATCAAAAGGTTATTAAATCAAATGGAGAAGATCTAGCTTAATTTACATCAAGTTTACAAGCTTTACATAAAGGAGATAAGATGGAAGAGAAAATGACAAGAGAAGACTTACAGATGGTTGCCTTTAACATCATTTTACACAGTGGTAATGCAAGAAGTCTAATTAACGAAAGCCTAAGAGCCATGAGAGAAGGGGATTTTGATTTAGCCCACGAGAAGATGGATGAAGCAAATAAAGCCCTAGTTGAAGCTCACCACTCGCAGACAAAGTTATTACAAGACTTTGCAAGCGGTCAAAAAATTGAAATTGAAATTATCATGGTCCACGCTCAAGACCATTTGATGACAACAATTACCTTACAAGAGGTTGCTAGGGAACTTGAGTACCTTTACAAGCAAAATCAAGAAATTATGGCTAAGGTTAAAGTAGGTTAAAAGTAGGTTAGTAGGAGAAAGTTAGTATGGAAAGAAGTGAACGGCAGAAGAAAAAGCAGGAATTTGCAATGAAAAACATGTACTTTAATCGGTTTATGTTAATCAGGTATGTGACGGCATTATTCTTTTTCTCAAATTTATATTGGGCAATTTTTGCACTAGGAACAAGGAGTATTCTTGCTGTTATACCAGTATTTTTACTTGTTTTAAGTATCCCTGTTCTTTTTGAACATGTAAACCTCTACGGAAGCCATGCTAACATTTTACCTGCAACAAAAAGATACTATCTATTGCAAGTTATGATGAATGTAATTTCCCTACTTTTAGTTCCAACTCCCATCTTTAGTCAACTATTTGGCTTTATGAAAGATACCAGGGAGGCAAGAATATTTTCTAGTTCAGTCCTTATATTAGGGATTTTGATTGGCGCTTTAATCCTCTTAAGGCTTAAAAAAATTAGGCTTAATGAAGATCGTCAATTTGTAAGAATTAAGAGATACGAGGAAATTATGACTACGAGAGGAGTTATGTAATGAATAAATTTATGAGTTTCTTAGAAAATCATTTCATGAAACCAATGGGTAAGGTTGCCCAGTATAAGTTTGTCCGAGCGATAATGGCTGCAGGGCTTGCCACGATACCATTTACAATTGTTGGTTCCATGTTCCTGGTATTAAATATTCTACCAACAGCCTTTCCGGCCCTTGAAGGATTCTTTGAGAATACCTTCTTCAGGTTTAGCGATCTTTACATGATTGCAAATACAAGTACCATGGGAATTTTATCCCTCTACTTTGCCCTTGTTATGGGTTATGAGCTTACTAAAATTGAAGCTCAAGAGGCTAAGTTAGATGTGAGTCCAATCAACGGAGCCCTACTTTCAATGTTTGCTTTCTTCATGTGTCTTCCAGAATTAATTTTTTCAGATGGAAAGCTTACCTTGATTGAGGTTGTTACTGAAGATGAAAAAGTTATCCAGGGTGTTAGGATGGCAGGTACCATTGAAAGACTTGGGACAACAGGAATTTTTACAGCTATTATTATGGCAGTTGTGGCAACACAAATCTACTTCCTATGTATAAGAAAAAATTGGATTATTAAAATGCCTGATACAGTTCCAACTGGTGTGTCAAGATCATTTACAGCCCTTATCCCAGCTTTTGCGGTAGCCTTTGCAGTTTTAATCATCAATGGACTATTAGTCCTAGCAGGAACAGATATCTTTAAAGTAATCGCCATTCCATTTGGTTTTGTAGCTCACATTACCAACAGCTGGTGGGGGCTTATGATTATCTACTTCCTAATTCATGCACTATGGATTCTAGGTATCCACGGAGCAAACATTATTAACCCATTTGTAATGCCTTTCCTACTTACTAATATGGCAGCAAATGTTAATGGTGCTAACCTTCCGTTTGCTGGAGAATTCCAAAACTCATTTGTTGTCCTTGGAGGATCAGGTGCTACCCTAGGTATGGTAATCTTTATTGCCTTCTTTGCCAAATCAGAGCAGCTTAAAGTTTTAGGTCGGGCTTCTGTTGTCCCAGGTTTCTTTAATATTAATGAACCAATTATCTTCGGGATGCCAGTAGTTTATAACCCCTACCTTGCTGTACCTTTCTTCCTAGCACCAATGGCGTCAGCAACCATTGCCTACTTCTCAATTAAATTTGGTCTAGTTCATCCTATTATCGCTCAAACGCCGTGGCCAACTCCTGTTGGGATTGGTGGCTTCCTTTCGACAGCTGACTGGAAAGCAGTTATTCTAGCCCTTGTAACAACATTTGTAGCCTTTCTGATTTGGTTACCGTTTATTAAAATTTATGATAAAAAACTCGTACAAGAAGAAAAAGGAAATGCATAAAAAGAAGCCCTAGGGCTTCTTTTTTTAATTGCCTAATCACTTAATTTCTAGCTAATCAGCTACAGCTCAAGGTGTTATATGATAAAAACATCACAATATATATTGTGAATTAATTTACAGTGTAGTATAATTTTTCCTGTTATGTAAAAAAATTAACAATCTTTAGGGAAGAAAAGGCAGGGTACTAGAAGGTGCTTGGAGATAAATTTTTATGGGGCGGGGCAGTTGCTGCCCATCAACTTGAAGGCGCTTGGAATATTGATGGCAAGGGAGTCAGTGTGGCCGATGTGATGACAGTAGGTTCCCCTAAGGAACTAAGGAAAATCACAGATGGCATAAAAGAAGGATATTATTATCCCAATCACGAGGGAATTGATTTTTACCATCGTTATAAGGAGGACATAGCACTTTTTGCTCAAATGGGCTTTAAGTGTTTAAGAACTTCCATTGCCTGGACTAGAATTTTCCCAAAGGGAGATGAGGAACTTCCAAATGAAGCTGGTCTTAAATTTTATGAAAATTTATTTAAAGAGTGCAAAAAATATGGAATTGAACCTGTAGTAACCCTGTCTCACTTTGAATTTCCCTACCACCTGGTTACTGAATATGGTGGTTTTAGGAACAAAAAATTAATTGATTTTTATTTAAATTTTGCTGAAACCTGCTTTAAACGTTACAAGGATCTTGTAACCTATTGGATGACCTTCAATGAGATAAGTAATCAAATAAATTTTAATCAAGATTTTACCATGTTTACAAATGCTGGAATTATTTTTTCAACTGGTGAAAATAGGGAAGAAATCATGTACCAGGCAGCCCATTATCAGCTTGTTGCCAGTGCTCGTGCGGTAAAAATTGGTAAAAAAATCAATCCAGACTTTCAAATCGGTTGTATGGTTTCTATGTGTCCGATTTATCCTGAAAGTTCTAAGCCAAGGGACCTCTTAGCCTCTCAAAAGGCCATGCAGCTTAGGACCTATTTCACCCATGTCCATGCCAGAGGTTATTATCCGGAGTATATCCTTAAAAGCTGGGCTAAAAAGGGTTTAAGGATTGAGATGACTTCAGAGGATTTATCAGCTCTAGCAGATGGGGTAGTTGATTTTATTGGTTTTAGTTATTATAAATCTTTTACCATCAGAGGACGAGATACGGGTGATTTATATGATTATGATGAAGCCCAAGATTTGGTTAAGAATAGCCATCTAAAAACCAATGCTTGGGGTTGGCAGATTGATCCTGAAGGTCTTCGTTATGCCTTAAATTGGCTAAGGGACATGTATCAAAAACCATTGTTTATTGTTGAAAATGGACTTGGAGCACTTGATTATTTGGAAGCAGATGGGTCAATAAATGATGACTACCGGATATCTTACTTAAGGGAGCATATCAGGCAAATGAGGCTGGCTGTTGAAGAGGATAAGGTTGATTTAATCGGTTATACCAGTTGGGGGCCAATCGATTTGATTTCTGCGGGTACTGGCGAGATGGATAAGCGCTGTGGTTTCATCTATGTTGACCGTGATAATAAAGGCCAAGGAACTTTGAAAAGGATTAAGAAGAAATCTTTTTACTGGTACCAAAAAGTTATTGCCACTAATGGGCAAGATTTAAATTAGTTTACAATTGGGAGTTTTTAACTAACTTAATTAAATAAATGAAAAGGAAATAAAGTGGATAAAAATAGTAGGATAATTGATTTTCTTGAAAATAATTTTATGATGCCTTTGGCGCGTCTATCAAGGACGAAATTTGTTCGTGCCATTATGGTTACAGGATATACGGTTCTACCCTTTACAATCTTAGGGTCGATGATTTTAGTATTGAATGTTTTACCTCAAGTTTTCCCTTCCCTTAATGTATTCTACGAGGCGACAATCTTTAAAGCCAGTGATCTTTATATGACAGCAAATACCTGTACCATGGGAATTCTTTCCCTGTATTTTTCATTAATTATGGGGTATGAATTGACAAAGATTGAAGCTCAAGAAGAAAAGCTCGATGTTAGTCCCATGAATGGTGCCCTGCTCTCAATGCTTGCCTTCTTTATGTGTTTACCTGAGTTAGTTCTTACGGACGGGAAGATGAAGCTTGTTAATGTAATCAGTGATAATGAAACTATTGTCAATGGCTTTAGAATGGGGTCAACTGTTCAAAGGCTTGGGACGGTTGGTATCTTTACAGCAATTATTATGGCCGTTATTTCGACTCAGCTTTACTTCCTTTGTGTGAGAAGAAAATGGATTATTAAGATGCCAGAATCTGTTCCCCTGGGTGTATCTAGATCATTTTCTGCCATGATTCCAGCCTTTCTTGTAGCTTTTTCCGTACTTATTATTAATGGAATTTTGGTGGCTTTGGGTACTGATATCTTTAAGATGATCTCGATTCCCTTTAGTTTCATTGTACATACAACAAATGGCTTTTGGGGACTTATGCTGGTCAATTTTCTAGTTCATGCCCTTTGGATAGTGGGAATCAACGGAACTGGAATTATCGGACCCTTTATTACTCCCATCTTTTTGGCAAATATGGCAGCTAATGTGGACGGAGCTCATATTCCCTTTGCTGGGGAATTTCAATCAGTCTTTGTCTATATGGGAGGATGCGGAAGCACTTTAGGGTTAACAATTTTTATTTCAATTTTTGCTAAATCCAAGCAATTAAAAATACTTGGGAGAACAGCTCTTGTCCCAGCAATTTTCAACATCAATGAGCCAATAATTTTTGGAATACCTGTTGTTTATAATCCTTATTTGGCCCTTCCTTGGTTTTTAGCTCCTATGGCATCTGCGACCCTTGGTTATCTGGCAATTAATCTTCAGTTAGTTAGACCCGTTATTGCATTAACTCCCTGGCCTCTTCCCTTAGGGATTGGTGCCTTCCTAGCAACCGCAGATTGGAAGGCTGTGATTTTATCATTAATCTGTACGGTTGTTTCCTCTTTGATTTGGTACCCCTTTATTAAAATATACGATAAAAAACTTGCAATTGAAGAGTCTGGATCTATGACTGAGCAGTCCATGTATATAGAAAAAGAAGCCTAGGCTTCTTTTTATTTTCTGTATTTTTTATTTTCTTTGATTTCTAATCTTCTTTGATCAAGAGCCCGTTCATATCGGCCTTGATCTCCTGGTTGATAGTAGTGGGCTTTCTTGATTTTATCTGGAAGGTACTGTTGGTCCACCCAGTGATTTGGATAGTCGTGGGGATACTTATAACCAATTGCCTTACCAAGCTTTTTGGCTCCCTCGTAATGTCCATCTTGCAGGTGATTTGGGATTTCTAAGGCTCCGTGTTTGTGAAGATCTTTGAGGGCTGCATCAATGGCCTTGTAGGCAGCATTTGATTTAGGTGAGAGGGCCAAATCAATTACTATATTAGCCAGGATAATTCGCGCTTCTGGAAGGCCAATCCTTTCAACAGCACCAAGAGCGGTCACAGTACGGCTACAGGCCTCAGGGTTTGCTAGACTTATATCTTCATAGGCTATAACAGTAAGCCTTCTAATAAGACTTATTAAATCCCCACCTTCAATAAGTCTTGCCGTATAGTGAAGGGCAGCGTCAACATCCGATCCTCTAATTGATTTTTGGAGGGCACTTAGAAGATTATAGTGGGCGTCTCCGTCCTTATCAAAGGAGAAAGCCTTTTTCTGGAGGCTGTTTTCCATATCATTTAAGGTTACATGGTGGTCCTTGCTTGAAAGGACTGCAAGTTCTAAAGAATTGTAGGCACTCCTCATATCACCGCCAGTTGAATGGACTAAAAAATCTAGGGCGTCATCGTCTATTTCTACATTAAAGTCAAAGCCTCTTTCTTTATCGCTAGTTGCTTCACCTATGGCCTTTTTAATGTCCTCAGGACTTAGGGGATGAAGTTCAAAAATTTGAACCCTACTTCTAATGGCTGGAAGGACTGAAAAATAGGGATTTTCCGTTGTTGCACCGATTAGAGTAATTTCTCCATTTTCGAGGAGAGGTAGGAGGAAGTCTTGTTTGGGTTTATCAAGTCTGTGAATTTCATCTAAAAGAAGAACCAGTCCCCCCGAAAACTTTGCTTCCTCAGCAATTTCTTGTAGCTTCTTTTTACTATCAGTAGTGGCATTAAAGGTTCTAAAGGCCATATTCGTAGTTCCAGCAATAGCACTTGCGATGCTAGTTTTTCCGATGCCGGGAGGTCCGTAGAGAATCATTGAAGAAAGTAGGCCAGTCTCAACCATTCTTCTAATGATTTTCCCCTCACCGACCAGGTGTGTTTGACCAACAATTTCATCAATATTTCTAGGTCGCATCCTTCTTGCTAAATTTTGCATGGGTACCTCCTCCTGTCTTCTATCCTAATAGTAATAGTATCACTTTGGGTCAATAATTTCCAAGTTTCGATTTTTCAGCATTGTAACCTTCAATATGTTAAAATTAGGGGAGATAATAATACGATTGGAGAAAAAATGGCAAAATTAGATTTTTTAGATGTCCTTGACTCTAAACTTGATAAAAATTTCCCTTATGATTACCAAATCAACTGGGACAAAAAAAATCACGCAGTAGAAGTAGCCTTTTTACTAGATGCTGAAAATAAGGATGGAATTACCATTGTAGATAGTGATGATGTTGAATCATCTGACAACATTATTTATGAGGATGCAATAGTTCTTGTAAATCCCACAAAATCAAAGGTTGATCCTGAGGATTATCTGGCTGTAATCCCTTATGGCGATAAGGGTTTATCACTTGAATTTATTGATATGCTTGTAGGTTTTTTAACTGAGGTAGCCCATACCGGTCTTGACGATTTGATGGACTTTTTGGCAGACCCTGAAGCTGAAGAATTCTTCCTAAAATTTGACACAGAAGACTTCAACAAACAATCTACTGAACTTGTGGAAACTGAATTCTACAAGTACCCACGCTACTAGGAGGTAAACATGGATAAATGGCAGGAGGTCAAGGTTGAACTTGGCCGTGAAGCTGTAGAAGCAGCAAGCGAAATTATGATCAACTCAGGGGCCCAAGGTCTTGCGATTGAAGACAGCGCAGACTACCTGGACCACGAGGATAACTTTGGGGAAATCATGCCTGAGGTTGAACAAACTGATGTGGTAACAATTGCCGGTTACTACCCAGAAACAACAAATGTTCCTGAGGTTCTTCTTGAGGTTGAAGAAAAAATCAAGGGGCTCTCAGAATTTGGGATTGAAGTAGGTGAGGTTAAGGTCTCAGCCGAACAACTTTCAGAAGAAGATTGGGCTGACTCATGGAAGAAATACTATGAGCCAACAAGAATATCACATGATTTAACAATCGTTCCAAGTTGGACTGACTACAATCCTTCGAACCCGGGTGAAAAAATCATCCGCTTAGACCCTGGTATGGCCTTTGGTACAGGGACTCACCCAACCACTAAAATGTCACTCTTTGCCCTGGAGCAAATCCTGCGCGGTGGGGAAACTGTCCTTGACGTTGGTACTGGTTCTGGTGTCCTTTCTATTGCATCATCTCTTCTTGGGGCAGGTGAGATCTATGCCTATGATCTTGATCAGGTGGCAGTAAATGTGGCCCAGGAAAATATCGACCTAAATGAAAACATGACAAACATCCATGTTTCAGCAAATGATCTACTAAAAGGTGTTGACCAAGAGGCTGACGTAATCGTTGCAAACATTCTGGCTGACATCCTGGTCTTCATGACTGAAGATGCCTACCGTCTGGTTAAAGACAATGGTTATCTGATCATGAGCGGAATCATCGAAAGCAAGTGGGAGATGGTGCGCGCCGCAGCTGAAAAAGCTGGCTTCTTCCTAGAAACCCGCATGCAACAGGGTGAGTGGAATGCCTGCATCTTCAGAAAGACTGATGACATCATGTCAGTAGTCGGCGGATAATTCATAAATCAAACCAGCTCCGGCTGGTTTTTTTGTAAAAAAGGCTTGTGATATAATAGAAGAAAACAAGCAAAAGGAGAAAGCTCATGCAGCAGTATCATATAAAAAGCCAGGCACCGGCTCTTGGCGAAGTTTTTGAAATTGAGGATGCAGATACTCTGGGCCACATGTTTAGGGTCATGCGTCTGGTTGAAGGAGACCAAATTCAGCTAGTCTTTGAGGGTCGCAAGTTAGCTTTAGCCAAGGTTGTCGAAGACCAAAAATTTGAGATTACCGAATTCCTGGAAAAATCAGTTGAACTGCCAGTTGATGTGACAGTTGCCATGGGCTATCCAAAAGGAGACAAGCTTGATTTTCTAGCCCAAAAGGGAACTGAACTTGGCATGCACGGCCTCTGGGCCTTTCCGGCTGACTGGTCGGTGGCCAAACTAGACGGCAAGAAGATTGGCAAGAGGGCCATGCGTCTGGAAAAGATTGCCCAGGGGGCCAGCGAGCAAAGCAAACGCCTGCTTGTTCCTGAAATCCGGCTCTTTGAAAGCAAGGGGGACTTCCTAAATAAACTAGCTGACTTTGACCTGATTTTGGTGGCCTATGAGGAATCAGCCAAGGAGGGTGAAAAGGCAGGATTTGTTAAGGCCCTGGAAAGTCTAACTCCAGGACAGAAGGTGTTAATCATCTTTGGTCCTGAAGGGGGCATTTCTCCCAAGGAAATCGACCGTTTTCTAGAAGCTGGTGCAAAAATAGTGGGTCTTGGTCCAAGAATTATGAGAGCTGAGACAGCACCCCTTTATGCCCTAAGTTCCATTAGTTTATATTTAGAATTATTAAATAATAACTGATAAAGTTTATAAATTATCTTAATCTCAGTAGAAAGCACGCATAGTGCTTTTTTTTTTGAACAATTGGTGCTAAAATTAGACTAATAATTTGAGACACTAGGAGAAAAGATGGCTACAGAACCGAATTTGACGGGAGATCAGGTTGTGAAACTTGCTTCTTCTTACATGAATGAGAAGGATTTAATCATGGTCCAAAAGGCCTTGGTTTATGCGACAAAGGCCCATGCCTTGCAATATAGACAATCAGGAGAACCTTATATTGTTCACCCCATCCAGGTAGCAGGGATTTTGGCTGACTTAAAGCTTGATGCTGTAACAGTAGCTTGTGGTTTTTTGCATGACGTTGTTGAAGATACTGAGGTTACCCTAGATGACCTAGAGGAAGAGTTTGGGGAAGATGTAAGAAACATTGTTGACGGCGTTACCAAACTTGGTAAGGTTGAGTATAAGTCTCACGAAGAGCAGTTGGCTGAAAATCACCGTAAGATGTTAATGGCTATGAGCAAGGACATGCGGGTAATTCTTGTAAAACTTGCTGACCGCCTGCATAATATGAGAACCCTAAAACATTTGCGTCCTGAAAAGCAAAAAAGAATCTCTCGTGAAACCATGGATATTTATGCTCCGCTGGCTCATAGACTTGGTATCAGTAGAATCAAGTGGGAGCTTGAAGATTTATCTTTTAGATACTTAAATGAGCTTGAATTTTACAGGATTCGCAGCCTGATGAATGAAAAGAGGACTGACCGGGAGAATCTTGTGACTGATGTTGTTGCAAGACTTAATAAGCACCTGGAAGAAGTTGGTGTTGAAGGTGAGGTTTACGGTCGTCCTAAACACATCTATTCTATTTATAGGAAGATGCATGACAAGAAAAAACGTTTTGATGAAATCTATGATTTAATCGCCATTCGTTGCGTTATGGATACAACATCTGATGTTTATACGACTTTAGGTTATATTCATGACCTGTGGAAACCAATGCCAGGTCGTTTCAAAGACTATATAGCTAATCCTAAGGAAAACGGCTATCAGTCTGTTCATACTACAGTTTACGGACCTAAAGGTCCAGTTGAATTCCAAATCAGGACTAAAAAGCAACATGAAATTGCTGAGTACGGGGTTGCAGCTCACTGGGCCTATAAAGAGGGTCACAAGGCCAAAGTAAGTAACGATGAACTTACACAGAATCTGAACTGGCTACAAGAGCTGGTTGAACTTCAAAGCCAAAGTCATAATGCCCAGGACTTTGTTAAACAGGTTCAAGAGGATATCTTGGCTGAAAAAATCTATGTCTTTACCCCAACAGGTGCCGTCCAGGAGTTACCAGCAGGGTCTGGACCCATTGACTTTGCCTATGCCATCCACACCCAAGTAGGTGACAAGGCAACGGGTGCCAAGATAAATGGAAGGATGTCTCCTCTGACACAAACCTTAAAAACAGGGGATGTTGTTGAGATCATCACCAGCAAGTCATCATTTGGACCAAGTCGTGACTGGCTAAATATTGTAAAAACCAATAAGGCTAAGAATAAGATTAAAAACTTCTTCAAGAGTCAGGACAAGGAACTATCGATTAACAAGGGTCGTGAGATGCTTCAAGATTACTTGCAGGAAAATGATTTTGTTCCCAACCAGTATCTTGATAAAAGACACTTGGACGATGTATGTAACAAGCTTAATTTCAGAGATTCAGATGCTCTTTTTGCCTCAATTGGTTTTGGTGAGACAGGTGTTATCAGTGTCTTCAACAAGCTGACCGAGAAGGAACGTCGTGAGATTGAGCGGGAAAAACAACGTCAGGAAGCTGAAGAACTCATGCAGGGTGAGGTCAAGAAAACCAAGACTGATGTTATGAAGATCCGCCATGATGGTGGAGTTAATGTTGCTAATATTGATAGTCTTCTGGTACGGATGAGTAAATGTTGTAACCCGGTCCCAGGTGACGAAATAATTGGCTACATTACTAAGGGTCGTGGTGTTTCTATCCATAGAAGTGACTGTCAAAATGTGAAGGCCCAAGAGGACTTTGAAAACAGATTGATTGATGTAGAGTGGGAAGAAACTACAGGATCTAAGGAATATGTCGCAGATATTGATGTTTACGGTTTTAACAGACCAGGCCTTTTAAATGATATTCTGCAACTTTTAAGTAACACAACCAAGAACCTGATTTCCGTATCAGCGCATCCAACCAAGGATAAGAAGATTGCAAACATCCATATTTCAATTGGTATCAAAAATCTGAGTGAGTTGACCCTTGTCGTTGATAAAATCAAGATGATACCTGATGTTTATTCAGTTAAGAGGACAAATGGCTAATGAAGATAGTAATTCAAAGGGTTGAAGAAGCTAATGTGGCCGTGGAAGAAGAGATAATCGGTCAGATTAAACAAGGTTTTCTTCTTTTAGTAGGTGTTGAAGATTCAGATAGTCAGTTGGATCTTGACTATGCTGTCAGAAAGATATCCAATATGCGGATTTTTTCAGATCCTTCAGGTAAAATGAATCTTTCTATTAAAGACATAGACGGAGATATTCTTTCAATTTCCCAGTTTACTTTATATGCCAATACCAAAAAGGGAAACCGCCCTTCCTTTACAGGAGCCGGTAAACCTGACTATGCCAAGGAGTTTTATGATTCATTTAATCAGGCTCTAAGTCAAAGTATTGGTAAGGAAATCCAAAGAGGAATTTTTGGAGCAGACATGAAAGTTTCCTTAGTTAATGATGGACCGGTAACTATAATATTAGATACCAAAGAAGCAAGATAAACAAAAAGGCTAAACCAAATAGGGTTTAGCCTTTTATTTTTTTAAGTTAGCTAAGATAGTTAAGTATTGACAATTTTCTGATAATTCAATATACTATAGACTAGATTAATTAAACTAGATTAATTTTAAGGAAATAAGTGAGTAAATTATGAGAGGTCTAAATATGAAGAAAGTAGTTTTATCTGCCTTGGCTGTAATAACTACCTTAAGTCTAGCTGCCTGTGGGCAAGCTCCTACCGGAGCACCTGATGGCGCGGCTAATAAGGTTGGAGATACATTTAAAATTGGGTACGATTTGGAGATGACGGGACCCGTTGCAGCCTACGGAGAACAGGAAAAAATGGGAGCTGATTTAGCGGTTAAAGAAATTAACGCTAGCGGTGGAATTAATGGTAAGCAGATTGAAGTTGTGGCTAAGGATAACAAATCTGATAATGCCGAAGCAGCCAATATCGCAAGTAGCCTTGTTTCAAATGATAAGGTAGTAGCTGTTATCGGACCTGCGACTTCAGGAGCTGCTAAAGCCATCATTCCTAATACAACACGCGCAGGAGTTCCATTTATTACACCATCAGGATCTGATGATAGTCTGACTGTTATGAAAAATGGAAGACTAAATGAATTTGCCTTTAGGACAATCTTCCAGGATAGTGACCAAGGTAAGATCATTGCAGAGTATGTAGAAGATAGCTTAAAGGCTAAAAATGTTCTTGTTTATTATGATAATTCAAGTGACTATGCCAAGGGAATCTACAACTCATTTAAGAAGTCATTTACAGGAGATATCGTTGATACTGTAACCTTCCAATCAGGAGATAAAGACTTCCAGGCTACCCTATCTAAGATTAAAAATCTTAACTTTGATGCCATTGTAATGCCTGGTTACTATAATGAAACAGGTCTTATTACCAAGCAGGCGCGTGAACTAGGAATTGACGCTCCAATCATTGGAGGAGACGGATTCTCATCTGATACCTATGTTAAGCTTGCAGGTAATGCTGCAGCAACTAATATTCACTTTGTTGGAGCCTTTTCACCAAAAGCCCCAGCAACTGATAAAACCGAACCTTTTATCGAAGAATATAGGAAAGCATACAATCAAGAACCATCAGGATTTTCTGCCCTTGCCTATGATGCTGTTTACATGGTTAAGGTAGCTGCCGAAGAAGGAAAAGTTACTGATTCAGCTGAACTAGCTGAATACCTTGCAAAAATTAAGGACTTTAAAGGTGTTACTGGGATGATTACAATTGATGAAAATCACAATCCGATTAAATCAGCTGTAGTAATAACCTTGGATAATGGAGTAGAGAGCAAAGCGGAAGTTGTTAATCCGAAGTAAATAAAATGAAAAAGGTGAATCAATGCAAATAATAGTAAATGGTTTGATTCTCGGAAGTGTGTATGCCCTAATAGCCCTAGGGTATACCATGGTATACGGGATTATTAAGTTAATAAATTTCGCCCACGGTGATGTCTACATGATGGGTGCCTTCATGGGTTACTTTTTAATAAATAACCTACATATGAATTTCTTCCTGGCCCTCCTTATATCAATGGTTGGAACTGCAATCTTAGGAGTTGTGATTGAGTTTTTAGCCTACAGGCCCCTAAGGAATTCAACAAGGATTTCAGCCCTAATTACAGCGATTGGGGTATCCTTCCTTTTAGAAAATACAATGATCTACTTCTTTGGTAGTTCAGCTAGACAGTTTCCACAAGCTATTGAAGTTCATAAATATAGCTTTGGATCGATCACAATTACAAATATTCAGCTGATGATTCTTGTTACATCAATTATTCTGATGGCAGCCCTTCAGTTGATTGTTCAAAAAACTAAGATGGGTAAGGCCATGCGTGCCGTATCAGTTGATAAGGAAGCAGCCCAACTTATGGGGATTAATGTTGACCATACAATCAGTTTTACCTTCGCCCTTGGTAGTGCCTTTGCCGGTGCAGCTGGTGTTATGATTGGTCTTTACTACGGATCAATCGATCCATTGATGGGTATGACACCAGGTCTTAAAGCCTTTGTAGCAGCGGTTCTTGGAGGAATTGGAATTATTCCTGGAGCAGCTCTTGGTGGTCTTGTAATTGGTCTACTAGAAACATTTACCCAGTCAATTCCAGGGAAATTCTCTTGGATTGCAGGTTACAAGGATGCCGTTGTTTACGCCATTCTAATCGTTATCCTCCTAATCAGACCAGCAGGTATCTTAGGAAAAAGCGTGAAGGAGAAGGTTTAATATGAAAAATAGAGCAAAAACAAGCCTGATCTGGTCAGTGCTTTTGGTGGCAGGATTTGTTCTGCTACAATTCATGATTTCTGGTGGTGTGATAAATACCTTTGGTGTTCAATCAATTAGCTATATTGGGATTCAAATTATCCTAGCTGTTGGACTTAACTTTGTCATTGGATTTTCTGGCCAATTTTCATTTGGTACAGCAGGTTTCATGGCCATTGGTGCCTATGCCGCAGCCATTGTTGGTATGTATTCAACCTACTACTATGCCTTTTATATAGCTATGTTTGTTGGGGCAGTCCTTGCTGGACTTGTAGCCCTAATTGTTGGGATTCCAACTCTTAGACTTAAGGGGGACTATCTAGCCATTGCAACCCTTGGTGTTTCTGAGATCATAAGAATTCTTATTATGAATGGTGATGAGTTGACTAACGGAGCAGCTGGACTTTCAGGGATTCCTCTTTTTACCAACTGGCAGACAGTTTATATTTTTGTAGCCCTTTCAATTATTTTAACAACGAATTTTGTTAATTCAGCAAGTGGTCGTGAGACTCTTTCAATTAGAGAAGATGAGATTGCAGCTGAATCTATGGGGGTTAATACTACGAAAGTTAAGGTCTTAGCCTTTGTTTATGGAGCCATCCTTTCTAGTATTGCAGGATCTCTTTATGCAGGTCTAATTGGAACTGTAACTCCTAAAGACTTTACTTGGTTACAGTCAGTAAATATCATTATTATTGTCGTTTTTGGTGGACTTGGAAGTATCACAGGTACAATAATTGCAGCTATTGCCCTTGGTTTCCTAAATATCTTCTTGCAAGACTTTGGAAGCCTAAGAATGGTTATCTACTCACTTGCTCTAATTCTTGTAATGATCTTTAGACCAGGTGGACTTCTTGGAACCAAGGAATTTAAGCTATCATCATTTTTCAATCACAAAGAAACTAAGGGGGTCAAATAATGGCACTTCTTGAAGTAAAAAATTTAACAAAAAACTTCGGTGGTCTAACTGCCGTAAGTGACGTTTGTATCAGCCTTGAAAGCTCTGAATTAGTTGGTCTGATTGGACCAAATGGAGCCGGGAAAACGACCCTTTTTAACCTTTTAACTGGTGTTTATGAACCTAGTGAAGGAACAGTGGAACTTGACGGGGAGGTCTTAAATGGCCTACCTTCTTACAAGTTTGCCCAGGCAGGTTTGGGTAGAACCTTCCAAAATATTCGTTTGTTTAAGGACCTTTCAGTTCTGGACAATGTTTTGATTGCCCTTGGAGCTAAGAAGAAGAAACACTTTTTTGCCAGTCTTTTGCGCCTTCCTATTTATTACAAGATTGATGAAGAGCTCATTGCTAAGGCTCAAGAACTTTTAAAAATCTTCAATCTTCAAGACAAACAGGATATTCCAGCCAATAAATTACCCTACGGGGAACAACGTAAACTTGAGATTGTTCGTGCCCTTGCTACTGATCCTAAAATTTTATTTTTAGATGAACCGGCAGCTGGGATGAATCCTCAGGAAACGGCTGAATTAACTGGACTGATTAAAGAAATTCAGGAAAAATTTGGAATTACTATTGTTCTGATTGAGCATGATATGGGGCTTGTAATGGATGTTTGCCAAAGAATCTACGTTTTAGAATATGGACGGATGATTGCAGAAGGTAATCCAGAAGAAATTAAGAATAATAAAAAGGTTATTGAAGCTTATCTAGGAGGTGAAGCCTAATGTTAGAAGTTAAAGACTTATCTGTCTATTATGGCGTAATCCAGGCTGTAAGTGATGTAAACTTTAAGGTTAATGAAGGAGAAATTGTTTCCTTAATCGGAGCTAACGGGGCAGGAAAAACAACCATCCTTCATACAATTTCTGGTCTTGTCCGTCCTAAAAATGGAATCATAACCTTTGAAGGACAAGAAATTCAAAAGGTTGCCCCGCAAAAAATCGTATCTTCTGGTCTTTGCCAAGTACCAGAAGGGCGTCATGTTTTTCCAGGACTTACCGTTCTTGAGAATCTTGAGATGGGAGCTTACCTTAAAAAAGACCGGGAGGAAAATTCCCGCAACCTTAAAAAAGTATTTTCACGTTTCCCGCGTTTAGAAGAACGTAAAAATCAAGATGCTTCGACCCTTTCGGGTGGGGAGCAGCAGATGCTTGCCATGGGTCGTGCGCTTATGGGAACACCAAAACTTTTACTGCTAGATGAACCATCAATGGGGCTTGCACCTATCTTCATCCAAGAGATTTTTGATATAATTCAAGATATCCAGAAGCAAGGAACAACTGTTCTTTTAATTGAGCAAAATGCCAATAAGGCCTTGGCCATCTCAGACCGAGGTTATGTTTTAGAAACAGGAAAAGTTGTTTTAGCAGGTACTGGTAAAGAACTTTTAGAAAGTGATGAAGTACGTAAGGCTTATCTTGGAGGTTAATCCTTCAAAGGACTTATTAAAAAATTAAAGGAGTAGGAAAAGATGGCAGTTAAGGATTTTATGACAAAAGAGGTTATCAGCGTAAGCCCTGATACTAAGGTTGCAAAAGTTGCTGATTTAATGCGTGAGAAAAATATTCACCGCTTACCAGTACTTGATAATGGTAAGTTAGTTGGTCTTGTAACAGAGGGAACAATTGCTGAGGCAACTCCAAGTAAGGCTACAAGCCTTTCAGTTTATGAGATGAATTACCTTCTTAATAAGACAACAGTCAAATCAATCATGATTAAAAATGTTGTTACGGTTTCCCAATTTGCTTCCCTGGAAGATGCTGTTTACCTAATGCGCGAGAACAATATTGGTGTTCTCCCAGTAGTTGATGGCGGTAAAATTGAAGGTATTATTACTGACAAAGATGTTTTTGATGCCTTTTTACAGGTAGCAGGTTACGGAGAAGCTGGTGTAAGAATTCGTTTAGCCATAAAAAATGAAATCGGAGCCCTTGAAAAGATCACTGATTTAGTAGCTGAAAACGAGTATAACGTAATGAGTATTCTTCAACTAAACAACAAAGAAGAGGGAACTACAATTTTAGAAATCCTTCTTGAGGGAAGCCTTAAAGAAGATGAAGTTCAAAGTAAATTTGAAGCAGCCGGCTTTAAGGTAGAGAGTGTTGAAAAAACCGAAGCTAAAGCCAACTAAATTTTAGTAAAAAAAGAAGCCTTAGGCTTCTTTTTTTGTTGCTTTCTAAGCAGATGATTAATATTTGATTCCTCTAATTGAAATAATAGAAATTCCAGATAGGAGAGCAAAGATAGCTGACATTAGGAAGATTGCTTGAAAACCAAAGGTATTGATGGCTATGGCTGCAAGAATTGGGGCCAAGGCTTGGGTCACAGTTGATCCAAGGTTATAAACACCTAGGAAGAAGGCGACCTTTTCTTTATCGGGAATAATTTTAAGATTTAAAAGATTATTAAGAGAGTTCCACACCCCAAGTCCCAAACCAGCTAGAAAAGCATAAACAAGGATTCCTGTTGCATCTTGAAAGAAGTAAATGGCTAGGGCTCCAAGTCCCATGAAAATGGTAGCTAGGGCAAGAGGAATTTTTAAAAATTTAGTTTTGTCGCAAAGGGGTCCTACAAAGAAGCCACATAAGATACCAAAGATAAGCATAATAATATTTAATTGCTGGACCGTTGATTTAACAACAGTATCACTTTGATTCATAAAGTCTGTCAGAATATAGAGGATATAGCTTGCAATCATGTAATTTGATGCACTCTGGAACATTTTTCCGGCTAGGGCCAGATAGTAGTCCCTTCCAATTGACCATTTAGGACAAACTGATTTGACTACTTCTCCAAATGATTCTTTTTCAATTTCCTGTTTGTGGTCTGGAAAATCGTCTAGATTAGATGGCTCCCGAACGATAAGAAGGGCAAGTAAGCAACCGATAAAGGTGATAATTCCAAAAACAGTAAAACCAAGTTGCAGCCTATGGAGAAAATAGACTCCTAGAACCGTGAATCCATTATTTCCAAGGGCCATACCAAGACCTCCGTAAGCAGAGGATGCTGTACCGCCTCCACCTTCTGGAGCCAGATCAAGCCAGGCCACCATGGGAGCTACAACAAAGTTTAAGGCAACCTGTCCAAGGATCCAGGTTGTTAAAAGAAGGGGTATACTTGTTGACATCCCAGCAATAATCATAAGAATCATAAAGCTTAAGGCGCCTCCAAAAATCCAAGGAGTTCTTTTACCGAAACGGGAGACAGTTCTGTCTGAAAGGGAACCTGCAACCATGTTTGAAATAGAGGCTGCAATCATAGAGGTAGTTGAAAAGAGGGCTACAAGACTTACCTTATGAGCTGAATCGAGTTCCTGAATGAGTGCTGGTAGGTAGAGGCTTGAGCAGACAGCATAGGGACCAAGCCAGGATGCGGGACCAACAACTAGTCCAGGTACTAGTCTTTTCAGAGGAACTGTTTTACTATCTAAATCTTTGGTTAGGGTAACTGCATTTTTCATAACTATCTCCTATAAGTTTGATACACGGTAGTAATCAAATTGACCACAAGACTTGTGCTGGTAAGAATCAACGCTTCCCATGAAGTTGACAAGGCCTGTAAAGCCTCCGATTTCTCCTGGAGTTCCGTTAACACCTTCGTCTGATAGATAGTCAACATCAAGGTCAGCCATAAGGACAACCCATTCGTCTTCTTCCTTGATGCGATAGAAGACTGTTGCTATAGCATTTTTATAAGCAATTTTCAGGCTAACTTCGCCCTCTGGAACAGCCACATTGTCATGGATGTATTCAATTCGTTCACCTAGTCTTGCCTGAGATAGGGAGAGCATAATCATGTCATATTGCTCGGAATAGGTCAGGTGGGCAAAGAGCCAATCATTGGCATCATAGTAGAGACCAAGCCCTGATTTTTGTGAGTAGTGGTCTGGCTTAAAGGTCAACCTTGTTTCAACTTCATAGTCAAATGAACTTGCTCTAGTTCCCATAATTGATGGAGTGACCTTAGAAAAGAGAGAATCACGCCCGTAAATCTCAAGTTTATTATTGACCTGCTTAACCCAGTCATTATTTTTAAAATGGTAAGGGGTCATAAAGCGTCCGCTGATTTCAGCTCCTCCAAAGTTTTCATTAATATCATCTTTTTGAGTAGATGGAAGAGTTACCTCATAAGGGATTTGGACAAATTCCTTTGCCAGATTTGAACCATCCTTCATTTCAAGCCATCCTTCATCTGTCCAGGTCATCTCTTGAATTGAGGTTTCACGTCCCAGGGGATTTAGGAGTTTTCCTTCAAGCGGACGACTCATTAGATGGAACATATACCATTCACCAGTTGGTGTTTGGACAAGGGAACCATGGCCAGATTTTTGTAATCTTGAGTGGGGATTGTACATCTCGAAGTGACCAGCATCAGGATCTCCCAGTGAGAAGAGGTGGGCAGGAGATGAGGTAAGAATTGGCTCCATTGAAGGGTGGGCCTCGTAAGGACCGAAGATATCTTTTGAGCGTCCGATTTCAACTCCGTGACCATAACCTGTTCCACCTGAGGCAAGGATTAGATAGTAGTAGCCATTACGTTTCCAGATATAAGGAGCTTCTACGCAACCTCTTGTAGTGAAACCGGAACTTACCCGTTTCCAGTCACCTATGATTTGACCATTTTCTGCATCGTATTCTGCAATGACAACTCGACCAGGAGACGGATAACCGACGCGCGATTCCCATTCAAGGACTGCTAGGTATTTTTTCCCGTCTTCATCATGAAAGAGAGAAGGATCAATTCCAATTGAAGTTACATATTGAGGTTCAGACCAAGGCCCCGTAATTTCATCAGCCCACATGGTGTAGGTGTTGGCATTAAATTCCCGTCCGCTCATATTAACCATCTGGCAGTAGGTCATCCAGAATTTTTTAGTCACCTCATCATAAGATAGGTTTGGCGCCCAAATCCCAGCAGGGGTATCAGTTCCCCGTAAATCAATTTCTCCTCCTGTAAGAACGTTTGTCACAAGTTCCCAGTTGGCTAAATCTTTTGAATGAAAGATGGGCACACCAGGTGTCCAGTGGAAGGTAGAAGTTGCTACATAGTAATCTTCTCCTACGCGGATAGCTGATGGGTCTGGAACCATTCCAGCCATGATTGGATTTTGGATAGTAGTCATAGTGTCTTTCCTCTTTTCTTTTTCGTTAAATCAACCAATAAAACTCTAAATATGATTAATATTTCTTCTATTGCTAGTGGTCCTGACTTTACTTATAATAAAGTTTGTTAAGGAGGTAGCAAATGTCAACTAAATTTGAATGTGTGGAACATAGTGAGATTCAGGATATTTACATATTCCTGGTTGAGATGAAGTATCGTAGTCCCCATCTACATAGCGATATTGAAATCATTTATCTCCTGCGTGGTAAAATGAATCTTACAACCAATGGTGAAAGTTTTGAGGTTTGCGCCGGCGAATTTGTTGCCCTAAACTCATGTCAATTACATGAATTTTCTTCCCAAGAAGGAGCTCTTTTATTAATATTTCAGATTTCCCCACAAAATTTTGAAGGATTTTTTCCGCAAATCAATGAACTCTTTTTTGACTCAAAACCAGTAATCCTTGATGGAAGCCAAGCAGCTACTAGGCTAAGAAAACACTTGTTTCTTGCCAGTCGTGCTCATTTTGAAGCCAGTGACTATTCACTCTTAGTTTGCCACGGCTACACCTCCCTAATCATTCATGATTTATTGGCAGTAGTTCCTTACGACCATAAATCTGAACGGGAACAAAATAAATCTCTTTATAAGCATGACCGGATTAATCAGATAAGCAACTATATAAATGCCCACTATCAGGAAAAACTACTTCTTTCTGATATTTCCAGTCATCTTTCCCTTTCAACTACCTACTTATCAAGGTTTTTTAGGGAAAATTTTGGAATTAGTTTTCAGGAATACCTAAATATTTTAAGGTGTGAACGGGCACGTTATTTACTGGCTAATACAGAAAATAATCTTCTAACCATCTGTGAATTATCAGGATTTTCAGATATCCGCTATTTAAATAAGGCTTTTAAAACCTTGTACGGAAAATCTCCCCGTGATTTTCGAAAGGAAAATCGCTGGCAGGAAGAAATTCAAGAGTTGGTTTCAGCTGCAAGTATTCGAGATGAGCAGGTTATTTACTCCCAAGAGCAATCTATAAGGGAATTAAGTAATTATGAGTAGGTTTAACAAGGCCTTCAAGCTTGAAGTTACAAGTTAAAGAAAACGCTTTCCTTAACTTGTTTCCAGAATATCCGAAATAGCTTTAACTTTCATGTACAATTTTGCCTAATTTAACAGACAATCTTGCCATCATCTTTATTTTGCAAAATTTATTTACTGGATTTTATTTTTAAATTTATGATTGAAAACTTAGATAAAAGTAGTGATTTTCAAGGGAAATAAGCTTGACAGCAAATCGTTAAAATGTTAATATTACTAACGGTACTTTTTACATTTGGTCTCTCGAAAGTGTACAGAGACGTGCTGACAAGTTGCAAGGTACACGCAAGCGCTACTCCGGTGGCGTGGGCAAGGAAGTCACCTTTTCTTGCCCGAAACTAACAAAACACACATTAAAAAAATAAGGAGTAAGTTAATAAAATGCCTACTATTAACCAATTGGTTCGCAAACCGCGTAAATCAAAAGTAGAAAAATCAAACTCACCAGCATTGAACATCGGATACAACAGCCGTAAAAAAGTTCAAACTAAACTTTCATCACCACAAAAACGTGGAGTAGCAACTCGTGTTGGTACTATGACACCTAAGAAACCTAACTCGGCTTTACGTAAGTATGCCCGTGTACGTCTTTCTAACCTTATCGAAGTTACTGCTTACATCCCAGGTATCGGACACAACCTACAAGAACACAGTGTTGTACTTATCCGTGGTGGACGTGTAAAAGACCTTCCAGGGGTACGTTACCACATCGTTCGTGGAGCACTTGATACTGCAGGTGTTGCTGACCGTAAACAAAGCCGTTCTAAATACGGAACTAAAAGACCTAAAGCTTAATTCAAAAATCATTAGGAGTTCAGCCTACCCACTTGCTGCGTAGAAAGAACAAATAGTCATTAGTCTTAAGAATAAGTTATAAAAAATTAATAAAAAATTGAGAAGGAGATAACTCGAAATGAGTCGTAAAGGACAAGCTCCAAAACGTGAAGTTTTGCCAGATCCGTTATATAATTCAAAAATCGTTACACGTCTTATCAACCGCCTTATGCTAGACGGTAAACGTGGAACAGCTGCTAGCATCGTTTATGGTGCATTTGATCAAATCAAGGAAACTACAGGAAATGAACCACTTGAAGTTTTTGAAACTGCAATGGAAAACATCATGCCTATCCTTGAAGTACGCGCTCGTCGTGTTGGTGGATCAAACTACCAAGTACCAGTTGAAGTACGTCCAGAACGTCGTACAACTCTTGGACTTCGTTGGTTAGTAACAATCTCACGTCAACGTGGTGAACACACTATGCAAGACCGTCTTGCTAAAGAAATCATGGACGCAGCTAACAACACTGGTGCATCTGTTAAGAAACGTGAAGATACTCACAAAATGGCAGAAGCTAACCGTGCATTCGCTCACTTCCGCTGGTAAGATCTTCTGGGTTCGCCCGAAGAAACTACTTGCTTAAGTAGCAGAAGTCCTGTAGCCAAACTACAGGCAAGCTTGACTAGTCAGGCAAAATTAAATAGGTAAACATACAAAGACATAACTGGGTGGGCTACTGCCCTTCCAGTTTTGTTTTTGAACTAAATGTGATAGAATATTTCTATAGAAAAATATTAAGGAGAAACAACCTAATGGCACGCGAATTTTCATTAGAAAACACTCGTAATATCGGTATCATGGCTCACGTCGATGCTGGTAAAACAACAACTACTGAACGTGTACTTTACTATACTGGTAAAATCCACAAAATCGGTGAAACTCACGAAGGTGCATCACAAATGGACTGGATGGAGCAAGAACAAGAACGTGGTATCACAATCACTTCTGCGGCTACAACTGCACAGTGGAAAGGTAACCGTGTAAACATCATCGACACACCAGGACACGTGGACTTCACAATTGAGGTACAACGTTCACTTCGCGTACTTGATGGAGCTGTTACAGTACTTGATGCTCAATCAGGTGTTGAGCCTCAAACAGAAACAGTTTGGCGTCAGGCTACAGACTACAAGGTTCCACGTATCGTTTTCGCTAACAAAATGGACAAAATCGGAGCTGATTTCTACTACTCACTTTCAACTCTACATGACCGTTTAAACGCAAACGCTCACCCAATTCAAATTCCAATTGGAGCTGAAGAAGATTTCGTAGGTATCATCAACCTTGTAAACATGACAGCTGAGATCTACACTAACGATCTTGGAACTGACATTAAAGAACTTGTTGTTGGATCTGATGAGTTCAAAGCTGAACTTGCTGCTCTTAACTTCGATGCTGATGAATACGAAGCACTTGCTGAAGAATGGCATGGTAAATTAGTTGAAGCTGTAGCTGAAACTGATGAAGACCTAATGATGGCTTACCTTGAAGGTGAAGAAATTTCACAAGAAGAGCTTAAAGCTGCTATCCGTAAAGCAACAATCAACGTTGAATTCTACCCAATGCTTGCTGGTTCTGCCTTCAAGAACAAAGGTGTTCAAATGATGCTTGATGCGGTTATCGACTACCTACCTTCACCACTTGACATCCCTGCAATCAAAGGTATCAACCCAGATACAGACGAAGAAGAAACTCGTCCAGCATCTGACGAAGAGCCATTTGCAGCACTTGCCTTCAAGATCATGACTGACCCATTCGTTGGACGTCTTACTTTCTTCCGTGTTTACTCTGGTATCCTTCAATCAGGATCATACACACTAAACACTTCTAAAGGTAAACGTGAACGTATCGGACGTATTCTACAAATGCACGCGAACACTCGTAAAGAAATCAGCGAAGTTTACGCTGGAGATATCGCAGCAGCTGTTGGTCTTAAAGATACTACAACTGGTGACACTCTTGCAGACGAAAAACACAAGGTTATCCTTGAGTCAATCGAAATTCCAGAACCAGTTATCCAACTTTCTGTTGAACCTAAATCTAAAGCTGACCAAGATAAGATGGGTGTTGCCCTTCAAAAACTTGCAGAAGAAGATCCAACATTCCGCGTTGAAACAAACGTTGAAACTGGTGAAACTGTAATCTCTGGTATGGGTGAACTTCACCTTGACGTCCTTGTAGACCGTATGAAACGTGAATTCAAGGTTGAAGCTAACGTTGGTGCTCCACAGGTATCTTACCGTGAAACATTCCGTTCAGCTACTGAAGCCGAAGGTAAATTCGTACGTCAATCAGGTGGTAAAGGACAATACGGACACGTTTGGGTTGAATTCACTCCTAACGAAGAAGGTGCTGGATTCGAATTCGAAAACGCAATCGTCGGTGGGGTTGTACCACGTGAATACATCCCAGCAGTTGAAAAAGGACTTGAAGAGTCTATGGCTAACGGGGTTCTTGCTGGATACCCAATGGTTGACATCAAAGCTAAACTTTACGATGGTTCATACCACGATGTCGATTCAAATGAAACTGCCTTCCGTGTAGCAGCATCTATGGCCCTTAAAGCGGCAGCTAAAAAAGCTAACCCAGTTATCCTTGAGCCAATGATGAAAGTTACAATCACTGTTCCTGAAGAAAATCTTGGGGATATCATGGGACACGTAACAGCTCGTCGTGGACGTGTTGATGGAATGGAAGCTCACGGTAACAGCCAAATCGTTAATGCTTTCGTACCGCTTGCTGAAATGTTCGGATACGCAACAACTCTACGTTCTTCAACTCAAGGACGTGGTACATTCATGATGGTATTTGACCACTATGAAGATGTTCCAAAATCTGTTCAAGAAGAAATCATCAAGAAAAATGGTGGACAAGCTTAATTGTTCTTAAAAAATTAAGTAAAGCACGAATATTCGATTGAATATTCGTGTTTTTTTGTGTAAAATGAGGATAAAAGATAGAACGAAGGGAAAAAAAGATGAAAAGAAGCGAACGATTAGTAGATTTTACAAATTTTCTACTAAATAATCCAAACCAGCTAACCTCACTAACATTTTTCAGTAAGAGGTATGATGCAGCAAAATCTTCTATTTCAGAAGATTTACTAATTATTAAGAAAATTTTTGAGGAAAGTGAAGTAGGAAAAATTACAACCTATGCAGGTGTAAGTGGTGGTGTTACATTTACTCCAGGAATTTCTGATGATTATAGTTTAACCCTTGCTAATGATTTACTTGATGATATTGTAAAAGACAACAGGATTCTTCCAGGTGGTTATATCTATCTTTCTGATGTGTTAGGAGATCCAAAAGTTCTTAAAAATATCGGAAAAATCATTGCTCATGAATTTCGTGATGAAAAGATTGATGCTATTATGACCATTGCGACAAAGGGTGTTCCTATCGCTCAATCTGTGGCAGAAATTTTGGGAATTCCTTTTGTTATTGCTAGACGAGATCCCAAAATTACTGAAGGAGCTACCGTGTCTGTCAACTATATGTCAGGATCAAGTGCCCGTGTTGAAAAGATGACCCTGTCAAAACGTAGCCTTAAGTCAGGAAGTAATGTTCTTTTAGTTGATGATTTCATGAAGGGTGGAGGAACCTTTGATGGAATGAAGAGCTTGGTTTCTGAATTTGACTGTAAACTAGCTGGTGTTGCAGTCCTTGCAGAGGGAGTTTTCAACGGTGAACGCCAAATTGATGAGTACAGATCAATTTTAAAGGTTGATAAATTAGACATTCAATCTGGAAAAATTGATGTTAGCTTGGGAAATATTTACAAATAAAAAAAATCTCTAACGAGATTTTTTTATACATATAGGGTTTGGCCGATCATAAGAGTATCTGTTGAAAGATTGTTATTAGCCATCAGCTGGTCAACAGAGGTTCCGTATTTTTGTGAAATTGCCCAAAGGCTGTCACCTGATTTAACGGTATAATTACCTCCATTACTTTCACTAGTTTGGTAGCTAGTAGAAGTGGCATAAGATGTTTCTGTTGTCTGACTGCCATAACTATATCCATAGTTGTAATCATACGCAGAGAGTCCATATTCTTCAATGATTTTATTTAATTTGGCAGAGTATCCAGGGTCAGTAGCATAGACTCCCTGGAGGGCAGCAGTTGCATCTTTGTAGCTATTTGTATTCGCCACATGAGTACCGTAGTAAATTGAATTGTAGTAAAGAAGGGCTCCATTTGAAGAAAAACTATCATAAATAGAGTTGTAAATCTTGAATGATTGAATCATATCAACCCAAGCTCCATTAAGGTATTCAACGGTTTTTAAGCTGACACCAGCTCCTTTGATACCGAAGTAGTTATTGTAGTTAGTAGCAAGGCTACTTTTACCGTAACCAGATTCTAAGATAGCTTGGGCAGCCATAACTGACGGGTAAAGACCATACTGAGGGGCGATTTGTTGAGCAACGGCAGCCATTTCCTGAATAGAAGCAGCACTTGCTTCTTTAGGGGAAGATAGGCCTAAAATTGATAATCCGATACTTCCAGCAGTTGCTAGTTGGAGTACACGGTTTGTATATATTGGTATATTCATATTGTTTCCTTTCGAGTATGGACTCTCTATTACATGGTATCAATACAATAAATATTTGTCCATTATCAAGGCTTGCGCCTAGATCATAAAATGCTATAATGAATTTTATGAAAAATAAACTATATTATCAATTTGCAGGAAGCACTTTAATCCTTATTTTTATTGGTTTGGGTTATATAATTAAGTTTTTCCCAAAAATGATAGCTAACTTCGATCAACCAATTCAAAATTTTGTTTTTTCACATAGAAGTGATTCCTTAACGACCTTTTTTGAAACTATTACCAAATTTGGTAACTCTTCAAGAATAATCATTTTAGTTGCCTTATTTGTAATCTTTTTCTACTTTAAGAAATGGTATGCGGAAGCTGTTTATCTAGGCGGTCTTCTTGTAGTGGTTTCTGGAATTATTGCACCCCTTGCTAAGTACTTGTACCAAAGACCAAGACCTCCTTTTGAGGACCGCTTAATCACTGAAAGTGGATATTCTTTCCCAAGTGGACATTCAACTGTATCAATGCTTGTTTTTCTAACTTTAATTCTTATTTTCCTTCCAAGAATTGAAAAAACATGGCTTAAAATTTTACTGGTAACTGTCCTAAGTCTTCTAATCGTAACAATCGGTTTTTCAAGAATTTATCTAGGAGTTCATTATCCAAGTGATGTAATTGGTGGATTTACCCTAGCATCAGCGGCAGTTATGTATTCTTATCCTTACTATGATAAGATAAGGTTTAAATTACGTTTTAAAGGAATTCAAAAATGAATCAAAAATCTTATACGACCTGGAATGAATACCTGAGAAGTAATTTTGGGGAAAAGATTTTCAAGGTTCCAATTGATGCGGGCTTTGACTGCCCAAATAGGGATGGAACAGTAGCCGTTGGTGGATGTACCTTCTGTACCGTTTCAGGTTCTGGAGATATGATTGTAGCACCAGATGAACCAATCCCTGTTCAGTTTGAAAAGGAGATTGATTTTCTCCATAAAAAATGGAGTGGTGTTGAAAAATACATCGTCTACTTCCAAAATTTTACCAATACGCATGCTCCTGTTGAAGTCTTAAGAGAACGCTTTGAGCAGGCAGTAAACATGCCAAATGTGGTTGGAATTAATATTGGAACACGTCCCGACTGTCTGCCACCAGAAACCATTGAGTATCTAGGTGAACTTAATGAGCGGATGACTGTTTGGGTGGAACTGGGTCTTCAGACCACCTACCAGGAAACATCTGATTTGATTAACCGGGCCCATGACTATCAGACTTACTTGGATGCTGTTGAAGCCCTCAGGGCCAAAGGTATCTTAGTCTGTACTCACTTGATTAACGGTCTTCCTGGTGAAACACCTGAGATGATGCTTGAAAATGTCAGAAGAACTGTCCAAGACAGTGATATTCAAGGAATCAAACTTCATTTACTGCATTTGATGAAAAATACTCGCATGCAGCGTGACTTTCATGAGGGCCGCTTGCAGCTTCTTTCTCAGGAGGAATATGTAAATATCATCTGTAATCAGCTAGAAATAATCCCCAAAGAAATTGTTATCCATAGATTAACTGGGGATGCTCCGCGCGATTCTCTGATTGGTCCCATGTGGAGTCTCAAAAAATGGGAGGTTCTAAATTCCATCGACGCTGAAATGGCTCGTCGTGGTAGCACCCAGGGTTGTAAGCTAGAAGGAGGACAAGGATGTTAAGACCTCTTCATCTGGCTCATGCCTGGTTAAAAGAAGTCATTAATCCAGGAGATGTGGCCATTGATGCTACCATGGGTAATGGACATGATACAGCCTTTCTTGCAGGCCTTACCGACAAGGTTTTTGCTTTTGACGTCCAAAAGCAGGCAGTGGAGTCTACTAGAGTAAAACTCGTTGCCGAAGGATTGACCGCTGAGCTCATTTTATCAGGCCACCAGAATGTGGATGAGTATGTGGACGAGCCCATCAAAGCTGCCATCTTCAACCTTGGCTATCTACCAAAGAGCGATAAATCTGTTATAACACTAGCTCCAACAACCATTGAGGCTACAAGTAAAATTCTTGATAAAATGGTCAAGGGTGGACGTTTAGCCATGATGGTTTACTACGGTCATGCAGGCGGAGCAGAGGAAAAGGATTTAGTCTTAGATTTTGTATCTGCTTTACCTCAAACTGATTACCAGGTTATGAATTATGGTCCCCTCAATCAAAAAAATACACCTCCGTTTTTGATTATGATAGAAAAATTGATATAATTAATTTGTTGTAATCATTGTAGTTTTTTGAAACCAAGGGAGGTTCTTTATGAACAGAGAAACATTTTTGAAGGATAGCACGCGCGTGGCTTTACCAGTTATTATCGCCTTTAAAGGAAAAAAATATCCTAGTGGTGACAGCGATAATGAAGCTCTTGCTGAACTTTCCTTTGAGGAAGAAACAATTGAAATTACTTTATTTGCTGACAAGGATCAGTCTACTAGACAGGAAGTATTTATCTGGACCTATTCTGACATTGAAAGGATAAAATTTTTCAATATGGTAGAAGATTTTGAGGAGAAAAAGAAAACCCCTGAACTTTCAGAGGACTTAGGCCTTAAAGTCTTGTTTAAAAATGGTGTCACCTACTTACTTGCATGTAAAGATGCAAATGTAGCTCCCTTTCTGGCAGAATTTTTACCAGAGCGCGGGGTCCAAGTAGCAAATGACTTAGCTTAAATTAAAACATCCAAATTCTTGGATGTTTTTTTATATGCAAAAAATTATTTTCTTCTAGCTGTCTTATGGATGTTCTTTTCTTCTTCCTTTTTCAAGAGATCTCTAATTTCAGTAAGTAGCTCGATTTGAGGATCAACCTTAGGAGCTTCTGTATCTTCTTCTTTTTTCCCAGCAGACAAGGCAGTATTGACTATTTTAACTAAAACAAAAACAACAAGCGCTGTTATTAAAAATGTTATTACACTATTGATAAAGGCCCCGATACCAAAGGTTGCTCCGCCTACTTTAAAGGTCAAGCTATCAAAAGCATCCTTACTAGGTAGAAAAATACCTAGAAGTGGTGTAATCAGATTGGTTGTAAGTGAGCTTACGATAGCCGTAAAGGCTCCTCCGATAATTACACCAACGGCTAAGTCTAGGACGTTACCCTTCATAATAAAATCTTTAAACTCTTTTGCAAAAGATTTAAACATATAATTCCCTCCGTCGTCTTTCAAAATAAGGTATACAATCATAATAACATATTAATTCAAATAAAACATGAGTAAGCGTCTAACCTATAGATATACTTGTTTTAATACGAACAAATAATACATAAAAGTAGTGAAAAAAATATCATAATTTGTGCATTTTTTTACTTTTAAAAATAAAAACTCTTTAATATTGCCTAGGATTAGGTTATACTATAGGATGAGTTATTATATAATAAAGATAAAGGAAATGAGGGATGAGGAGTACTTTTGGAAAAATTTTACTAATGGTAACTATCGCTGTAATAACAGTGGTTATATGTTTTTTTGGTCTTAAATCAAAGGCTAAAAAGATGGAAGATCAAAGGGTTAAATACGCTCAATTAGTTGTGGAAAAAGATGTTAAAGCTATCGACGATATAACAAATGATCTTAACAAATTCTATTCCGATGTATCACATGACACCTTAGTTAGTGATGTGAATGCTGATAAATTGAAAGAAATTGCAGACCGCTTAGGCTCAATTAAAGTTTCAGTTAATGACTTTAAAGTTAAGGCATCAGATCTTCCGGCAGAAGCCAAAAATCTTACTGACAAAAAGGATAAGGCATCTAGTATCTTAAAGGATATTCAGCAAAAAGTTGACAATCAAAATTCAATAAATAATTTATTAACCGCCCCTATAACAAACTGGCAGGAAGCAAGTGATGACATAATCATTAAATCTGATACAGATGAGGCTAAATTAAATGATTTAAAAACAAAAATTGTTGAAAATAGTGGTAAGTGGAAAGAAGTAGCTACAGGCTATTTAGCTAAGATAGAAGATCAGATAAACCTATCTGATACCATTGAAGGTATTATTGATAAATCACTTAGTGAAGGAGAAATAACCTCTTATGCTACACTAGCAACTTATAATCTTTTAGTGGATAAAATTAAGGAAGTGAAAAATACAGAGCTGCAAGATAAGTATTCAGAAAAAGCTCAAGAAATTTTAAACCAGCTAAATGTGAAAAATAGGCAGGTTGAAAGTAGCACTTCAAGTAGTTCTGAAGAAGATGATGTGGTAGCTGTTGTACCTAACAATTCTTTAGGAGGTACTAGTTCAGGATATGTTCCAAGTACGGGCAATCAGATCCCAGTGACCCCGTCAAATGGAACATCTGTTGTGACCCCACCTGCTAGTTCGGGTACAGGTGAGTCATCAGGTGCAGTAGTAGTTGATCCAACTCCTACTAGTCCATCAACTGGTAATGAAACCTCAACCCCAGCAACTGGAAATGAGGGAGCAGGAGCGACTGACCCAGCTGCAAATTCAGAAATAACTAGCCAAACGGCTCAGTAATTTTAAGCCGGCTGAGATTTCAAAATTTCAGTTTGAATAAATTCTAAATGTTAGTAATTTGAGTTTTAAACTCGTAAATTAAAAAAATTATAAGTAAGAAAAGGAACGTGGTGTTTTGGAGGAAAAAGTAAACGTGCATGATATCTTTGAGATATTGAAGAAGCATTTGTCATTAATTATTATTACAGGATTAATGGGGTTAGGTCTGGCAGCCTTTGTAACATTTTTTGTGGTGACTCCTAAGTATAGTTCACAGTCTCAGCTGATTGTAACTCTACCGCAAGCTGATAAAACAACAAATGCTAATGATGTGAATGGGAATTTACAGATGATTAATACCTATAAGACTCTAGTAACAGGGGATTTAGTAATTAATCAAGTTAAAGAAAAATTATCATCAGATTACGGGCTTTCTATGACTTCAGAAGAACTTAGAAAGAGTATTTCTGTTACTCAAACGCAGAATTCACTTATGTTCTCAATAAGTGCAAAAACTGATAATCCAATTAATTCAGAGCACATTGCTAATACAACAGCTCAAGTCTTTAAGGAAAATGTTAAAGACGTAATGAATGTTGATAAAATCTCAATTATCTCAAAGGCTGAAGCAAATCTAAATCCAGTTTCACCAAGTCCTAAAAAGAATCTTGCAGTTGGAGTTCTTGTTGGTTTATTTGTGGGTGTAGGTTTATCTTTCATTATGGAACAGCTTGACAGGACTGTTAAAGATTCTAAATTTATCACTGATAGTTTAGGACTTACAATATTAGGTACTGTACCACAAATGACGGCCAAGGAATTAAGTGCCACTTACAAGGGCAAAAAATCATCAAGAGAAGAACGTTTTGAAAGAGCTACAAATGATTCTGAATCTACTGATGATCAGAGTACGAGACGTCGTCGTTCAAGAGTATAAGGGAGTTTGAAATGGCTAAAAAAGATAGAAAAAAACAAAAAACACAAGGGGTTAGTTTAATAACTCTAATGGACAAATCGTCACCGATTTCAGAGCAGTATCGTACCATCCGCACCAACATTCAATTTGCATCAACTGTTAACAATGAAATAAAAACAATCGTTATGACCTCATCAGGACCTAGTGAAGGAAAATCAACTTCATCAGCCAACCTAGCAGTTGTTTTTGCAAACTCTGGTCAAAAGGTACTTTTAATCGATGCTGATATGCGTAAACCAACAGTTGCTAAAACTTTCATGCTTCCAAATGTAGGAGGGTTAAGCACAACCCTTACTACCTCTCAAGGAGCCATGGATGTTGTTCAAGATAGTGGGATTCCTAACCTATCTATTATGACAAGTGGACCAAAACCACCCAACCCATCTGAACTTTTAGGATCAGTAAGAATGAATGAAATCCTTCAAGAGGTAAGGGAAAACTTTGATTTTGTTATCTTTGATATGCCGCCAGTAGTAGCAGTTACGGATGCTCAAATTATGTCATCAAAAGTTGATGGAACTCTTATGGTTGTCAGAGAAGGTATTTCAAGAAAAGATACCTTATTTAAGGCCAAAAACTTACTTCAAATGGTTAATGCCAATGTTTTAGGAGTAATTTATAACGGTGCCAAAAATACTGCAGATCAAGGGTACTACTACTACGGAGCTTAATTAAACTAAGGGGAGAAATTATGATTGATTTACACTGTCATATTTTACCTGGAGTAGATGATGGGGCACAAACGATTGAAGACAGCATGGATATGGCTAACAAGGCTGTGAGCCAAGGAATTACTCATATCCTCTGTACTCCCCACCATAATAATGGCAAATATGATAATCCAGCATCAAAAGTAATTCCTAGGGTTGAAGCCCTCCAGGATGAACTTGATAAAAGAGATATTCCACTAACCGTCTTGGAAGGTCAAGAGGTTAGAATAACAGGTAGTTTGATTGATGATATCGACAGGGGTGAAATTTTATTTACTGATTTGGACAATAAATACATTCTTATTGAATTTCCAACCATCGATGTTCCAAGCTATTCTGAACAAATTTTTGTCGAATTGATCTCAAGAGGTCATACACCCGTGATTGTACACCCTGAAAGAAATGCCGTTTTCAGGGAGGAACCTAATAAATTGATTGATTTTCTAGATATGGGAGTTTTAGCTCAACTTACAGCGCCAAGCTATGTTGGGGTATTTGGTAAGTCAATCCAAAAAACAGCAAAACTTATGGTTAAGCATAATATGGTTCAAATGGTAGCCTCAGATGCCCATAATTTAAAACATCGAAATTTTTATTTGAAAGAAGCCTATAAGGCAATAGGTAAAGATTTTGGTAAGGAGAAGGTTGAGTACATGGAGCAGGTAGCAAGGGATCTTTTAAACGGAGACCCTGTAATTAGACCTGAGTACTCAGAAATCAGGAAGAAAAAATTTGGTTTATTTTAGGAGGATGGGTGAGTTTTATGAGTGAAGAGCAACAGATGGTCAGTAATAATAAAATAAGGGCAGTTTATTCAAAAAATGAAGTGTGGATTGAACCTGAACAATTGGATTCAAAAAAGTCTTATGAATTTTTTAAAAGACTGCTAGATATTATTTTAAGTTCCGTTGGTTTAGTTGTAGCAAGTCCTATTATTCTAATTGTAGCTATATCAATGAAGATAGAAGATCCTAAGGGTCCTATTTTCTTTTCTCAAATTAGGGTGGGAAAAGATGAAGAAGAATTTAAAATGTTTAAAATAAGGTCAATGTGTGTCGATGCTGAGAAAAAACTGGATGATCTACTTCATAAAAATGAGGTTGATGGAGCCATGTTTAAGATGAAAGATGACCCAAGGATTACTAAAATTGGGAAATTTATCCGTAAAACAAGTATCGATGAGCTACCACAACTTTGGAATGTTCTCAAAGGAGATATGTCTTTGGTTGGGCCAAGACCTCCCCTACCAAGGGAAGTAGCAACTTACAGTGACCATCACAAACAAAGGCTTCTAGTTAAGCCGGGATGTACTGGTTGGTGGCAGGTAAACGAGCGTAACAGCACAGGTTTTGAGGGAATGCTGGATAGAGACTTGGAATATATCCAAAGACGCTCACTAGGCTTTGACCTGCTTATCATCGGTAAAACATTTTTGGTTATTCTTAAACCAAACGAAGGAATGTAAGAAAATATTTAGGAAGTATAATGAAAAATATCTATATAATCGGATCAAAGGGGATACCTGCCAAATACGGTGGGTTTGAAACCTTTGTAGACAAACTTGTACAGAATCAAAAAAGTAATCAAATTAAGTACCACGTAGCTTGTACTAGGGAAAATAGTCTTAAGTCTAATATAAAAGAAGACAGCTTCACCTATCACGGTGCAGATTGTTTTAGTATCGACATTCCAAATATTGGACCTGCTAAAGCCATCTACTATGATGTTGCTGCTCTAAACCATGCCATTAAATTAGCTGAGAAAAATCAGGATAAGGATCCTATTTTCTATATTCTAGCTTGTAGGATTGGGCCTTTCATTGGAAGCTTCAAGAAGAAGATTGAAAAGATAGGTGGAAAGTTATTTATTAATCCTGATGGTCATGAGTGGATGAGGGCCAAATGGAGCTATCCAGTTAGAAAGTACTGGAAAATTTCTGAGAAACTAATGGTTAAGCATGCAGATCTTTTAATTTGTGACAGTAAAAATATTGAAAAATATATTTTAGAAGACTATAAAGCTTATCACCCAAAAACAACTTACATTGCTTACGGGACTGATGTAGATAAGAGCAAGTTTGGCTCAAATTCTAAAGATGTTATTGACTGGTTTAGCCAAAAGGAAGTTACACCTAATAACTATTATTTAGTAGTTGGTCGTTTTGTTCCAGAAAACAACTATGAAACAATGATACGTGAGTTTATGAAGTCTGACAGTAAAAAGGACTTTGTACTGATTACAAATGTTGAAGAGAACAAGTTTTTCGATAAATTAAAGCAGGATACAGGCTTTGATAAGGATTTAAGAATTAAGTTTGTTGGTACTGTTTATAATCAGGAGCTTCTAAAATATATTAGGGAAAATGCCTTTGCTTATATTCATGGACATGAGGTTGGTGGAACTAACCCATCTCTTTTAGAGGCCCTTGCGTCAACCAAGTTAAACCTTTTATTAAATGTTGGATTTAATAGAGAGGTTGGAGAAGATGGAGCCCTTTATTGGGACAAGGACAACCTTAATCTTCTGATTAATGACCTTGAAAAAAATGTAGAAGACTATTCAGACTTAGAAGCAATTTCTAAAAAGATAATCGCAGATAGATTCTCTTGGGACGGAATTGTTAGCAAGTATGAAGATTTATTTTTAAAAAATTAATAGGAATAATTTATTTAAATAACATTATGATTTTATAATCAATAATTTTTATAAGCCGGATATGGGAGGAATTATGAATAGAGAATATTCTGGTAAAACTAATAATATGGAAAAGGGATATCTGCTATTCTTAATAGGTTTTATAAGCATATTCATTCCTAATTTCTTTAGTTTGACCTTAGTGGGGAATCTACTACCACAAATTGTATTTACCCTTCTAGGATATTTTGCTATCTTCATTTTTGCTGTCAAAATAATATTTTTTGACAGTTTTAAAGTTAATGAATTTATAATCTACTTTATAATCTTTTTTCTTTTGCTTGGAAGTTTTCTAGCAACTCAAAATCTTGAGTTTATGGAATTGTTTTTGACCATGCTTGCTGCAAGAGGTATAAATAGACATAAAATAATTAAACTAACTTTTTTTCTTGGACTTGGATCTTTATTATTCACGATGCTTTTAAGTCGAATGGGTATCATTCTTGACTTAACCTATGAGAGAGACCTAGTAATAAGACATTCATTTGGAACAAGTTATCCTACGATTTTAGGTTCGATGGTATTTCTTTTAATCTTACAGTATAGCTACATAAGAGAAAAAATTAGAATTTGGGATATCTTAGGAATTTCAGTAGTTACTTTCTTTCTTTATAAGACAACAGATAACAGGTTGGTTTTCTATCTGCTTGTTGTTTATATATTATATTTGATTTTAACAATGTTTGTTAAAATTGATGGCTTCTTTTCTTCGACGTGGATGAAGGTAATTCTGACAGTATTTTGCACAGGACTTCCAATATACTTTATTTACTTCTGTCAACACTATGTATCGTCATCACAACTTTATATATCGGTAGATAAGTTATTGACTAACAGGATTTATTTATCGTGGAAGGGACTACAGGATTATCCAATTAAGTTATTTGGACAGAACATCCTTCAATATGGATTTGGAGGAAGGCAGGAGCTTCCTGTAGGATTTGAGTACTTTTATTTAGATTCACTACCAGTTAGTCTTTTACTTCTACAAGGTCTATTAATCTATATCCTTTATATTTTATATATTTTTTCTAATGTGAGAAAAACCTTATTTGGAAATAACTTTAAGTTGTTTGTTATAATGTTTGCCATTATTTTGTATGATATAGCTGATAACAAGTCCGTTAAACTATCTTTAAATCCATTTATGGTTACCTCATTTAGTTTGCTATTTGATTTATGTGAAGAAGGGGAATATGAAATTAATAAAAAACTACCTTTATAATATAGGTTATCAAATATTTATCCTCATAATTCCTCTAGTCACAGTTCCCTACATTGCGCGTGTTTTGGGAGCTGAAGGGGTTGGGATAAATGCCTTTACTAACTCGATTATCCAGTACTTTATTTTATTTGGAAGTATTGGGGTCAATCTTTATGGAAATAGAACCATTGCCTATAATAGGGACAACAAGGAAAAACTAAGCCAAAGTTTCTGGGAGATTACCTTCCTACGCTTTATTTGTATCTTTGTAAGTTATGTCTGCTTTCTGATCTTTTTAGGTCTGGTATCAAATTTTAAGATTTACTATTTCTACCAGTCTCTTTTAATCATTGCCGCAGCCTTTGACATCTCATGGTTCTTTATGGGAATTGAAGATTTTAAAAAGACCGTTTTAAGGAATATCCTGGTTAGACTTTTATCGCTAATTGCTATCTTTGCCTTTGTTAGAACAAGCTCTGATACAGGAATTTATATCTTAATCATCAGCCTATCTACTCTTCTTGGTAATTTGACCCTTTGGCCTTATATGGAGAAGATGATTTATCCACCGAATTTTAAGGAGATGAATTTAAGGGTTCATTTAAGTCCTTCAATAAGTCTTTTTATCCCTCAAATTGCCACTCAGGTTTATTTGGTGTTAAACAAAACCATGCTGGGTCTAGTTACAGGGGTTGAAAGTTCCGGTTACTATGAGAATACAGACAAGATTGTAAAAATCGTTCTAGCTGTTGTTACTGCTACGGGGACAGTTATGCTGCCGCGGGTCGCAAACACCTTTGCCAAGGGACAAAAAGAAGAGGTCAAAAGATATTTATACACCTCCTTTGACTTTGTAAGTGCCATCTGCTTCCCTATGTCTTTAGGACTTGCTGCCATTGCACCCAAGTTTTCAACCTGGTTTTTAACGGAAGATTTTGCCATTGTTGGGAAACTACTTCCGATTCTTAGCCTGATTGTAATCTTCATTGGTTGGAGTAATGTCTTGGGAACCCAGTACCTGTTACCAACCAATCAGACCAAGTATTTTACAATCTCAGTCGTTTCAGGAGCTCTTGTTAATTTACTACTAAATTTCATCATGATTACTCTGTGGGGAATTTACGGAGCCGTGATAGCAACTGTTCTATCTGAAATTATAGTAACCTTGGTTCAACTTTACTATGTCAGATATACTCTTGACATCGGCTACCTATTCAAGGGTACTTGGAAATATGTTCTGGCATCAACTGCCATGATGTTTGTAGTTCGTTTTATGAACGATATCATGCCAGGTAAGGCCCTTTACTTTATGATTCAAGTTTTCCTAGGGATTGTGATTTATGCCCTTCTTATTGTAATTTTAAGAGCACCGATTATCGGACAAGCTAAAAAAATGATAAAGAAAATTTAAGTCAAAAAACCGTTTACCATAGGTGTAGACGGTTTTTATATTTGAAAATTTTTCATAAAAAGTTTATACTTACTGGAAAAATTTAAGTAAACTCGAGTAAAATTAATGAATTATTTTGTGAAATGAAAGGAAACTATGAAAGTTTATCTGAAATATATCCTGGCTTTAGCCCTATCCTTTGGCCTATCTTATTTTTTAGTTCAGCATCTGGCCTACCCAACCCTTGCTGAATATCCACGCCTAGCAAGAATAATGGCCCGTTTTACCTATACCAAGGAGGTCTTGATTCTTATGACCACCCTGCTTGTCTGGCTCCTTTACATCCAGTGGGAGCTTAAAAAAATCTTTGTCATCTATACCTATATGGCAGCTACTATCTACGTTTTTCTCCTTTTTGTCGTCCTTTTTACAAAGGCTGAACACTATCATGCCCTGTCCCTTGATCCCTTTGATTTTCTTAGAGACATGTCAGTTAAGGACTTGAGAGAGGCCCTGTTAAATCTGATTTACTTTATTCCTCTGGGGGTAATCTACGGCTTTCAGGCCGGGAAAAAAGAATTTGTCTTTATCTCCCTTTTGACCCTTCTTGGAGTAGAGACCATCCAGTATCTTTTTTATCTGGGGACCTTTGGTATTAGTGATATTATGCTTAATTTTATTGGTTGCTCAATTGGTTATTTTTCATTTATTAAGAACAAGGGTAAATTTACCATTGTTTAGTTATGTATTATCATTTAACAAACATTGTATTATCATTAACATATATGGTAAAATTGAGGAGGAAATTAATTAAGAATAGATTGTTTTGAGGAGTTTTTAATGGAGTTCAATACTAAGAATTACGATTATTTAATCGTTGGTGCAGGACCTTATGGATCAATTTTTGCCCATGAAGCAGCCCAAAGGGGGAAACGCAGTCTGATAATAGAACGTCGTCCGCATATCGGTGGTAATATGTATACCTACAAGGACGAAGGAATAAATGTTCATGAATACGGAGCGCATATCTTCCATACAGATAACAAGGATGTTTGGGACTATGTAAATAAATTTACTGAATTTAATGGCTATATTAACCAAGTTGTGGCTAACTATAAGGACAAACTTTATAATCTCCCATTCAATATGAACACCTTCTACCAAATGTGGGGCGTTAAAACTCCAGCAGAGGCTAAGGCAAAGATTGAAGAGCAGAAAAAAGAAGCTGGTATTACAGGAACACCGAAAAACCTTGAAGAACAAGCTATCTCTTTAATTGGTACTGATATTTATGAAAAATTAATTAAAGGCTACACTGAAAAACAATGGGGGCGTCTAGCAACTGAATTACCAAGCTTTATCATTAGAAGACTACCAGTACGCTACATCTTTGACAACAACTATTTCAACCACCGTTACCAAGGGGTACCAGTGGACGGATATACTGCAATTTTTGATAAGATGCTTGAGTCAGATTTGATTGATGTTCAAACTGACACTGATTTCTTTGAAAACAAAGAAGAATATTTAAAAGAATTCCCACGCATTGTTTATACAGGAATGATTGATCAATTCTTTGACTATAAACATGGGGAATTAGAGTACAGATCAGTCCGTTTTGAATCTGAAAAATTTGCGACTGATAATCAACAAGGAAATGCCGTAATCAACTATACAGAGCGTGAGGTTCCTTATACTCGAGTGATGGAATGGCGTCATTTTGACCAAAAGGGTAATGATGATGTAACCATCCTTACAAAAGAATATCCGCAAGATTGGGACCGTTCTAAGGAAGCCTACTATCCAGTAAATGACCTAAAAAATAGTGAAATCTTCAAAAAATACCGTAAAGAAGCCGATAAACTTGATAATGTAATCATGGGTGGACGTTTAGGTAACTATCAATACTATGACATGGATCAAGTATTCAATGCTGCTCTTAAAGAAGTAGAAAGAGAATTTGGTAAATAACATGACAGTTTTAGTTCTAGGTGGAGCTGGCTACATTGGAAGCCACGCAGTCGATCAATTATTAGCAAAAGGATATGAAGTAGCTGTTGTTGACAACCTATCAACAGGACACCTTAAATCCCTTCCAAAAGATGTTCCCTTCTATAAAGGAGATATCAGGGATAAAGATTTCATGCGCGGGGTATTTAAAGAGGTTGCTAATATAGAAGGAATCATGCATTTTTGTGCTTCTTCTCTTGTGGGAGAGTCTATGGAAAATCCCCTTAAATACTTTGATAACAACACTTACGGGGCAATAGCTCTTCTTGAAGTTATGCAGGAATTTGATATTAAGCATATCGTCTTTTCAAGTACAGCTGCAACCTTTGGAAAAGTTGAGACCATGCCTATATCTGAAGAAACTATGACTCTTCCAATCAATCCTTACGGACAAAGTAAGCTCATGATGGAGCAAATCATGAAGTGGCAAAGTGAGGCTACTGACATGACCTATGTAGCTTTACGATACTTTAATGTAGCTGGAGCTAAAAGTGATGGCTCAATAGGTGAAGCACATACCTGTGAAACTCACCTAATTCCTCTTTTAATGCAAGTAGCCCTAGGAAAAAGAGAAAATATCCAAATATATGGTAATGACTACAATACACCAGACGGAACAAATGTGCGTGATTATGTTCAAGTTGAAGATTTAATTGATGCTCATATCAAGGCTCTGGAATATCTAAAAGCAGGTGGTAAACCTCAGGTATTCAATCTTGGTAGCCAAAAAGGATTCTCTAATCTTGAGATTCTTGAAGCTGCTAGAAGGGTTACTGGTCATGAAATTCCAGCAGTTTTAGCTGACCGCAGACCAGGAGATCCAGACAGCTTATATACATCAAGCCAAAAAGCTAAAGACATTTTAGGTTGGTCACCATCTTATCAGAAGATTGATGATATCGTTCAAACAGCCTGGACCTGGCATAAAAAACATCCAAATGGATATGAGGACTAAAAAATAGGTGGTAATTTATCACCTATTTTTTATTAATGGTAAAAAAAATCAAGAAAACCAGTTGACAGCCTTTACAGTATTTGATAGAATAATAACACTGTCAAGGGCAGGTCAACTTATTGTGATTTAAGACTTTGAAAAAAGTTAAAAAAACATGTTGACAGAGTGTCCTATAGATGGTAAACTAACAAAGTTGCTTGAGGGCAACACTTAGTTAATTAATCCAGTTAAATAACTAAGAAAAAAGTTAAAAAAGTAGTTGACAAAGACTTCTAGTCATAGTAAACTATAAAAGTTGTCTGAGGGCAACAGCTTAAAACTTGAGTCAAAAAAACTTTAAAAAAGTAGTTGACAAGTAAAACAAGTTTTGATAAACTAATGAAGTTGTCTCGCAAGAGATGACGATAGACCTTTGAAAACTGAACAAAGCAAAACAAACCAAATGTGCAGGGTGAATGTTTAAACATTCAACTGTCAATTTTGACAATAAATAAAGCAACAAAAGCGAGCTAGTGACTCTTAAGAGTCTGCTCATAATTTATATGAGAGTTTGATCCTGGCTCAGGACGAACGCTGGCGGCGTGCCTAATACATGCAAGTTGAGCGCTGAAATCTGGTACTTGTACTAGATGGATGAGCAGCGAACGGGTGAGTAACGCGTGGGTAACCTGCCTTATAGAGGGGGATAACTACTGGAAACGGTAGCTAATACCGCATAACACTTAGTATCACATGATACAGAGTTGAAAGTGCCAATTGGTACACTATGAGATGGACCCGCGTTGTATTAGCTAGTTGGTGAGGTAAAGGCTCACCAAGGCGATGATACATAGCCGACCTGAGAGGGTGATCGGCCACACTGGGACTGAGACACGGCCCAGACTCCTACGGGAGGCAGCAGTAGGGAATCTTCGGCAATGGACGAAAGTCTGACCGAGCAACGCCGCGTGAGTGAAGAAGGTTTTCGGATCGTAAAACTCTGTTGTAAGAGAAGAACACCAGTGATAGTGGAAAGATCACTGGCTGACGGTATCTTACCAGAAAGCCACGGCTAACTACGTGCCAGCAGCCGCGGTAATACGTAGGTGGCAAGCGTTGTCCGGATTTATTGGGCGTAAAGCGAGCGCAGGCGGTTCATTAAGTCTGATGTAAAAGGCAGTGGCTCAACCATTGTAAGCATTGGAAACTGGTGAACTTGAGTGCAGTAGAGGAGAGTGGAATTCCATGTGTAGCGGTGAAATGCGTAGATATATGGAGGAACACCGGAGGCGAAAGCGGCTCTCTGGACTGTAACTGACGCTGAGGCTCGAAAGCGTGGGGAGCAAACAGGATTAGATACCCTGGTAGTCCACGCCGTAAACGATGAGTGCTAGATGTTCGGGGGTATCCACCCCTGAGTGTCGCAGCTAACGCATTAAGCACTCCGCCTGGGGAGTACGACCGCAAGGTTGAAACTCAAAGGAATTGACGGGGGCCCGCACAAGCGGTGGAGCATGTGGTTTAATTCGAAGCAACGCGAAGAACCTTACCAGGTCTTGACATACGAGTGCTATCCCTAGAGATAGGGAGTTCCTTCGGGACACTCGATACAGGTGGTGCATGGTTGTCGTCAGCTCGTGTCGTGAGATGTTGGGTTAAGTCCCGCAACGAGCGCAACCCCTATTGTTAGTTGCCATCATTAAGTTGGGCACTCTAGCGAGACTGCCGGTAATAAACCGGAGGAAGGTGGGGATGACGTCAAATCAGCATGCCCCTTATGACCTGGGCTACACACGTGCTACAATGGGAAGTACAACGAGTCGCAAGCCGGTGACGGCAAGCTAATCTCTTAAAGCTTCTCTCAGTTCGGATTGTAGGCTGCAACTCGCCTACATGAAGTCGGAATCGCTAGTAATCGCGGATCAGCACGCCGCGGTGAATACGTTCCCGGGCCTTGTACACACCGCCCGTCACACCACGAGAGTTTGTAACACCCGAAGTCGGTGAGGTAACCGTAAGGAGCCAACCGCCTAAGGTGGGATAGATGATTGGGGTGAAGTCGTAACAAGGTAGCCGTATCGGAAGGTGCGGCTGGATCACCTCCTTTCTAAGGAAAATACGAGGATACCTGCACATTTAGTTTTGCATTGTTTAGTTTTGAGAGGTTTATACCTAAAACAAGATATATATCTTCTCAAAGAAGATTGGGGCCTTAGCTCAGCTGGGAGAGCGCCTGCTTTGCACGCAGGAGGTCAGCGGTTCGATCCCGCTAGGCTCCATAGGTAGTTGAATGACTACCAATCGATCATTGAAAATTGAATAATTTCTAATATAACAAAGAAATAAACCGAAAATGCTGTGATTTAAAGAGTTTAAAAACGAAGAAATCAAAACTTATAACTGAATTTAATAATTCAAAATTAAAGGTTAAGTTAATAAGGGCGCACGGTGGATGCCTTGGCACTAGGAGCCGAAGAAGGACGTGACTAACTACGATATTTCACGGGGAGCTGTAAGTAAGCGATGATCCGTGAGTTTCCGAATGGGGGAACCCAACATCTAATGGATGTTATCCATACATGAATACATAGTGTATGAGAAGGAAGACGCAGTGAACTGAAACATCTAAGTAGCTGCAGGAAGAGAAAGCAAATGCGATTTCCTGAGTAGCGGCGAGCGAAACGGAAGAAGACCAAACCAAGGGACTTGTCCCTTGGGGTTGTAGGACTGCAACGTGGACTTACATTTTATAGAAGAATTACCTGGAAAGGTAAGCCAGAGAGAGTAATAGCCTCGTAATCGAAATAGAATGTATACCTAGCAGTATCCTGAGTACGGCAAGACACGAGGAATCTTGTCGGAATCCGGGAGGACCATCTCCCAAGTCTAAATACTCCCTAGTGACCGATAGTGAACCAGTACCGTGAGGGAAAGGTGAAAAGAACCCCGGAAGGGGAGTGAAATAGCACCTGAAACCGTGTGCCTACAACAAGTTCGAGCCCGTTAATGGGTGAGAGCGTGCCTTTTGTAGAATGAACCGGCGAGTTACGTTATGTTGCGAGGTTAAGATGAAGAGTCGGAGCCGTAGCGAAAGCGAGTCTTAATAGGGCGCTTTAGTAACATGATGTAGACCCGAAACCATGTGACCTATCCATGAGCAGGTTGAAGGTGAGGTAAAACTCACTGGAGGACCGAACCAGAGTACGTTGAAAAGTGCTTGGATGACTTGTGGATAGCGGAGAAATTCCAAACGAACTTGGAGATAGCTGGTTCTCTCCGAAATAGCTTTAGGGCTAGCGTCGTAATTTAAATGTCTTGGAGGTAGAGCACTGTTTGGGTGAGGGGTCCATCCCGGATTACCAATCTCAGATAAACTCCGAATGCCAATGACATATGTACGGCAGTCAGACTGCGAGTGCTAAGATCCGTAGTCGAAAGGGAAACAGCCCAGACCACCAGCTAAGGTCCCAAAATATATGTTAAGTGGAAAAGGATGTGGGGTTGCACAGACAACTAGGATGTTAGCTCAGAAGCAGCTATCATTCAAAGAGTGCGTAATAGCTCACTAGTCGAGTGACCCTGCGCCGAAAATGTACCGGGGCTAAACATATTACCGAAGCTGTGGAATTACTTTTTAAGTAATTGGTAGGAGAGCGTTCTATACAGCGCCGAAGGTATACCGTGAGGAGTGCTGGAGCGTATAGAAGTGAGAATGCCGGTATGAGTAGCGAAAGACAGGTGAGAATCCTGTCCACCGTAAGACTAAGGTTTCCAGGGGAAGGCTCGTCCGCCCTGGGTTAGTCGGGACCTAAGGAGAGGCCGAAAGGCGTATCCGATGGACAACAGGTTGATATTCCTGTACTAGATATTATAGTGATGGAGGGACGCAGTAGGCTAACATGTGCCAGTTAATGGATTCTGGTCTAAGCAGTGAGGTGTAGTATGAGTCAAATGCTTGTACTTCTAACATTGAGCTGTGATGGGGAAGCGACTAAGGTCGCGAAGTATGTGATGTCACACTGCCGAGAAAAGCTTCTAGCGTTTAAATAATATCTACCCGTACCGCAAACCGACACAGGTAGTCGAGGCGAGTAGCCTCAGGTGAGCGAGAGAACTCTCGTTAAGGAACTCGGCAAAATGGCCCCGTAACTTAGGGAGAAGGGGCGCTGACTTTAAGTCAGCCGCAGTGAATAGGCCCAAGCGACTGTTTATCAAAAACACAGCTCTCTGCTAAATCGTAAGATGATGTATAGGGGGTGACGCCTGCCCGGTGCTGGAAGGTTAAGAGGAGTGCTTAGCGTAAGCGAAGGTATGAATTGAAGCCCCAGTAAACGGCGGCCGTAACTATAACGGTCCTAAGGTAGCGAAATTCCTTGTCGGGTAAGTTCCGACCCGCACGAAAGGCGTAACGATTTGGGCACTGTCTCAACGAGAGACTCGGTGAAATTTTAGTACCTGTGAAGATGCAGGTTACCCGCGACAGGACGGAAAGACCCCATGGAGCTTTACTGCAGTTTGATATTGAGTATCTGTACCACATGTACAGGATAGGTAGGAGCCTATGATTCATGCACGCCAGTGTATGATGAGGCGTTGTTGGGATACTACCCTTGTGTTATGGCTACTCTAACCCGCACCATTAATCATGGTGGGAGACAGTGTCTGACGGGCAGTTTGACTGGGGCGGTCGCCTCCTAAAAGGTAACGGAGGCGCCCAAAGGTTCCCTCAGAATGGTTGGAAATCATTCATAGAGTGTAAAGGTATAAGGGAGCTTGACTGCGAGATCTACAAATCGAGCAGGGACGAAAGTCGGGCTTAGTGATCCGGTGGTTCCGTATGGAAGGGCCATCGCTCAACGGATAAAAGCTACCCTGGGGATAACAGGCTTATCTCCCCCAAGAGTTCACATCGACGGGGAGGTTTGGCACCTCGATGTCGGCTCGTCGCATCCTGGGGCTGTAGTCGGTCCCAAGGGTTGGGCTGTTCGCCCATTAAAGCGGCACGCGAGCTGGGTTCAGAACGTCGTGAGACAGTTCGGTCCCTATCCGTCGCGGGCGTAGGAAATTTGAGAGGATCTGTCCTTAGTACGAGAGGACCGGGATGGACTTACCGCTGGTGTACCAGTTGTTCTGCCAAGAGCATCGCTGGGTAGCTATGTAGGGAAGGGATAAGCGCTGAAAGCATCTAAGTGCGAAGCCCACCTCAAGATGAGATTTCCCACCAATTATTGGTTAAGAGCCCTGAAAGATGATCAGGTAGATAGGCTAGAAGTGGAAGTGTGGTGACACATGTAGCGGACTAGTACTAATCGCTCGAGGACTTATCCTAAAATAAGAGTCAAGCAACATTTGAAGTTGTTTCGAGTTATAGAAGAAATTATTCAATTTTGAGTGATCGAAAGATTACAAACAAGTTTGGTGCTTATTGCACGAGAGATACACCTGTTCCCATGTCGAACACAGAAGTTAAGTCTCGTTACGCCGGAAGTAGTTGGGGGTTGCCCCCTGTGAGATAAGGTAGGCGCCAAGCGAACTAAAGAAGCCTGAGGGCTTCTTTTTTTATTTTAGTTAAAGTCCAGAAACCATAAAGGTTTTTTTATTTTAAATATGTTATCATTAGAGTATCTTAAAATTCAGGGGATTATATGAAAGAATTATTATTAATAGATGGAAGCTCAATTGCTTTTCGAGCTTTTTTTGCACTTTACAATCAAATTGATAGGTTTAAATCGCCTAATGGCCTTCATACCAATGCAATCTATGGTTTCCATACCATGCTGTCAAATGTAATATCAAATGTTAATCCAGATCATATTTTAGTAGCCTTTGATGCTGGTAAGACAACTTTTAGAACTCAGATGTATCCTGACTATAAAGGCGGTCGCGCTAAAACACCAGGAGAATTTAGAGAACAGCTTCCTTTTATTAAGGAAATGCTTGAATCATTAGGGATTAAGCACTATGAACTTGATAACTATGAGGCTGATGATATTATAGGAACCCTTGCTCACCGAGCTGAGATTGAAGGCTTTGAACATATTACAGTTGTGAGTGGTGATAGGGATTTAACCCAGCTAACAACAGATAAAACAACAGTTGAAATTACCGTTAAGGGAGTTGGTGAACTTGAAACCTATACTCCTGCCTATCTTATGGACAAATTAGGCCTTACAACTTCTCAGTTTATCGATTTAAAAGCTCTTATGGGTGATAAATCTGATAATATTCCTGGTGTAACAAAAATCGGAGAGAAGACAGGAATTAAACTTCTTTTAGAATATGGCAGTCTTGAGGGTATTTATGAAAATATCGATGGAATGAAGCAGTCTAAAATGAAGGAAAATTTGATTAATGATCGTGATCAAGCTTTCATGTCTAAGGAATTAGCAACAATTGATCTTGATTCCCCAATCGAAATTTCTTTAAAAGACACCAAGTATGATGGACCAGATTTGGAAAAATTAATAGCTTTTTATGACCGAATGGGCTTCAAAAAGTTTAAAGATGATGTGACTTCAGGACAAGAACTTGGTCTAGATTTAGACCTAGAGAAAAAAGAAATTAAGTTTCATGTTATCGATAGTGAAGAAGAACTTTTAGAACTTGATTTTAATAAGGATCAATTTCTTTATCTTGAAATCTTAGGAGAATCCTATCATAAGTCTGATATTATTGGTTTTGCTTGGGGTGATAAGGAAAAAATTTATGTTTCTAAGAATACGCTTCTATTAGAATCTGATAAATTTAAAATTCCGCAAAATACCTATGATTTTAAGAAAAATAAGGTTTTATTGTACCGAGCAGATGTTGATTATCCTTTAGTTGCATTTGATAGTATGCTTGCTAAATATTTGATTAGTACTACTGAAGACAATAAAATTTCAACCATTGCAAATTTTTATGACTTGGATTTTCTTGCCAGTGATGATGAGGTTTACGGAAAAGGTGCAAAACTTGCCATACCTGAGGATACAGTTCTCTTTGATCATCTGGCACGTAAGTTAAAAGTTTTGATTGAATCAAAGGATTTAATGCAAAAGGATTTAGTTGAAAACTCTCAGGAGCAGCTTTTATCCAAGATTGAACTCCCTCTTTCTAATGTTTTAGCAAAGATGGAGATCCGCGGAATTAAAGTTAATCAGACCACATTGGATGAAATTGGTAGGGAAAATCAAACTACCATTGATGAGTTAACAACAACTATTTACCAATTAGCCGGAGAAGAATTCAATATTAATTCTTCCAAGCAGCTTGGGGTAATTCTTTTTGAAAAAATGGGGCTTCCAGTCATTAAGAAGACTAAGACCGGTTATTCCACTGCTGTTGATGTCCTGGAGACCCTTGCCCCTCAGGCACCAATTGTAAAATATATTCTTCAGTACCGCCAGCTGGCAAAAATTCAGTCAACTTACGTACAGGGTCTGGGTAATGAAATCTCTCCTGATGGTAAAATTCATACCAGATACCTTCAAGATTTGACCCAAACTGGTCGCTTAAGTAGTGTTGAACCCAACCTTCAAAATATTCCAATTCGTTTGGAAGAAGGAAGAAAAATTAGGAAGGCCTTTGTTCCGGAATGGTCTGACAGTGTTCTTTTATCAAGCGACTACTCTCAAATTGAGCTTAGGGTTTTAGCTCATATTTCTGGTGATGAGCATCTGATTGCGGCCTTTGAACGAGGGGATGATATTCATACCTCAACAGCCCAAAGGGTATTTGATATTAAGGATCCAAAGGACGTTTCAGCAAATGACCGAAGGAATGCCAAGGCTGTAAACTTTGGTGTAGTCTACGGGATATCTGATTTTGGACTTTCTCAAAATTTAGGGATTTCAAGGGCTGAAGCCAAAAAATACATTGATACATATTTTGACCGCTATCCTGGTATTAAAAAATACATGGAAGATATCGTCCGCTTTGCCAAAGATAAGGGCTATGTGGAGACACTTTATAATAGACGTCGTAAATTACCAGACATTAATGCCCGTAATTTCAATGTCCGTCAGTTTGCTGAAAGGACAGCCATCAACTCGCCTATTCAAGGAAGTGCTGCTGATATTTTAAAGGTTGCCATGATAAATCTTGACTTAAAATTAACTTCGGGTAATTTCAAATCAAGGATGCTTTTACAGGTTCACGATGAAATTGTTTTAGAAGTTCCGAATGAGGAACTAGAGGAAGTTAAGAAGATTGTCAAAGAAACCATGGAAGATGCTATAAAATTAAAGGTTCCACTGATTGCTGATGAAGATAGTGGTATAACTTGGTATGATGCCAAATAATGATGACAGCTTGGATTTTAATCCAGGCTGTTATTTTTTATATTTTTTAGAAAGAGCATGCCTTTATATAAAGAAAATGTGATAGAATTAACTTATCTAATCAGGAGGAATAGTATGAGTTTTGAATTTAGAAATCCAGAAAATCAGGTAATTGATCAATACTTAAAAGATGCTAAGGTTATTGCAGTAGTTGGGCTTAGTAGTGACGAAGGGAAGGCAAGTAACCGGGTTGCTAGGTTTCTTCAAGAACATGGTTATAAAATTGTGCCTGTAAATCCAAGGTTTGCAGGTGAAGAAATCCTAGGCCAGAAGGTTTATGCTAGCTTAAAAGATATTCCCTTCCACGTTGATATAGTTGATGTCTTTCGAAGAAGCGATCTTCTTTCTGAGGTTGCACATGATTTCCTGCAAACAGATGCAGATGTATTCTGGGCACAACTTGGTCTTCAAAATGAGGAGGCAGAACAAATTCTTAGGTCTTCTAAAAGGGAAAAAATTGTAATGAACCGTTGTACTAAGATTGAACTAGCAAGAATGGAAGAAGAGTCTAATCTTGAAATGTAGGCAAATTCTTTGGTAAATGTTTTATAAGTTGTTAGAATGAACGTAGTTTTATATACGGAAAGGAGGGAAAGACAGAGAGGTCTTTTACTATTGATATGTATCAGGTAGTTAAATTATTTGGTGATACTGAACCTTGGTGGTTCTTTGATGACTGGAAAAAGGACATAATCGAATTTAAGGAATTTAAGGACTTTTACTCAGCCTTAAAATTCTACAAGGAAAATCTGGGCCAGGCTGTTTGTTGTTATGAACAGTTTCTAAGTAGGTCTGATTTTTTAGCAACCTTCTGGGACCGGGGAGAGCAGGTCTGGTGTGAGGAATGCGGTGATGATTTACAGCAGTACCATTCTTTGACACTTTTAGAAGATTGGCAGCCGGTAACAAGTTATGAAAAAAGGTGGGCCTATTCAAAGAAAACAGGCTGTACTCCCTTTAAATCCTGTAAAAGAAAAGATAAGTAAAAAATACCCCATCAAGGGGTATTTTTTTTGTTAATAAGAAATAATTTTTTCGTATTAGATGATAGGAGGACAATTTATGATTCTTAAGAGGGCTAAGAAGATTATAGAGGAGGCAGTAAATGGAGGTATTCAGGATATTTATTTCCTACCCAAAAAAGATAAGTATGACTTAAGGTTTAGATCATCTGCTGGAAATATTTTATCTGAGCTTTTGGATATAAAAGAAGCCACTGCCTTAATATCTCATTTCAAATACCTTTCGGGAATGAACGTCGGTGAAAAAAGGCGCACTCAGCTGGGCTCTTGTCTCTATGAATTTACTGAAAATAAATCCCGTAGACTTAGACTTTCGACTACAGGAGATGCCTTTGGCTTTGAGAGTTTAGTAATTAGACTCTTGTATCAGGAGGAAGATACACCTCAATTTTGGTTTGAGGGGAAAAAGCAGGCAGAAAAAATGATTAATCGTCGGGGATTATATCTTTTCTCAGGTCCTGTTGGTAGTGGTAAAACCACCTTAATGTACCTTCTTGCCCATAGTAAGTTTGACGGTAGACAGGTCATATCAATTGAAGATCCGGTTGAGATAATTCAGGATGATTTTTTGCAACTTCAAATAAATGAAAGTATCGGTAATGACTATGATAACTTGATTAAACTGTCTCTTAGGCATATGCCAGATTTAGTAATTGTAGGAGAAATTCGTGATGCAAAAACTGCGCGAGCTGTCATTCGGGCAAGTCTTACAGGATATACTGTATTTTCAACCATTCATGCCAGAAGTATAAGGGGTGTTTATCATAGACTCTTAGAGCTTGGTATTAAAAGGGACGAGCTTGATAACTGTCTTTCAGCAATTACTTACCAAAGGCTGATTGGAGGACGAGTGTTGATTGATTTAGAGACTGAAGACTTTTTTAATCACGGAGGAGGCAAGTGGAATGAACAACTTACTCAGTTATTTGAAGGTGGACATATCTCCCTTACTCAGAAAAAAGCAGAAGAAATTAGCCCTTAAACAGCAGATTAGGCTTATCCAGTTGATGAATAATCTTCTAGCAAGTTCCTTTACCTTGTCTGAGGTCATCGATTTTTTATCCCGCAGTAGGCTAGTATCTAAGGAATTTACGAATCTTATGAATAAAGGCTTACTTGTGGGGAAGAATTTATCGGCTATTCTTGAGGATCTAGGTTTTTCTAATAATGTTGTAACCCAGGTAGCTCTAGCAGACCACCATGGAAATTTAATTTTGGCCTTAGATTTAATTGAAAAAAATTTGAAAAGAATGTGTGATATTCGCAAGAAATTAATTCAGGTTTCGACCTATCCACTGATTCTCCTTTTCTTTTTACTAGTTATCATGCTAGGGCTAAACACCTATCTTTTTCCACAATTAGAAAAAGGAACAGTACTTGCAGGATTTATTGGAAGACTTCCAGTAATTTTTCTTTCATTTCTAGGAGGTTTAGGTTTACTTATTTTTCTAGTACTTATTTACCTTAAAAGACGACCAGCTATTTCAAATTATAGCCTACTTATGCCTTTTCCCTATGTAGGAAAAATTATTAGTTTATATTTAACTGCTTATTATGCCAGGGAATGGGGCAATCTTTTTGGACAGGGTATTGAAATGCGAACCATTGCAGGGATAATGCAACAACAGGAAAATAAACTTTTTAGGGAAATTGGTTTAGATTTAGAAGTCGCTTTGGCAGAAGGAACCGACTTTCATGAAAAAATTTTTACCTATCCTTTTTTTAAAAAGGAGCTCTCTTTAATAATTGAATACGGGGAAATCAAGGATAAATTAGGCAAGGAGCTTGAGCTTTACTCCCATGAATCTTGGAGGGAATTTTTCTATCAGATTGATAGGGGACTTAACCTGATTCAACCCTTAATTTTTCTTTTGGTAGCCCTTATGATTGTTGTCGTTTATGCGGCCATGCTGCTACCAATCTATCAAAATATGGAAGGACTTATATGAAAAAGATTTTTAAAAAACGAGTTGCAGCCTTTACCCTAATTGAAATGCTTATGGTTCTATTAATCATTAGTGTTTTAATCTTACTTTTTGTTCCAAATCTTGCCAAGCAAAAGGACCGGATTAATGAATCGGGTCAGGTAGCTATTGTAAAGGTAGTTGAAAGTCAGGCTGATTTATTTGAACTTAACAGTGGGCAAAAAGCCAGTCTGGGTAAACTTTTAGATGCTAATAATATCACTGAGGAGCAATATAAAAATTACAAGGAATACTATGAAAAAAATCCTAAAAAACCTATTAAGGTTCCGGACTAAGGCCTTTACTTTAGTGGAAAGTATTTTAACCTTGTCTGCAGTATCTTTAATTTTGCTGCTTTCATCTACTTCTGTTACCCAAACCTTGGCTAAAATTGAAGGTGAGTTATTTATTTTAAAATTTGAAAGAATTTATTATGATACACAGTTTCAAAGTATGGTTAAAAGGAAAAATGAAAGCTTAGAAATAAGAGAAGATAAAATATATTATCTGGGTAAAGAAATTAGAGTGCCAGATATGGTTTCCTTTAAAAAGGCATATCGGATAACTTTTTCTGAAAGGGGAGGAAATTCAAGCCTACAAAAGATTGAATTATCCCTGCTTTTACAGAGTAAGAACATAAGCTATCAGCTTTATATGGGGAGTGGTAAATATAAAAAAACAGTTAGTTAAGGGATATATTCTTTTGGAGGCCCTGATTGCTACGGTAGTTCTATCAATTATTACCAGCTTAATTTTATGTGAGCTAGAAAAAAATAGGAGGGAGCGCCAGGCATCAATCAGAGAACTTGAAGTTTTAAATCTTGCCAAGATGGCCTATGACTCAAAGGTTGATAGGCTAGATTTAAATGGAATTTCTGTGAAGATTAAAGAAGATGCTAAGGGGATTAGCATCTTCGATGGAGAAAGGGAGGCTATTAAGATTGAGGTTAAAGACTAGGAGCGTCAAAGCTTTTACCCTTGTAGAATGCTTGCTGGCACTCATTGTCCTTTCGGGAAGCCTCTTAGTAGTTGGTGGACTTACAAATTTAGTCGGTAGGGAGCTTAATTATGTGGCGAAGGATGAACAATTGGAGTGGCAACTCTTTTGTAATCTACTGAGAGAAGAGCTTGAGGGAAGTAAATTAATAAAGGTTGATCATAATTACCTGTATGTTAAAAAAAGTAATGATCTTCGTTTTGGGCAGAATGAAAACAGTTCTGATTTTCGTAAAACACATGTTAGTGGACGTGGTTATCAGCCCATGATTTTTAATTTAAAGTCAACTTCGATAGAGGAGTGTGATGGACTGGTCACCTTTAATTTAACCTTTCTTAGCGGGAAAAAATATACAATGATCTATAGATTTGAAGGGAGGGAACAGGATGCGGGTTAGGGCAGGTGTCTTAATTCAGGTTTTATTTTTACTTGTCGTCTTTACATTGGTCTTGGAGTTTTATCTTTTTACTACTTTTTCAAATCAAAGAAATATATTATCCCAAACTAACAGGATTAAGGCAGAGTTAATGGCAGATTTAGCCCTTAAAAAGATTGATGGAGATAAAAAAACAGGAACCATCCTTTTTACAGACGCTTCCTGTTTTTTTGAATCTAGTGATAATCACTATATCCTAAGGATAACCTTTGATCATAATCACGGAGAGGTTTATCAAATTAACCGGGATAAGGAGCGATAGTCATGCATAGGTATAGGTAATACAACTTTCATTAAATAAATATCTTATTTTTTACTTTCAATTTCAGATTGACTAAGCCATTTGTGGTTAGTAACCATCATCTTAGAAGAGTCGTTTGAGGTATAGTCAACCATGTAGGCAGGACCATCACTTATAGCAACAATGGCCCCTTCGGCTCCCTTCATACCCGTCATATGGTCTGCTTCAAGGGTGATTTTACTACCGACCGTCAAATCTCCTTTAATTTCATCTGCGATCAGATACTTGTGATTAGTAACCATTTGGTGGTCTTCCGTGTCCATGTAATCAACTGTATAAAGTTTTGTGTCATAGACTCCAACGACCTTACCGCTTGCACCTTTCATTCCTGGCATGTGATCAGCTGTTATAGTGATTTCACTACCAACGGGGAATTTGGGATTAACAGCATTCTTAAGGTCAGCTGGGGCGGCTGATCCGTTCATGTTCATTTTGCTGGTTTCATCCATGGACATTCCACTAGATGACATACTGTCCATTTGGCTCATAGAAGATGAGCTGGACATGTCAGAGGAAGTATCTTTGGATTCATTTTTATTGGCACAGGCACCGAGGCTAAGTGCTACTAATAATACTAAACCAGCCTGTAAAAAATTATGTTTTTTCATTTTGTCCTTCTTCTATTTTTTAGCTATTAACGACTCTCAAGTTCAGACTGACGAAGCCACTTATGATTGGTAATCATCATCTTAGAAGAATCGTTTGAGGTATAGTCAACCATGTAGGCAGGACCATCACTTATAGCAACAATAGTCCCTTCAGCTCCTTTCATACCTGTCATATGGTCTGCTTCAAGGATGATTTTACTACCGACCGTCAAATCTCCCTTAATCTCGTCGGCAATCAGATACTTATGATTGGTAACCATTTGATGATCTTCTGTATCCATATAATCAACTGTATAAAGTTTTGTGTCATAGACTCCAACAACCTTACCACTTGCTCCCCTCATTCCGGGCATGTGATCGGCTGTTATAGTAATTTTACTGCCGACAGGGAACTCAGGATTTACAGCATTCTTAAGGTCAGCTGGGGCAGGGGATCCGTTCATGTTCATCTTAGCAGATCCCATAGTAGATCCCATTGACATTTTAGACATATCCATCATATAGCTCCTTTTAATTTTATATTTTGATTATAACAAAAGGTTTAATTAATTAAAAATATTAGCCTTTGTACAGATCTTGATAAATTTTGGCTGCTGGCCTATTTTTTAGAGACGTTAAATAGAATCCCTACTGCAAAAGGCTCTTTAATTTGCTATACTTTAGACTATGGAAATAACAGAAAAAGCGCCCGCAAAGATAAATCTAGGGCTTAATGTAGTTGATAAAAGAGAAGACGGCTTTCATGAATTAGACATGATTATGGCAAGTATCGATCTTTCTGATCGAATTACAATTAAGGAAATCAAAGAGGATAAGATAATTATCAAATCTGATGGTGTTTCTGTCCCTAAAAATAATAAAAATCATGCCTACAAGGCTGCTGAATTAATTAAAAATACTTTTGGAATAAAGAAAGGAGTAGAAATCTATATCAAAAAGGTAATTCCAGTGGCTGCTGGCCTTGCTGGAGGGTCAAGTGATGCAGCTGCGACCTTTAGGGCTCTAAATAAGCTATGGAATCTAGGCCTTTCCTTGCAGGAACTTGCTAAATTAGGAGAAGAAGTAGGAAGTGATGTTCCCTATTGTATTTACGGGGGGATTGCGCGAGTCAAGGGACGTGGTGAAATTGTACGTCCTATAAAAGGTCTTGAAAATTACTGGGTTCTTCTTGTAAAACCAGAGTTTGGTGTTTCAACTCCAGATGTCTTTAAAAGAGTTGATTTGAATACTATAAGAAATTTTGATATGGATATTATTGAAGAAGCTGTCTTAACTAATGATTTTGACCAGGTGGCTGGTAACCTGGGTAATTCCTTGGAAGATATAACCATAAAAATGCACTCAGAAATTAGAAAGATCAAGCAGGTATTGACTGAAGCAGGTGCCCAAGGTGTGTTGATGAGTGGAAGTGGGCCAACAGTTTTTGCCCTCTTTGATAAAAAAAGCAGAGCAACACGCGCTGTTAACAGTATCAAAGGATTTTGTAAGGAAGTCCATCTAATTAGGAGTTTATGATTACACTTGTAAACGTTTCTTTCTTCTGCTATAATTCACTGTATATTAATGGAAGTGTGGAGATTAGCCAAAATGAATAAGGGAATGAAAAAAATACTGGGATTTACCGCAGTATGTTTACTTGCTTTAATGCTTGGATCATGTGGTAAGCAAAAGAGTAGTGATAAAATCAAGATAAGTACAAGTTTTTATCCCATGTACGAATTCACTAAGAATGTTGTAGGTGAACATGCTGATGTGTCTTATATTGTACCTGCGGGTCAAGAGGTTCATGACTATGAACCTAGTGCGCGTGATATGGCAAAAATTACTGATAGTGATGTTGTTGTTTATAATAATGATAATTTGGAAAAGTGGTTCACTAATGCCAAAAAGAATTTGAAATCAGACACACTTGTCATTGAAGCTAGTAAAGATGTCACCCTACTTAAGTTTGATGGACAAACAGGTAGTCAAGAAGCAATTGATCCTCACACTTGGCTGTCTTTGAAGAACGCTCAAATTGAAGTTGAGACCATTTTTAATCAGCTGTCTGAGAAATATCCAGAATACGAAAAAGACTTCAAGGAAAATGCTTCTGCTTACCTGGAAAAACTGGATAATTTAGATAAAGAATACGCATCGAGTTTTGAAGGTGCTGAAAATAAAAAATTTGTAACCCAACATGCAGCCTTTGGTTACTTGGCTAACGACTATGGCTTAACTCAGATTTACATCGCTGGTTTAACGCCTGATGCAGAACCATCTAGTGCGACCCTTGCAAACCTTAAAAATATAATGCAAGAAGACAAGCTAGATGTTGTTTATTTTGAAGAAAATGCTGATGATAAGATTGCTAAAACCCTTGCCCAAGAAGTTGGTGCCGAGACCCTTGTTTTAAATACTGTTGAAGGTATTAGCAAGGAAGAACAAAAGGACGGAGCAACCTATATTTCAATCATGGAGCAGAATTTAGAGAATTTGAAGAAGAGTATAAAATAAATGCACTATATTAATGTAAAAGATTTGTCCTTTTATTATGATGACGAACCAGTCCTTGAAAATGTAAGTTACCATGTGGATGACCGGGAGTTTGTAACCTTAACGGGTGAAAATGGGGCAGCCAAGTCAACTTTAATCAAGGCTAGTTTAGGTATTCTTAAACCAAAGGAGGGCAAGGTTGAAATTTCCAAGGTCAACAACAAGGGGAAAAAACTAAGAATTTCCTACTTACCTCAGCAAGTAGCCAGTTTTAATGCGGGTTTTCCGAGTACCGTTTCAGAATTTGTAACCAGTGGGCGTTACCCGCGTAAGGGATGGTTTCGTAAGATCAACGAACATGACTGGGAACATGTAGAAAAATCTCTAAAAGCCGTAGGCATGTGGGAATTTAGGCACAAGAAAATTGGGGAACTATCGGGTGGTCAAAAGCAAAGGATTGTCATTGCTAGAATGTTTGCTTCAGACCCAGATTTATTTGTGCTAGATGAGCCAACAACTGGAATGGATGATGTGAGTAGGAGGGATTTTTATGAACTCATGCACCATAGTGTTCATGAACACGGAAAATCTGTTTTAATGATTACCCATGATGCTGAGGATGTAAAAGACTTTGCTGACCGCAATATTCATCTGGTGAGAAAGCAAGATTCACCTTGGCGTTGTTTCAGTGTCCACGATGATTGGAGGGAAAAATAATGGAGATATTCCAATATGACTTTATGATTCGCGCCTTCTTAGCGATTGTGGCCATGTCTATCTTTGCCCCCCTCCTAGGAGTTTTTCTCATATTAAGGCGGCAAAGTCTAATGAGTGACACCTTAAGTCACGTCTCTTTAGCAGGGGTTGCTATGGGCCTATTTCTAGGTATTTCTCCAACGGCTGCAACCCTTATTGTTGTTATCCTTGCAGCTATTTTACTTGAATATCTAAGGACAGTTTATAGTGACTTTTTGGAGGTAGCAACAGCCATACTAATGAGTCTGGGTCTATCGGTGGCTCTAATCTTAACCAGTAAATCAGGAGGGTCGAACTCTGTAAGCATTGACCAGTATCTTTTTGGATCAATTGTTACTATATCTGAGGTTCAAGTAGTTCTTCTATTTGTTTTAGCCCTAGCAATAGTAGTTCTTTTCCTTCTTTTTATGAGGCCCATGTATATTTTAACCTTTGATGAGGACGTGGCCTTTGTTGACGGCTTACCTACGAGATTTATGTCAACAGCCTTTAATATCATAACAGGTATTTCAATTGCTTTGATGATTCCTGTCGCAGGTGCCCTCTTAGTTAGTGCAATCATGGTAATGCCAGGTAGTATAGCTTTAAGGGTTGCTAAATCCTTTAAGTCAGTAATGCTAATCAGTATTATCCTAGGATTTTTTGGGATGGTAAGTGGTTTACTTATTTCCTACTACTGGGCAACTCCAGCCAGTGCAAGTATCACGATTGTCTTTGTGGCAATGTTTGTTCTCATGCTTATTTATAAAAAGTTACTTCAAAGAAAGTGATAGCAAATATTAAAAAACCAGCTGAAATGTTTTCTTAACATCCTGCTGGTTTTTATTAAGTCTTCTTTAAGAGTACTTGTTTATTATCGAATTAAATGTGCTGCTAGAAGCATGAAACTCAAGATTTTCACCAGTAAAAGGGTGAATCAAAGAAAGCTTACTGGCGTGGAGCATCATTCTTTTTTCCTTGATTTTACCATAGAGGGGATCTCCCACAATGGGATGGTTGATGCTGGCTAAATGGACCCTAATTTGATGGGTCCTTCCAGTTTCAAGTTGGCAACTAACATAGGAAGTCCTATTAAGTCTATCAAGTAATTGAATATGAGTCACAGCCCTTTTCCCTGATTTGCTGACAACTCTTTTCTTACTATTGTGGCGGTCTCGTCCAAGAGGCTTATCAATAGTAAAGCTTTCTCCTGCAATTTTTCCTTGAGACAAGGCAAGGTAGGTTCTGTAGATCTTTTTTTCCTCAAGCATTTTGCCTAGTAGGGGTAAAACAAATTGATTTTTGGCAAATAAAATAGCTCCGCTGGTTTCCTGATCGAGTCTGTGGACCACATAGGCACTATGTCCTAGGTAGGCTGAAACATGGTTCAAAAGAGCAATCTCTTGAGGTTCATTAGGATGGGTTTTCATGCCCTCTGGTTTATTTACAATAATTAGGTGTTCATCTTCGTAAAGGCAGTCAATTAAATTTTTATCGCCAAAGGTTACTTGTTTTTGAGGATAATCACTTGGATCAAAGTTAAGACTAATAAGGTCCCCTGGACCTACAATTGTTTCCCAGGACTTGTTTTCATTGTTAATAAGGACTCCTTTTTTGGTCCTTAAAAGATGCCTTTGCTTACGCGGAAGAAGCCACTTTTCTTCCAAAAGCATATTTAATGTCATATTTGAGGAATTTTGTGGTATTGTAATATTATATTTCATATTTTTTATTCTAACATATAAAATAGGAAATAAGATTTAAGAAATTAATACAAGTGGAGGTTAAACACTTGAGTCAAAAATATAGTCGATCTAGAAGAATTAATAAAGCAAATAATAAAGATAACTTAAATCCTGATCCAGATAGTCCTGAGGACGGAGTTGAATCGAGGGAACCTAAACATCCCCGCTGGAATAAATTTAAAATGTGGTGGAAGCGTCATAATCTGACGAAAATTTTCCTGCTTATAATTTTATCTTTCATCCTGATGATAGGAGGTTACCTGTTTTACCTAGCCAAAACGGCTAATGTATCAGACCTTCAGGAATCCCTAAGATCAACAACAGTTATTATCGATAAGAATGGTGATTCGGCTGGATCCATGTATGGTCAAAAAGGAACCTATGTGGATATCGATGAGATATCACCTTATGTAATTGATGCTGTAGTTGCTACTGAGGATAGGAGTTTTTATACAAACCGCGGGGTAAATATCAAGCGGACTCTTCTTGCAGTAGCAACCCTTGGTAAATTTGGTGGAGGTTCTACCATAACCCAGCAGCTGGCAAAGAATGCTTATTTAACCCAAAAACAAACCATTGACCGTAAGGCCAAGGAAATATTCCTGGCCATGGAGATTACTAAGAAGTATAGTAAAAGCGATATTATGGCCATGTATTTAAATAACTCCTACTTTGGTAATGGAATTTGGGGGATTGAGGATGCATCCCATAAGTACTTTGGAAAGACTGCAGCTGAGTTGACCTTAGATGAAGGGGCAACCCTTGCTGGTATCTTAAAATGGCCTGAGGTTTACAATCCTCTTTATAAGGATGGGAAGTTTGCGACTGACCGGAGAAATACGGTCCTTCAAAATATGGTTAATGCCAAACTGGCAACCCAGGATGATGCCAATCAAGCTGCAAATATCGATATGAATAGCAAACTTGATGATGATTATACGGGTAAAGATAGTGACTACAAGTATCCATCTTACTTCGATGCAGTAATTCAAGAGGCGATAAGTAAGTATGGTTTAAGTGAAAATGATATTTTGAATAATGGCTATAAGATTTATACAGGTCTTGATCAAGATTACCAAGCAGGTCTTCAGGAAACTTATTCATCGACCTATCTTTTCCCTATTGCTGCAGACGGAACAGTAGCCCAAAGTGCAAGTGTTGCCCTTGATCCTTCAACAGGTGCAGTAGCAGCTCTTGTAGGAAGGGTTCCTACAGACGACAATGATACCTTTAGAGGGTTTAATTTTGCAACCCAGGCCCAAAGGAGTCCGGGATCGACTATTAAACCTCTAGTTGTTTATAGTCCAGCTATTGAGGCTGGTTGGTCAATCAATCAAGAGCTTGAAGATAAGCCGCATGATTATAATGGATACAGCCCGCAGAACTACACAAGAACCTATCAGGGGCAAGTTCCAATGTATGAAGCCCTAGCCCAGAGTCTAAACCTACCTGCTGTTTACACCGTAAACAAATTAGGAGTTAAGACAGCAGTTGCCAAGGGTAAGGCCTTTGGTCTTGACTTGACTGATAAAAATGAGGAACTCCAGGTTGCTTTGGGTGGCGGGGTTGTAACTAATCCCTGGCAGATGGCTCAAGCTTACGGGGCATTTGCTAATAATGGAATCATGAATGAAGCTCACCTGATTACTAAGATTGAAAGCTCTAGTGGTCAGGTCCTTAAGAGTTATAAGCAGAATCAGAAGCGCGTTATCGATAAGAGTACCAACGACAAGATGACTAGTATGATGCTTGGAACCTATTCAAATGGTACAGGAGTTTATGCTGAGCCTTATGGCTATACTCTAGCTGGAAAAACAGGAACAACAGAAACTGCTGATGGCAACAATACAAATGACCAGTGGGTTATTGGTTATACACCAGATGTTGTAATTAGTTTGTGGCTTGGTTTTGAAAAAACAGATGACACCCATTATCTGGAGGGAGCAAGTAGTGGCCAGGCTTCAAAAATATTTAAGCAGGCTGCTACCTATATCTTGCCCCATACCAAAGGAACCAAGTTCTCAGTTGAAAATGCCTATGCTCTAAACGGCCAGGCGCCAGTTGAGACGGATGGTGATAATAAAAATAGTGTTGTCATTAGTAGTGACTCTAGTATTTTAGATGAAGCTCAAGAAAAGGCCAAAGATTTTACAAACCGAGTTAAAGAACAGGTCGAAAAATCTGGTATTGGAGAGAAGATTAAGGACTTTTGGAATGACATCAAATCTAAATTTTAAGCAATTGTCAACAAAAGAATAATATGATAGAATGAAGCGATAGGAGACGATATGTTAAAAAAAGCATCTCTTGCGTGTGGAGTATGTGGATCACGCAATTATTCAATAAACCTAAGTAGTAATGCTAAAGAAAAACGTTTAGTTGTAAACAAGTTTTGTAAGCATTGCGGAAAATACACAGAACATAAAGAAACGAGGTAGGGCATTAGCTCATAAGAAAGTATGAAATTTATCAAAAGCGTCTTAAGTTTAATGAATAAAGTTACATGGCCAACTAAAAAAGAGGCAGCAATTGATTTCGCAGGCGTTATCGAGTATTCTGCTTTCTTTCTGCTCATTATCTTTATATTCGATAAGTTAATTAAATTAGGTATTACATCTGTTTTAAGTTTATTTGCAAAATAGTACAACTTAATTTAACATTTGTGATATAATAAAAAAAACAAAGTCCTTAGGGGCTTTTTTAGTTGAAAAAAGGAGACAAAATGGACAACTTAACAAGTTTTGACCAAGGTTGGTTTGTAATTCAAACCTATTCAGGATATGAAAATAAGGTAAAGGAGACGCTACTTGAGCGTGCTCATACTTATAATATGACAGATAACATTCTTCGTATTGAAATCCCTACAGAAACAGTTACTCGTGATGTTAACGGGAAAATTAAGGAAACTGAAGAAAATATGTTCCCAGGTTATGTGTTAGTTGAAATGAACATGACTGATGAAGCTTGGTTTGTCGTTCGTAACACACCAAACGTTACAGGATTCGTTGGATCTCACGGTAACCGTAGTAAACCAACTCCTCTATTTGAAGAAGAAATCCGCCACATCCTAAACGGTATGGGCAAAACGCTTCGTAACCACGAAATCGACCTTAAAGTTGGTGATCCTGTTAAGATTATTGACGGAGCCTTCGCTGACATGGTTGGTAATGTTACAGAGATTGTTGACAGCCGTAAGCTTAAAGTATCAATTGAAATGTTTGGTCGTGAAACAGTAGTTGACCTTGAAATTGATCAAATTGATGAAATTAGTAAATAAACAAAAGGAGCCTTGCTCCTTTTTTTAAAATTCATTAATTTATTGATAATTTTTGTTATAATAATAAAAATAAAATCAAGGAGATATATAGCATGCCACTTAAATACCAGAGCACAAGAGATAAGAGCAATACAGTTACAGCCAGCCAGGCCATCTTACAAGGATTAGCTACCGATGGAGGTCTATATGTACCCACAAAACTTCCTCAGATAGATTTGGATTTTGAAAAACTAAAAGATGCGAGTTATCAGGAAGTAGCTAAGGTCGTTTTAGCGGGATTTTTAGATGATTTTACAGAAGAAGAGCTAGATTACTGTATAAATTCTGCCTATGATGACAAATTTGACGATCAAAGGATTGCTCCTCTTGTCCAAGTAGGTAGCCACTATAACTTGGAATTATTCCACGGTAACACTATTGCCTTTAAAGATATGGCCCTATCAATTTTGCCGTATTTAATGACTACTGCTGCTAAAAAGTCTGGTATTGAAAATGAGATTGTAATTCTTACAGCAACAAGTGGTGATACAGGGAAGGCTGCCATGGCGGGATTTGCTGATGTCGAAAATACTCAAATCATTGTCTTTTATCCAAAAGACGGGGTTAGTGAGATTCAAAGGCAACAAATGGTAACCCAAAAGGGTGCCAATACCCACGTGGTAGCAATTGAAGGAAATTTTGACGACGCCCAAACCAAGGTTAAGGAGATGTTTAATAACCTTAATTTGCGCGAGAAGATGCATGCCAATAAAAAACAATTTTCAAGTGCTAACTCAATGAATATCGGACGCCTTGTTCCTCAGATTGTTTATTATGTTTATGCTTATGCTCAGCTTCTTAAAGAAAAGCAGATTGAAAACGGAGAGAAAATCAACTTTAGCGTACCAACTGGTAACTTTGGGAACATCCTTGCTGCTTATTATGCCAAAGAAATAGGACTACCTGTAAACAAATTAATCTGTGCTTCTAATGAAAACAAAGTTCTTACAGACTTTTTTGAAACGGGACTTTATGATAAAAATAGGGAATTTTTCGTAACATCAAGCCCATCAATGGATATTCTAGTTTCAAGTAATCTTGAACGCCTGATTTTCCATTCAACAGAAGACAATGATAAACTAACAAACTCTTTAATGGATGAACTTTATAGTAAGGGAACTTATGAAATCACTAAAGAGATGCAAAAACATTTGGCTGATTTTATTTCAGGATATGCCAGCCAGGAGTCTACCAGCCAAGAGATAAAGGAAATCTTCGAACAAACATCTTACACAGAAGATCCTCACACAGCAGTTGCAAGTAAGGTTTATAGAGATTACCGAGAAACTAGCTCAGATTCTACTAAGACTGTAGTCGTATCTACTGCAAGCCCTTATAAGTTTCCAAGAGTAGTTGTTGAGGCATTAACCGGTACTAAGAGTGATTTGGATGATTTTGCGTTGGTTGATCAACTAGAAGAACTTTCTAAGGTTAAACAACCCGAAGCCGTAAGAAATCTAAAAGAAGAACCTGTCCTTCATAAAACAGTGGTTGGTATTTCTGACATGCAAAAGGCAGTTGAAGAGTATTTAGGTTTAAAATAATCAATGAAGATAGATAGTAGGTAACCTACTATCTTTTTTTAATTATTTATAGAAGAAAGAAAAAAATTAATTATTATAAAATAAAAGTCTTGCAAATGGATAAATAATTTGATAGTATAGATAAGTACTGCAAAAATGCAGACTATGGCATTGAAGCAAGAGGTTGCGACACACCCGGAAGCATTGCCAAGCTAGGGGAGTTGGTTTTCTTGTGGAGCTAGCCTATTCAAGACAATAGACGAGAGGAGAAAAAATGGCAAATAAAAAAATTCGCATTCGTTTGAAAGCATACGAACACCGTATCCTTGATCAAGCGGCTGAAAAGATCGTAGAAACTACTAAACGTACAGGTGCTCAAGTAAGTGGTCCAATCCCACTTCCAACTGACCGTTCGCTATACACAGTAATTCGTGCGACTCACAAATACAAAGATAGCCGTGAACAATTCGAAATGCGCACACACAAACGCTTAATCGATATCATCGAACCAACACAAAAAACTGTTGATGCATTGATGAAACTTGATTTACCAAGCGGTGTAAACATCGAAATTAAACTTTAAGAAAGGGAACTCTAATGACAAAAGGAATCTTAGGGAAAAAAGTGGGAATGACCCAAATCTTCACTGAGTCTGGTGAATTAATCCCAGTTACTGTCATCGAAGCAACTCCAAACGTTGTTCTTCAAGTTAAAACTGTTGAAACTGACGGTTACGAAGCAACTCAGGTTGGTTTTGATGACAAACGTGAAGTTTTGAGTAACAAACCTGCCAAAGGTCATGTTGCTAAAGCAAACACGGCTCCTAAGCGCTTCATCCGTGAATTTAAAGGTATTGAAGGCTTAGAAGTTGGATCAGAAATCACTGTTGATACATTCGCAGCTGGAGATATCGTTGATGTCACAGGTACGACTAAAGGTAAAGGTTTCCAAGGTGTTATTAAACGTCATGGACAATCACGTGGACCAATGGCTCACGGATCTCGTTACCACCGTCGTCCAGGGTCAATGGGTCCTGTAGCGCCTAACCGCGTGTTCAAAAATAAACACTTGGCAGGTCGTATGGGTGGAAACCGTGTAACAATTCAAAACCTTGAAATTGCACAGGTTGTTCCAGAGAAGAATGTTATCCTTGTTAAAGGTAACGTTCCAGGAGCGAAAAAATCACTCATCACTATCAAAACTGCAGTAAAATCTGCGAAATAATAAGGAAGGGAGAAACTTACCGAAATGGCTAACGTAGCATTATTTAAACAAGATGGTAGCAAAGCTGGCGAAGTTACTCTGAATGACGCAGTATTTGGAATTGAACCAAATGAAACTGTAGTTTTCGATGTAATCCTAAGCCAACGCGCAAGTCTTCGTCAAGGTACAAGTGCAGTTAAGAACCGTTCAGCAGTATCAGGTGGTGGTCGTAAACCATGGCGCCAAAAAGGTACTGGACGTGCACGTCAAGGTTCAATCAGAAGCCCGCAATGGCGTGGTGGTGGTGTTGTCTTCGGACCAAACCCACGTAGCTATGCTTACAAGCTTCCACAAAAAGTTCGTCAACTTGCTCTTAAATCTGTTTACTCAGAAAAAGTTGCTGGTGACAAACTTGTAGCTGTTGACGCTTTATCATTTGACGCACCAAAAACAAGTGAATTCGTAAAAGTTCTTTCAGCTCTTGCAATCGACCGTAAAGTCCTTGTAATCGTTGAAAACGAAGGAAATGAATTTGCTGAACTATCTGCTCGTAACATTCCAAATGTACAAGTAACTACTGCTAACTCAGCAAGCGTTCTTGACATTGTTAACAATGATAAATTATTGGTTACTCAAGCAGCTCTATCTCAAATCGAGGAGGTCCTTGCATAATGAACCTTTATGATGTAATCAAAAAACCAATCATCACTGAAGCATCTATGCTTGCAATGGATGAGAAAAAATACACTTTCGAAGTTGATGCTCGTGCTCACAAAGAACTTATCAAACAAGCCGTTGAACGTGCTTTTGATGGAGTTAAAGTAGCATCTGTAAACACAATTAACGTTAAACCAAAAGCTAAACGCGTTGGTCGTTATACTGGATTTACAAGCAAATACAAGAAAGCAATCATCACACTAACTGAAGATTCTAAAAAAATCGAAATCTTCGGTGAATAATTAAAGGAGGAAAAACGTGGGAATTAAAGTTTATAAACCTACCACTAACGGTCGTCGTCACATGACTGGTAGCGACTTTGCAGAAATCACTACAAGTACTCCTGAAAAGAGCTTGTTAGTTTCACTAAAAAGCAAAGCAGGTCGTAACAACAACGGTCGTATTACAGTTCGTCACCAAGGTGGTGGACACAAACGTAAATACCGTTTAGTTGACTTCAAACGTACTAAAGATGGTGTTGTTGCAAAAGTAACACAAATCGAATACGATCCAAACCGTTCAGCTAATATCGCATTGATCACTTACACTGACGGTGTTAAATCATACATCCTTGCACCTAAAGGTCTTGAAGTTGGTATGACTGTGGTTTCAGGTCCTGAAGCGGATATCAAAGTTGGTAACACTTTACCACTTGCAAACATCCCAGTTGGTACACTTATCCACAACATCGAACTTAAACCTGGTAAAGGTGGACAACTTATCCGTTCTGCGGGAACAAGTGCACAAGTTCTTGGTAACGAAGGTAAATACGTTCTTGTACGTCTTAACTCAGGTGAAGTACGTATGATCCTATCTACTTGTCGTGCAACTGTTGGAGTTGTTGGTAACGAACAACACAGCCTTATCAACATTGGTAAAGCTGGACGTAACCGCTGGCGTGGTATCCGTCCAACTGTACGTGGTAGCGTAATGAACCCGAACGATCACCCACACGGTGGTGGTGAAGGTAAACAACCAGTTGGTCGTAAAGCTCCAGTTTCACCTTGGGGTCAACCAGCAATCGGACTTAAAACACGTAGTAAGAAAGCTAAATCAAGCAAACTTATCGTTCGTCGTCGCGGTCAAAAATAATTTTACTTTGAAGGTTACAAATTTCTTAGCAGCTTAAGCTGGCCGAGAAATCTACTAAAAAGTTGCAGACTGTGTAGTTAGCTTTAATTTTAAAGCTAACTATAGAGTTCAAGTGTGTTCAGACAGTGTAATAAAAAAATAATAAATTCCGCCAACTCTGCCTTAGTAGCAGTTGTGGTATCTTTTAAAGGAGAGATAACTAAAATGGGACGTAGTCTTAAAAAAGGACCTTTCGTCGATGAGCATTTAATGAAAAAAGTTGAAGCTCAAGCTAAAGACGAAAAGAAAAAAGTAATCAAAACTTGGTCACGTCGTTCAACGATTTTCCCAAGTTTCATCGGATACACTATCGCTGTATATGATGGACGTAAACATGTACCAGTTTACATCCAAGAAGACATGGTAGGTCACAAGCTTGGTGAATTTGCACCAACTCGTACTTACAAAGGTCACGTTGCAGACGATAAGAAAACAAGACGTTAATAGGAGGAGAAAGAAATGGCAGAAAATACTTCAGCTAAAGCTACTGCACGTACAGTTCGCGTTTCACCTCGTAAATCACGCTTGGTTATCGACTTGATCCGTGGAAAAAACATTGCAGAAGCAATTACAATTTTAAAATTCACACCAAATAAAGCAGCAGGAGTCATCGAGAAAGTTCTTAATTCAGCAGTTGCAAACGCTGAAAACAATCTTGGTCTTGAAAAAGCTGATTTATATGTGAGCGAAGCATTCGTAAACGAAGGACCAACAATGAAACGTTTCCGTCCACGTGCGAAAGGTAGTGCTTCACCAATCAACAAACGTACTAGCCACATCACAGTGGTAGTAGAAGAAAGATAAGGAGGTAAAATCGTGGGTCAAAAAGTAAATCCAATCGGACTTCGTGTCGGAATCATCCGTGACTGGGATGCCAAATGGTATGCTGAAAAAGAATACGCAGATTACCTTCATGAAGATCTTGAAATCCGTAACCTTATCCAATCTCGCCTTGCAGATGCTTCAGTATCAACTATTGAAACTGAACGTGCAGTGAACAAAGTGATTGTTTCAATCCACACTGCTAAACCAGGTATGGTTATTGGTAAAGGTGGAGCGAACGTTGATGCACTTCGTGCAGACTTAAACGCTCTTACTGGTAAACAAGTTCACATCAACATCGTTGAAATCAAGAAACCAGATCTTGACGCTCACCTTGTTGGTGAAGGAATTGCACGTCAACTTGAAGCACGTGTTGCATTCCGTCGTGCACAAAAACAAGCAATTCAACGCGCTATGCGTGCTGGAGCTCGAGGAATTAAAACTCAAGTATCTGGACGTCTTAATGGTGCTGATATCGCTCGTAGCGAAGGTTACTCTGAAGGGACAGTTCCACTTCACACACTTCGTTCAGATATCGACTACGCTTGGGAAGAAGCTGATACTACTTACGGTAAACTAGGTGTTAAAATCTGGATCGACCGTGGTGAAATCCTTCCAACAAGAAAATCAGTGAAAGGAGATAAATAGTTCATGTTAGTACCTAAACGTGTAAAACACCGTCGTGAATTCCGTGGGAAAATGCGTGGTGAAGCTAAAGGTGGTAAGGAAGTAACTTTCGGTGAATTTGGTCTTCAAGCGACTACAAGTCACTGGATCACTAACCGCCAAATCGAAGCAGCCCGTATCGCAATGACTCGTTACATGAAGCGTGGTGGTAAAGTTTGGATTAAAATCTTCCCTCACAAATCATATACAGGTAAAGCCATTGGGGTTCGTATGGGTAAAGGTAAAGGAGCTCCAGAAGGTTGGGTAGCACCAGTTAAACGCGGTAAAGTAATGTTCGAAATCGCAGGTGTATCTGAAGAAGTAGCTCGCGAAGCTTTACGCCTAGCGTCTCATAAATTACCAGTAAAAACTAAGATTGTAAAACGTGCGGAGGATTCAAATGAAGCTTAATGAAGTAAAAACACTTTTGACAGAACTTCGTGGTCTTTCAGCGGAAGAACTTGCTACTCGTGAGCAAGAGCTTAAGAAAGAATTATTCGAACTACGTTTTCAAGCGGCAGCTGGTCAACTTGAAAATACAGCGAAAATTAACGAAGTTAAAAAATCAATTGCACGTGTTAAAACAGTAGCACGTGAAGCAAAATAATAGATAGGGGAGGAAGATCATGTCTGAACGTAATCAACGTAAAGTTTATCAAGGTCGTGTGGTATCTGACAAGATGGATAAAACTATCACAGTTGTTGTCGAAACAAAACGTAACCACCCTGTCTACGGTAAACGTATTAATTATTCTAAAAAATACAAAGCTCATGACGAAAACAACTCAGCAAAAACTGGCGACATCGTGCGCATTATGGAAACTCGTCCATTGTCAAAAGACAAACGTTTCCGTTTAGTTGAAATCGTTGAAGAAGCTGTAATTATCTAAATTCTGAAAGGAGAAATGAACAGTGATTCAAGCAGAAACTCGTTTGAAAGTTGCTGATAACAGTGGTGCCCGCGAAATCCTAACTATCAAAGTTCTTGGTGGTTCAGGGCGTAAAATCGCAAACATCGGTGACGTTATCGTTGCAACAGTAAAAGCTGCAACTCCTGGAGGAGTTGTTAAAAAAGGTGAAGTTGTTAAAGCAGTTATCGTACGTACTAAATCAGGCGCTCGTCGTACTGATGGTTCATACATCAAATTTGATGAAAATGCTGCAGTTATCATCCGTGATGACAAAACACCTCGTGGAACTCGTATCTTCGGCCCTGTTGCCCGTGAATTACGTGAAGGAAACTTCATGAAGATCGTTTCACTTGCACCTGAAGTTCTATAATAATAGAATATAAAAGTCGCATAGTCCCCTCACCTTAGGTGGGGGTGTCCTGCGGGACGTAAGAAAAAAAGGAGAAATCTAAATGTTTGTAAAAACAGGCGATACAGTAAAAGTCATTGCTGGTAAAGATAAAGGCAAGACTGGTAAAGTAATCAAAGCTTTACCAAAAGTAAACAAAGTTGTAGTTGAAGGTGTTGCAATCATGAAAAAACACCAAAAACCTAACCACGTAAATCCAAACGGTGCTATCCTTGAAATGGAAGCTCCAATCAACGCATCAAATGTTCAAGTTCTTGACAAAAACGGTGTTGCTGGACGTGTTGGATACAAGGTTGAAGGCGACAAAAAAGTACGCTACAACAAAAAATCTGGTGAAATCCTAGATTAATCACGTAAGAGAGGAGGAAAAAAATGGCTAATCGTTTAAAAGAAAAATATAGTGCTGAAGTAATCCCAGCTCTAACTGAGAAATTCAACTATACATCTGTAATGGCTGTACCTAAAGTCGACAAGATCGTACTTAACATGGGTGTTGGTGATGCAGTAAGCAACTCTAAGAACCTAGATAAAGCAGTTGAAGAACTTGCTATCATTTCTGGTCAAAAACCACTTATCACTAAAGCTAAGAAATCAATCGCTGGTTTCCGTCTACGTGAAGGTATGCCAATCGGTGCGAAAGTAACTCTTCGCGGAGAACGCATGTATGAATTCCTAGATAAATTAGTGACTGTCTCTCTTCCACGTGTACGTGACTTCCACGGTGTGTCAAGTAAATCATTTGACGGACGCGGAAACTACACACTAGGTGTTAAAGAACAACTAATTTTCCCAGAAATTAACTACGATAACGTTGATAAAATCCGTGGTCTAGACGTAGTAATCGTTACTACTGCTAACACTGATGAAGAAGGACGCGAATTGCTTGCCCAAATGGGTATGCCATTTGCTAAATAATATAGGAGGCAAAAGACGTGGCAAAAAAATCAATGATTGCTAAAAACAAACGTCCAGCGAAATTCTCAACGCAAGCTTACACTCGTTGTGAACGTTGTGGGCGTCCACACTCAGTTTACCGCAAATTCAAATTATGCCGTATTTGCTTCCGTGAGCTGGCTTACAAAGGTCAAGTTCCGGGCGTTAAGAAAGCTTCATGGTAATCTGAAGCGGCATTCGCCACTTCAATTTAACTATTGCTTATAGGCAAGATTAATTTGCAAGTGGGATACTGACGTTTTATTGAATAAAACAAACCCAAACTACAAATGATTAAGGAGAAATAACCGTAATGGTAATGACAGATCCAATCGCAGACTTCCTAACACGCATCCGTAATGCTAACATGGTAAAACACGATGTTGTTGAAGTACCTGCATCAAAAATCAAACGCGAAATCGCTTCAATCTTACTTGCTGAAGGATTCGTTAAAGATGTTGAATATATCGAAGATGACAAACAAGGAATCGTTCGTGTATATCTTAAATACGCTCAAGATGGTGAACACAAAGGACAACGCGTAATCACTGGACTTAAACGTATTTCTAAACCAGGTCTACGTGTATACGTTAAATCTGCTGATGTGCCAAAAGTTCTTAACGGACTAGGTATCGCTATCATCTCTACTTCTGAAGGTGTTGTAACTGATAAAGTTGCTCGCGCTAAGAACATTGGTGGAGAAGTACTAGCATACGTTTGGTAAAATGAACGAGAAGTCGTATGTGGGAATTTTTCTATAATTATTTCCGCATATAACTCTTTTTCATTAATGCTTAAAGCAGGTGATTGGACATCCAAGTCATTTGTGGAAAGTAATAAGTAAAGGTCAAGCGTAAAGCTTAACCCCCGTGAAAACCCACAATGATATATTAGTGGGAAAATTTAACAGGAGGAAATTATGAGCCGTATTGGTAATAAAGTAGTAGTACTACCTGCAGGCGTTACTGTTGACGCTAAAGATGGTGTAGTTACTGTTAAAGGTCCTAAAGGTGAACTTACTCGTACGTTCCCTACAGCGATCGAATTAAAACAAGATGGACAAGAAGTGACTTTCACTCGTCCAAATGATTCAAAAGAAATGAAAACTATTCACGGTACAACTCGTGCCAACTTCAATAACATGGTTATCGGAGTTTCTGAAGGTTTCAAAAAAGAACTTGAAATGCGTGGGGTAGGGTACCGTGCTCAATTACAAGGAAACAAACTTGTACTTAGCGTTGGTAAATCTCACCCAGACGAAGTTGTTGCTCCTGAAGGAATCACTTTTGAACTTCCAAACCCAACTACAATCGTAGTAAGTGGTTCTAACAAAGAAGTTGTTGGTGAAGTAGCAGCATACATCCGTAGCAAACGTACTCCAGAACCTTACAAAGGTAAAGGGATCCGTTATGTTGGAGAATTCGTTCGCCGTAAAGAAGGTAAAACTGGTAAATAATTTTATAAGTTTTTTGGTCAGCTTGGACTTCCTTGGATTTTTTCCAAAGGTCCTGGCTGCCTGACTTATAGGTTATAATCAGATTAAAGATAGGCAAAAACTTATCATAATAAAGAAATAGAAGAGGTAAAATTGTGATTTCTAAACCAGATAAAAATAAAACGCGTCAAAAACGCCACCGTCGCGTACGCGGAAGAATCTCTGGTACTGCAGAGCGCCCACGTTTGAATGTTTTCCGTTCTAACACAAACATCTACGCGCAAGTAATTGATGACGTAGCAGGTGTAACGCTCGCAAGTGCCTCATCACTAAATGAGACTGGTACTAAAGTAGAACAGGCTCAAAAAGTTGGTGAATTAGTAGCTAAAGCAGCAACTGCCAAAGGTGTAACTGAAGTTGTCTTCGACCGTGGTGGTTACCTTTACCATGGACGTGTGCAAGCTCTTGCAGAAGCAGCACGCGAAAATGGACTTAAATTCTAATAGAAAGGGGTAATCATCAGAATGGCTAGAGAAATTGAAGTAAAAGAATTCGAAGAACGCGTAGTTGGAATCAACCGTGTAACTAAAGTTGTTAAAGGTGGACGTCGTCTACGTTTCGCAGCGCTTGTAGTTGTTGGTGACCGTAACGGTCGCGTAGGATTTGGTACTGGTAAAGCTCAAGAAGTTCCAGAAGCAATCCGTAAAGCAGTAGAAGCAGCTAAGAAGAATCTTGTTGAAGTACCAATGGTAGGAACTACTGTACCTCACGAAGTAATCGGACAATTCGGTGGGGGACGTATCCTTATCAAACCAGCCGTAGAAGGATCTGGAGTTGCAGCTGGTGGAGCTGTTCGTGCCGTACTTGAGTTAGCAGGAGTTGCTGACGTTACAAGTAAATCACTAGGTTCAAACACACCAATCAACGTTGTTCGCGCAACTGTTGATGGACTTAAACAACTTAAACGTGCTGAAGAAGTTGCTGCATTACGTGGTAAATCTGTAGAAGATTTAGCATAAGGAGGATAAGATAATGGCTCAATTAAAAATTACTTTAACTAAGTCTCCAATCGGTCGCCTTCCTGTTCAACGTAAAACAGTGACTGCATTAGGACTTAAAAAACTACAATCAAGTGTTGTTAAAAACGACACACCTGCTATTCGTGGAATGGTTAACTCAATTTCACATTTAGTAACAGTTGAAGAAGTTTAATATAAACTTTTTAACAAAATAAAAGCGAGCCAAACTTTCGCCGACTCCGGCGGAAGTTTTGGCGCATAGTAAAGAATTAGGAGAAAATAAGAATGAAACTTCATGAATTAACACCAGCGGCTGGAAGCCGTAAAGTACGCAACCGTGTTGGACGCGGAACTTCATCAGGTAACGGTAAAACATCTGGACGTGGACAAAAAGGTCAAAAAGCTCGTAGCGGTGGCGGAGTACGTCTTGGTTTTGAAGGTGGACAAACTCCATTATTCAAACGTATTCCAAAACGTGGATTCTCAAACGTAAACCGTAAAGATTACGCAGTTGTGAATCTTGAAGTCCTAAACCGTTTTGAAGATGGTGCAGAAGTTAATGCAGACACTCTTGTAGCTGCTAAAATTGTTAAGGATGTAAAATCTGGTATCAAGATTCTTGGTAACGGTGAGCTTACAGCTAAAAACCTTAAAGTAACTGCAACTAAAGCTTCAAAATCAGCAGTAGCTGCTATCGAAAACAACGGTGGAACTGTAACACTTCCAGAAGCTAACTAGTAAGGAGGCTCTATGTTTTTCAAGACATTGAAAGACGCCTTCAAAGTAAAGGACATTAGAAGTCGCATTTTATTTACAATATTCATTCTTTTTGTATTTAGATTGGGAACTCATATAACTGTACCTGGTATAAATGCAAATAGTTTAAATAATATAGCTGACCTTCCCTTCATCAATATGATGAATCTGGTTAGTGGTAATGCCATGCAGAACTTCTCTGTCTTTGCAATGGGTGTGTCGCCGTATATTACAGCGTCAATCATTGTGCAACTTCTTCAGATGGATATACTTCCAGTATTTGTTGAATGGAGTAAGCAGGGTGAGGTTGGGCGTCGCAAGCTTAATCAAACTACTCGTTATATTACCTTAGTTTTAGCCATGGCTCAGTCAATTGCTATTACTGCAGGATTTAACTTAATGAGTTCAACAGGAATTGTTAACACTCCAAATACTGCAACCTACTTAATGATTGGTATGATTCTAACAACCGGATCGATGATTGTCGTTTGGTTGGGAGAACAGATTACTGATAAAGGTTTTGGTAATGGTGTGTCAATGATCATCTTTGCAGGTATCATTTCATCAATTCCGCAAGCAATAAAAAATATTTACGATTCAAAATTTGTAAATATTCGACCAGAGCAACTTTCAAGTTCGATTGTATTTGTAATCTTACTAATAATTGCTATGTGTTTAATAATTGCTTTTACAACTTATTTCACGCAGGCAATTCTGAAAATACCTATCCAGTATACTAAGTTGGTCCAAGGAGCACCTACAAGTTCGTATCTGCCCCTAAGACTTAACCCAGCTGGAGTTATCCCAGTAATTTTTGCCAGCTCAATTACAGCACTTCCAGCGACCTTGATTCAAATCTTGAATTCAACCAAAGGAAATGTTGCTTGGGTGGAAAATTTAAGGAATGCTCTTGACTATAATACTTGGTCAGGTATGTTAGTATATGCAACATTAATCATATTATTTACTTTCTTCTATTCATTTGTTCAGGTTAATCCTGAAAAAATGGCAGAAAACTTACAGAAGCAAGGAAGCTATATTCCAAGTGTGCGACCTGGTAAGGGAACTGAGAAATATATTTCAAAAATCCTTATTAGGCTTGCAACAGTTGGGTCAATCTTCCTAGGTGTGATTTCTATCATTCCAATACTTGCAACCAACCTATGGGACCTACCAAAAATGGTAGCCCTTGGAGGAACAAGTTTACTTATCGTAATTACGACAAGTATTGAAGGAATCAAGCAGCTCGAAGGTTATCTGCTTAAGAGAAAGTATGTAGGATTTATGGACGATCCATTTGAAGATTAATTCAGGCAGTGAGGCGAGTTTCTCGCCTCTCTTGTTTTGAGTTATAAGTTGAGATATAATAATTTATATTTGAGCTTATAATTTAAACAAACTTAATATTTAAGGAGAATAATAAAGATGAATCTTTTAATCATGGGCCTACCAGGAGCAGGTAAGGGGACACAAGCTGAAACTATCATTGAAGCAAAAGGTGTAAAACACATCTCAACTGGTGATATGTTCAGGGAAGCCATGAAAAATGAAACACCTATGGGAACTCTTGCTAAAAGTTATATCGACAAGGGTGAATTAGTACCAGATGATGTTACCAACGGAATCGTTAAAGAACGCTTAGCCCAAGATGACATCAAAGAAACAGGTTTCCTTCTTGATGGATACCCACGTACTATTGAACAAGCTTACGCACTTGATACAATGCTTGAAGAACTTGGTCTTAAACTTGACGGAGTAATCAACATTGACGTTAACCCAGAAATTCTTGTAGATCGTTTAAGTGGACGTTTTATCTGTCGTACTTGTGGGGCAACTTACCACAAAATTTTCAATCCAACTAAGGTTGAAGGAACTTGTGATAAATGTGGTGGACATGATTTCTACCAACGTGAAGATGATAAGCCTGAAACAGTTAAAAACCGCCTTGATATTAATATCGAACAAGGACAACCAATTCTTGAACACTACGGAAAACTTGGTCTAGTTAAAGATGTTAATGGTGAGCAAGATATTGAGAAGGTTTCTGAAGAAATCATCGAAATTTTAAAATAAAGCTTCATAAAAACTCTTGCGTAATGGACTAAAAAATGATAAAATAATCTAGTCCGACTTTTAGATATTATTATCATAGCGGGGAATTTTAAGGAGGTGCTTTTGCGTGGCAAAAGATGATGTAATTGAAATCGAAGGTAAAGTAATTGATACTATGCCCAATGCGATGTTTACTGTTGAGCTTGAAAATGGCCATCAAGTTTTGGCTACTATTTCAGGTAAGATGCGTAAAAACTATATTCGTATTTTAACCGGTGACCGTGTTACCGTTGAGCTTAGTCCATATGACTTATCTCGTGGTCGCATTACATACCGCTTTAAATAAACCGAAGGGAAAATATTCCCTATAAATTAATAGGAGGTATTAAAATGAAAGTAAGACCATCAGTAAAACCAATTTGCGAATACTGTAAAGTTATCCGTCGTAATGGTCGTGTTATGGTGATTTGCTCAGTAAATCCTAAACACAAACAACGTCAAGGTTAGAAAGGAGAAAGAACTAAATGGCTCGTATCGCTGGAGTTGATATTCCAAACGACAAACAAGTAGTGATCTCACTTACTTACGTTTACGGAATCGGTCTACAAACATCTAAGAAGATTCTTGCAGCTGCTGGTGTAGCAGAAGATATTCGTGTTAAAGACCTTACAACTGATCAAGAAGATGCAATTCGTCGTGAAGTAGATGGACTTAAAGTCGAAGGTGACCTTCGTCGTGAAGTAAATCTTAACATCAAACGTTTGATGGAAATCGGTAGCTACCGTGGAATCCGTCACCGTCGTGGATTGCCTGTTCGTGGACAAAACACTAAGAACAACGCTCGTACGCGTAAAGGACCTGCGAAATCAATCGCTGGTAAGAAAAAATAATTAATAAATAGAAAGGAGAAAAACATTGGCTAAACCAACACGTAAACGTCGTGTGAAAAAGAATATTGAATCTGGGATTGCTCACATTCACGCTACTTTTAACAACACAATCGTTATGATTACAGATGTTCATGGTAATGCTCTTGCTTGGTCATCAGCTGGTGCTCTTGGATTCAAAGGATCTAAAAAATCAACACCTTTTGCTGCTCAAATGGCAAGTGAAGCTGCTGCGAAATCTGCTCAAGAACATGGTTTGAAAACTGTTGCTGTTACTGTAAAAGGACCTGGATCAGGACGCGAATCTGCTATCCGTGCTTTACAAGCTGCTGGCCTACAAGTTACTGCTATCAGTGATGTGACTCCAGTACCTCATAATGGTGCACGTCCTCCAAAACGTCGTCGTGTATAATTTTCGTAAGTGCTGAATTTACACACTTTAATAATTGAGGAGATTACACATGATTGAGTTTGAAAAACCAAAAATTACAAAATTTGATGAAGAAAAAACTTACGGCAAGTTTGTCGTAGAACCACTTGAACGTGGATATGGTACAACTCTTGGTAATTCATTACGTCGTATCTTATTATCATCTCTTCCTGGTGCTGCTGTGACTGGTATTCAAATCGATGGAGTTCTCCATGAATTTGCTACTATCCCAGGTGTTCGTGAAGACGTGACTCAGATCATTTTGAATATCAAAGGGCTTGCTATCAAGTCTTATGTTGATGGTGAAAAACAAATTGAATTAGATATTACAGGTCCTGCTGTTGTTACTGCTGGTGACATCTTAACAGACAGTGATATCGAAATTACAAACAAAGATCATTACCTACTTACAATTGCTGACGGACACAGTCTTAAAGCTAAAATGACAGTAAACACTGGTCGTGGTTATGTTGCCGCTGAAGATAATAAAGTGGAAGACGCACCAATTGGTATGCTCGCTGTTGACTCAATTTACACTCCAGTAAACAAGGTTAACTACCAAGTAGAACCAGCTCGAGTTGGGGGTCAAGACGGCTTTGATAAGCTTACACTTGAAATCGTAACAGATGGTACAATTGATCCAGAAGAGGCTCTAAGTCTTTCTGCAAAAATTTTAACCGATCATTTGAGTCTTTTTGTAAACCTATCAGAAGTTGCACAAAGTGCTGACATCATGGTTGAAAAAGATGAAGTTTCTCCTGAGAAGACTTTGGACAAACCTATCGAAGAACTTGACCTATCAGTTCGTTCTTACAACTGTTTAAAACGTGCAGGAATTAATACTGTACAAGATTTAACAGATAAGACTGAAGCTGAAATGATGAAAGTTCGTAACCTAGGACGTAAGTCAATGGAAGAAGTTAAATTCAAAATTGCTGATCTTGGTTTAAAATTTAAAAACGAAAAATAATATTTAAGAAGGGAGAATAACATGGGTTACCGTAAACTTGGACGCAAAAGTGCACAACGTAAAGCAATGCTTCGTGATCTAACTACAGATCTTCTTATGAATGAATACATTGTAACTACTGAAGCACGCGCTAAAGAAGTTCGTAAATCAGTTGAAAAAATGATCACTCTTGGTAAACGTGGAGATTTACACGCACGTCGTCAAGCAGCTGCATTCGTTCGTAACGAAGTTTCATTAAAAGACTTCAACGAAGAAACAGAATCATTCCCAACTGCTCTACAAAAACTATTTAATGATGTCGCACCTCGCTACGAAGGACGTAACGGAGGATACACTCGTATTCTTAAAACTGAACCTCGTCGTGGAGATGGCGCACCAATGGCTATCATCGAATTAGTTTAATAAATAGAAGTGTCTTCATCACTTTTTGTTGAGTGTTATGATGGTGGTAGGGGCATGGACTTATTTTAGTTCGGTCTTAGACCAACCCTTACTTAGTCTAGCTCTGGCTTTCCGGAGTAGGTTGCCTACTCCGGGACACTCATCATAAATTTGAAAAAACACTTAAATTTAATTAAGAAGAAAATGCACATCAGTGCTATTTTTTTTATTTTATAAACCTGTCCAGACAAGATAAACCACTCGTAAAGAGTGGTTTTTTTATTTTTAAAATCATCATTTTATTTGAATCTAATTCACTTTAAATTCTTTTCTTTCTTTAAAATCTATTATTATTTTAAAAAGAATCAATGAATGGTCCAAGTTATTTAATTAATTTATAATTTTCTGACTATTCGATTGATTTTTGAAATTGTCATGTTATAATATTACTAAGTTTTTAATGAAGGAAAAGAGGTAATATATGCGTAGTGATACTATAAAAAAAGGAATTGAACAGGCTCCGGCAAGATCCCTTCTTTATGCAACAGGACAGGTTAAATCAGCCAGGGATATGAGTAAACCCTTTATTGCAATTTGTAATTCTTATATTGACATTGTTCCAGGGCATGTCCATTTAAGGGAGCTTGCTGATATTGCAAAAGAAGCTATTAGAGAAGCTGGTGGAATTCCTTTTGAATTTAATACAATTGGAGTTGATGATGGTATCGCTATGGGGCATATTGGTATGCGCTACAGCCTTCCTAGTAGAGAGTTGATTGCAGACAGTGCAGAGACTGTAATCAATGCCCATTGGTTTGATGGTGTTTTTTTCATCCCTAACTGTGACAAGATTACACCAGGTATGCTTATGGCCTCAATGAGGACTAATGTTCCAAGTATTTTTTGTTCTGGTGGACCCATGAAGGCAGGAGTGGATATGAGAGGTCACCAGGCTACTCTATCATCTATCTTCGAAGCTGTTGGTAGCTATAAGGAAGGTACCATGACCTCTGAAGAGGTTAATTTCATGGAAGAAAATGCCTGTCCTACTTGTGGATCTTGTGCAGGAATGTTTACGGCTAACTCGATGAATTCACTGATGGAAATTCTAGGAATGGCCCTTCCAGGAAATGGAACAGCTCTTGCTGTCGGTGAAGAAAGAAGACAATTAATCAGAGAGGCTGCCTTTAAACTAATGGATCTGGTTAAAAAGGATATTCGCCCAAGGGATATTGTAACTAAAGATGCTATTGATGATGCCTTTGCCCTTGATATGGCCATGGGTGGATCAACCAATACTGTTCTTCATACCCTTGCCATTGCAAATGAGGCAGGAATTAATTACGACCTAACTAGGGTAAATGATATAGCAAAAAGGGTTCCTTATCTTTCAAAAATTGCTCCAAGTTCCCTTTATTCTATGCATGATGTCCATGAAGCAGGTGGTGTTTCAGCAATTGTCAAGGAACTAGTTGACATTGATGTTATCCATCCAGATAGGATTACAGTTACTGGAGATACCATTAGAAATAATGTGGCAGATGCAAAAATTTTAAATGAAGAGGTAATCCATCCTGTTGACAAGGCTTACTCTAAAACAGGGGGACTTTCAATTCTTTACGGAAATATTGCTCCTAAGGGTGCAGTTATCAAGGTTGGTGGAGTTGACCCAAGTATTAAAAAATTTGTTGGTAAGGCCATTTGCTTTAGTTCGCATGATGAAGCTGTAGAAGCCATTGATAAAAAGATTGTAGACAAGGGTCATGTTGTTGTAATTCGCTACGAAGGACCAAAGGGTGGGCCTGGAATGCCTGAAATGCTTGCTCCGACAAGTTCAATTGTTGGTCGTGGCCTTGGTAAGGATGTTGCCCTAATTACAGATGGACGTTTTTCAGGGGCTACAAGGGGAATTGCTATTGGGCATATTAGCCCAGAGGCAGCAAGTGGTGGACCTATTGCCCTTATTAAAGACGGGGATGAGATTGTAATTGATCTTACCGAGCGTACTTTAAATGTTAGTCTGTCAGACGAAGAACTTGAGGCACGTAAGAAGGAAGTTAAACCTTTTGTTCCGAAGGTTGAAAGTGGTTGGCTAGCAAGATATGCAGCCCTAACAACAAGCGCCAACACTGGAGGTATTCTTCTAAGCCCAAGTGAACTACAAAAATTACTACTTGAAGAATTGAATCAATAAGCTAGGGATTGAGGAAGAAAGTTTTCAATCCTTCACTAGAGGAGGAAATATATGGATAAGATAAAATTGAAAGAAAAGCAGTCTGGTTCCAGACTACTTTTAGATAGTTTGAAGGAGCTTGGGGTGGACACCATTTTTGGATATCCAGGTGGTGCCGTCTTACCTTTTTACGATGCCCTTTATGACTTTGAAGGCATCAGGCATATTTTATCGCGCCATGAGCAAGGTGCAATCCATGAAGCTGAAGGCTATGCTAAGTCATCTGATAAGGCAGGCGTTGTAATCGTTACCAGTGGGCCAGGTGCCACAAATGTAATTACAGGTCTTGCAGATGCCTATATGGATTCAGTTCCTCTTTTGGTCTTTACTGGTCAAGTCGGAACACCAGGAATTGGTAAGGATGCCTTTCAGGAGGTTGATCTAATTGATATCACCATTCCTGTTACCAAGTATAATTATCAGGTTAGAGATACTGAAGATATTCCAAGGATTGTAAAAGAGGCCTATCATTTGGCAACGACCGGACGTAAAGGACCTGTTGTTGTTGACCTACCAAAAGATATATCTGCAAAAATAGTGGATGAGATAAAAAATCCAGCCCTTAAGCTACCTAACTATGAACCGACGGCATACCCGGATCTTGCTGAACTTAAGAAAATTATTTACAGTCTCAGCCAGGCTAAAAAACCAGTGGTCCTTGTTGGTGGTGGGGTAAACTATGCTGAGGCTAAGGATGAATTTATTGATTTTATTGAAAAACATAATTTGCCAGTAGTTACTACACTGTTGGGTCAAGGGATTATGGATGTTAGTCATCCTTTGTTTCTTGGAATGGGTGGCATGCACGGAAGTTATGCAGCAAATACTGCCCTAATGGAAACTGATTTTTTGATAAATATAGGAAGTCGTTTTGATGACCGAGTTGTAAGTAATCCAAAGGATTTTGCCCCTCAGGCTAAGATTGCCCATATTGACATTGATAATGTTGAAATTGATAAGATTGTAAAGACAGATATTAAGGTTATAAGTGATGCTAAACTTGCCCTAATTGAACTTCTTAAGTTTGATGCTAGTGATGTTGTTGTCCATAAGGACTGGTTGGAGGAGACGAAAAACAATAAATTCCGGGCCCCATATTCTTATAATCTAAGTGATAATTTTATTAGTCCCCAGGAACTTGTAAAAATTATCGGAGAGTATACTCAAGGTGAGGCAATTGTTGTAACTGACGTTGGGCAGCATCAGATGTGGGCAGCCCAGCACTATCCTTATAAAAATAGCAAGCAGTTGATAACTAGTGGGGGACTAGGTACCATGGGATTTGGAATTCCAGCGGCTATCGGTGCCAAATTAGCCAATCCAGATAAGGAGGTTATTCTATTTGTTGGTGATGGTGGTTTCCAGATGACCAACCAAGAGCTTGCCCTTTTAAATCAGTACGGGATTGATATTAAAATTGTTTTGATTAATAATACTTCTTTGGGTATGGTTCGCCAGTGGCAGACAAGTTTTCATAATAACCATCTAAGTCAAAGTGTCCTTGGATTTTCAGATCCTAATTTCCAGATTTTAGCTGAGGCTTACGGGATTGAGCATTACAGACTAGAAAATCCTAAAAATTTAAGGGAGGACCTAAAAATCATTAATAAAAAACTTCCTCTCCTACTTGAGGTTATGATAAATCCTGAGGAAAAAGTTTTTCCAATGGTACCTGCTGGACAGGCAAATAATAAGATGATTGGGGTGGTATTTAATGATTAAAACAATTGAGGCCTTGCTGTCCAATAAACCAGGTGTTCTTGACCGCGTGGTCAGTGTCTTAAGTAGGATCCAGGTTAATGTTCTCTACCTTCATGTTGAGGTAACTGAGGATCCTAGATACTCTAAGATTCAAATATCATTTAAGGAAAATAATCCGGGTGAGTTTGAACTTGTTGTCAAACAGCTACAAAGGCAAATAGATGTCCTTCAAATTGACGGCTCAGATCTTTAAATTATAATGAAATTGTCCGAATAATATGATATATTAAGCCTATATACTTAAGGAGGATACTTAATGGAGAAAAAATTAAGTAGGAGTGATTATCTCTATATAGGCTCAATGCTTTTTGGTTTGTTTTTTGGAGCAGGAAATTTAATTTTCCCGGTTCACATGGGACAAGAGGCTGGGTCTAACATATTATTAGCCAATTTCGGGTTTTTAGTTACAGGAATTGGTCTACCATTTCTAGGTGTTATTGCTATTGGGATTAGTAGAAGTACTGGACTTTTTGAACTTGCTAGTCGTATCAATAGAACTTATGCATACATATTTACGGTTTTACTATATTTAGTCATTGGTCCATTCTTTGCTGTTCCAAGGCTTGCATCAACCTCTTATCAAATTGGTCTTGCACCCTTTATTAGTGATAAAGATCAAAGCCTAGCTCTTGCAATCTTTAGTGTTGCTTTCTTTGCAGTAGCCTGGTTCTTATCAAGAAAACCCGGTAAGCTTTTGGATTACATTGGTAAGTATTTGAATCCAATTTTCCTAGCCCTACTTGCTGTTATTCTTGTTATGGCCTTTATTAACCCAATGGGGCCAGTTTCAGGAGTTAGCGCCCAAGAAAGCTATGCAACAAGTCCTTTTATGAAAGGATTTACGGAAGGATACCAAACCCTTGATGCCTTAGCATCTTTAGCTTTTAGCATTATTATTATTAATGCCATAAAAGGTAAGGGAGTTGAAAAACCATCTGCAATTGCTACATCAGCTATTAAATCAGGGGCGATCAGTATTGTACTAATGGGTGTGATCTACACTTTACTTTCACTTATGGGTACAATGAGTCTAGGAACATTTCCAATGTCTGAAAATGGTGGTATCGCCCTAGCAGAGATTACTCAGCATTATCTAGGTAGTTACGGTGCTGTTCTGCTGGCTTTAATTATTGTCTTTGCCTGCTTGAAAACAGGAATTGGTCTGATCACTGCCTTTTCAGAAACCTTTACTGAACTTTTCCCAAGTAGATCTTATGGATTTTATGCAGCTCTTGTAAGTATTTTTCCATGTATCTTTGCCAATGTAGGTCTGACAAATATTATCAGCTATGCGGTACCGGTTCTTTACTTTATTTATCCACTTGCTATTACTTTAATTATTTTAACTCTTGCAAACAATTTATTTAAAGGTGATTCAAGAGTTTATCAGATGACAACGTACTTTACTTTGATTGCATCAGTTATTGATGCCTTAAATACTAGTCCTGATTTTATTAAAAATAGTAAATTTGCAACTGTGATAATTGAATTTGGTCAAAAACTTCCCTTCTTTGATTTGGGGATGACTTGGGTTTTACCAGCTCTTGTAGGTTTTATTGTGGGAATTATCCTAATGAAAGTTTCACCTAAAAAGAACTAACAATTAACGAGTATTGATTATGAATTTAATCAATATTCGTTTTTTTAGCAAAAAATTATAAAATGAAATATAAAAGTACGTTAATTTTAAGAGAAAAATCTTGATAGTAATTTAACATTCGGTATTTGTATGATATAATAAACAAAAATTAAGAGGAGATATGAAATGCGCGGAATTTTAACGGTAATTGGTAAGGATAAGGTTGGTATTGTTGCAGCGGTAAGTAATGAGCTGGTTAATTTAGATATTAATATTATAGATATCAGCCAGACTATTATGGATGATTATTTTACAATGATTATGGCGACTGCCCTACCTGCAGGGTCAGACTTTGAAAAAATTAGGGCAATTTTTGACAAACTTGGGGATGAGTTAGGGGTTAAAATCACCATCCAAAATGCCGAAATCTTTGATACCATGCATAAATTATAGGAGTAAAAAATGGAAGCAAATCAAATATTAGAAACAATAAGAATGGTTGATGAAGAGAACCTAGACATTCGAACTATCACCATGGGAATTTCCCTACTAGACTGTATGGATCCAGACGTTGATGCTGCCTGTGAAAAAATTTATCAGAAGATAACAACCAAGGCTAAAAATTTAGTTAAGGTTGGTGAAGATATCGAGCTTGAATATGGTATTCCCATTATTAATAAAAGGATTTCGGTAACTCCAATTGCAATTGTTGCTTCAGCTTCTAAGGCAAGTAGCGAAGAGTGTATAAAATTTGCCAAAACTTTAGACCGTGCTGCTAAAGAGGTTGGGGTAAACTTTATTGGTGGATACAGTGCTCTTGTTGAAAAAGGATATCAGGGAAGTGACCTTGAACTTATCAAATCAATCCCTCAAGCTCTAGCTCAAACAGACTATGTTTGTTCTTCAGTTAATATCGGATCAACTAAGGCTGGGATTAATATGGACGCTGTAAAACTTATGGGTCAAACAGTTAAAGAGACAGCGGAAGCTTCTGATATGGGCTGTGCCAAGCTTGTTGTTTTTGCTAATGCTGTTGAGGATAATCCATTTATGGCTGGTGCCTTTCACGGGGTAGGTGAGGCTGATTGTGAGATTAATGTTGGTGTATCTGGTCCTGGTGTAGTTAAAAAGGCCCTTGAAAAGGTTAAGGGACAATCTTTTGATGTCGTTGCAGAAACTGTTAAAAAGACAGCCTTTAAAATTACTCGTATGGGTCAAATGGTAGGACGAATTGCATCAGAAAGACTCGGTGTTCCATTTGGAATTGTTGATTTATCCCTTGCTCCAACGCCAGCTGTAGGAGATAGCGTTGCACTAATTCTTGAAGAAATGGGTCTTGAGTCAGTTGGGACCCACGGAACAACTGCAGCTCTAGCTCTTTTAAATGATGCTGTCAAAAAAGGTGGGGTTATGGCCTGCAACCACGTTGGTGGACTATCAGGTGCTTTTATTCCTGTTTCAGAAGATGCTGGGATGATTAAGGCTGTTGAAACTGGTCATTTGAATCTTGAGAAACTTGAAGCGATGACTGCCATCTGTTCAGTAGGTCTTGATATGATTGCTATCCCTGGTGATACTAGGGCTGAAACCATTGCTGCTATGATTGCAGATGAGGCAGCGATTGGGGTTATTAACCACAAGACAACAGCTGTTAGGATTATTCCTGCCAAGGATACAGTAGTTGGAGATATGGTTGAATTTGGAGGTCTTTTAGGGACAGCTCCTGTAATGAAGGTAAATTCAGCCCAGTCTATTGACTTTATTGATCGTGGGGGAAGAATTCCTGCACCAATTCACTCATTTAAAAATTAATAAAAAAGAAAAAACAGGAGTAAATCTCCTGTTTTTTTTGCTTATATAGGGTCAATTAATTTATTTATTCAGAAAATTTAAAATAATTTAAAAAAGTTCATAATATTTCTTGAAAAATTATCAGAAAAGTTGTAACATTATATAAAATTAGAAAGGGAGTTAACATTTATGCCAGTAACAATGTATTATGAAAACGATGTAAAAGATCAGGTTCTTGGGGGCAAGAGAATTGCGGTCATTGGATATGGAAGCCAGGGGCATGCTCATGCTCAAAACCTACGCGACAGCGGACAGGATGTAATTATCGGGGTTAGACCTGGTAAATCTTTTGATAAAGCTAAGGAAGATGGATTTGAAGTATTTCCAGTAGCAGAAGCAGTAGCTCAAGCTGATGTTGTAATGATCCTTGCTCCAGATGAGATTCAAGGTGATCTTTACAAAAACGAAATTGAGCCTAACTTAAAAGAAGGCGTAGCTCTAGGATTTGGTCACGGATTTAACATTCATTTTGGAATTATTGAACCACCTGCAAGTGCTGACGTCTTCATGCTTGCACCTAAGGGTCCAGGACATCTAGTTCGTAGAACTTATGATGAAGGATTTGGAGTACCAGCTCTTTTCGCTGTCTATCAAGATGCCAGTGGAAAGGCGCGTGATATTGCTATGGATTGGGGTGTTGGTGTTGGAGCTGCCCGAGTGGGGATGCTTGAAACTAGCTTTAAGGAAGAAACAGAAGAAGACCTCTTTGGTGAACAAGCTGTCTTGTGTGGGGGAGTTACTGCCCTAATTGAGGCAGGATTTGAAATCCTAACAGAATCAGGATATGCTCCAGAACTTGCTTACTTTGAAGTTCTCCATGAAATGAAACTTATTGTGGATCTTCTTTATGAGGGTGGCTTCAAGAAAATGCGTCAATCAATTTCTAATACAGCTGAATTTGGTGACTATACAGCAGGACCAAGAATCATTACAGATCAAGTTAAAGAAAACATGCGCCAAGTCCTAAAAGATATTCAAACAGGTGCCTTCGCCCAAGAATTTATGGATGATTACAAGGCAGGAAATCCTAAAATGAAAGCTTACAGGGAACGTGCACAAAATCTTGAAATTGAAAAAGTTGGTAGTGAACTTCGTCAAGCAATGCCGTTTACTCAATCAGGCGATGATGCAGCCTTTAAAATCTACGAATAAATATTAGAAGAAGGAAAATGATGGAATTTACAGCAGAAAAAATTTTACAGGCCCAAGAAAAATTGGCAGATGTTGTTAGTAAAACACCTCTTGTAAAGGATCCATCATTATCTGAAAGGTATGGGGCTAACATCTACCTTAAGCAGGAGAATTTCCAAGTTGTCCGTTCTTTTAAGCTAAGGGGAGCCTTCTATGCTATTTCAAATTTACCAGATGAAAAATTAAAGGCTGGTGTGGTAGCTGCAAGTGCTGGTAACCATGCCCAGGGAGTAGCCTATACTTGTCAGAGGATTGGAGTAAGGGCAACAATTTTTATGCCGACTACAACGCCCCAACAAAAAATAAATCAGGTTAAATTTTTTGGGGGAGGTCAGGTTGAAATTGCTTTAATTGGAGATACCTTTGATGAGTCGGCAAAGGCAGCCAAGGAATTTGCTGAAATTAATCAGATGACCTTTGTCGATCCTTTTGATGACTATGATGTCATTGCAGGGCAAGGTACGGTAGCCTATGAAATTTTTGAGGATGCCAAGCAAGAAGGTATTAATTTTGACTATCTTCTATCTGCAGTTGGTGGTGGCGGCTTAATTTCTGGCGTATCAACTTATACAAAATCAATTAGTCCAGCAACTAAAGTCGTTGGTGTAGAGGCTTTAGGAGCTCAAAGCATGCGAGCTGCTTTTGATGTGGGTCATCCCGTTAGACTTGAATTGATTGATAAATTTGCTGATGGCATAGCAGTTCAAGAAGTGGGTAAGAAAACTTTTGAACTTGCCAGAAAATATGTTGATGAACTACTAGCTGTTGATGAAGGCCTTATTGCATCTACTATCATCGACCTCTATTCCAAACAGGGAATAGTCGCTGAACCTGCAGGAGCTACTACAATTGCTGCTCTGGAACTTATAGCAGATGAAATTAAAGGCAAAAATGTTGTTTGTATCGTAAGTGGTGGAAATAATGATATAAATAGGATGCCTGAAATTGAGGAACGCAGCCTAGTTTATCAGGGTTTGAAGCATTATTTTATTATTAATTTTCCTCAAAGGCCCGGAGCATTACGTGAATTTGTAAATGATGTTTTGGGACCAAAAGACGATATTACACGTTTTGAGTATATGAAAAAAGCCAACAAAGGAATGGGGCCAGGCCTTGTTGGTATATTATTAAATGAAAAAGAAGATTACGAGCCATTAATTGGTAGGATGAAGGAATTTGATCCAGGATTTATTGATTTAGAATCAAATAATAAGCTTTATAACCTTTTGGTTTAAAGAATATAAAAAGAAGCGAAAATTATCGCTTCTTTTTATATTTATTATTAAATAGGAGTTGGAGTGATATCCATTGGGATACTATCAATTAAGACGGGTTCTGCATTCCTTTTTGTAACATCATATACCTTCATTACTAAGTCTGTCCCATATTTGACCGTGTATGTGCTGGTTCCCCATTGTCTAAAGACGGAGTCACCAGAAACTTCCCATTGCCACTGATAATCCCATAATGTCGGGTAAGTGAGCTGATTTACGAGTGCCTGTTGTCTAGTCATTGCTGTTTTAAGATCGGTAGTTGATACAGTGCCATTATTTACTTGATAAGGAATATCAGCTGTTACTCGTGTTGTAAGATTAGCAGTACCCTTGGCAACTCCGGTTTTCATCATCCATTCAACTTTGTAAGTCTTACCAGCGGGAATATCAATTGTTTGTGGGGGAACAGTCCAGCTTTTAGTGGTAGTTCTTCTAGCTTCTTCTCCCTTAGTATAATCGAATGTAGCTGCAACGGTAGTTGATATACCTGCGATAAATGGAATTTTTATTTCTGCTGTTGCTGACATTCCCATACCCGATGAATTATAACTTACTGTTGTTACAGAGTCTTCTTGGGTATAAGTGAAACTAGCTGTACTAAGAGTTTGATTGTGCCCTGTTGAATTAGTAAGTGACGCAGTATGTGCTGCCATAGCATCTCCTTCAGAAATCCCCATGTCACCATTTAGTTTAACTACAGGAAAAGCGTAGTATGAACGTGGGCTTGACCAACCTTTATTAAGGGGTATGGAATCGTCAAGAGAGATTTCATGAATTTTATATAAATTGTAAGAGTAGGCATAAGCTAAATCTTTAAGGTCCTCTTTAGCTCTGACATCAGGATTAACATTTTTAACAATGGAATTATCTTGTGCAAAAATATTATTTTTTTCTATTTGAAAGGTATCATCAGCTAAAACGTGATGTGCCGTTCCAAGGCTTGCACAAGCTACCATACTAGTAATAGCAACTTTTCCTAAATTCTTTTTAAACATAAAATTTTTCTCCTTGTTTAGTAATTAGTGGTATGTTGCTTTACGATTTAATGAAGCCCTAAAATTAAATCGATAAATCATAAAAACAAAACAACCACTATTTATTGTAACATAAATCACAAAAAATATCGAAAATAAAAATAGTAAAATAAAAAGCGATTGGCTTTAATCTAATTTCTTTTTATTTTTTAAATTTTATGCACTCTTTACTTTTAGGTGATAAAAGGTTAAGATTAAATCTTACAAATAAATATAAAGATATAATTTTTTGAATTATTGAATTCAAAAAATCTATTAAGGAGAATTTAAACGGTACTGAAATATGAATTATATGGAAAAAATTACTCAAGATCAAATTGAGGAAATGATTGACAAACAAAATTCTACTAACCCGCGAAATATTTTAATCTTAAATGAATTAAATTTATCAGAAATTAATTTTTCTCATTTGGATTTAAATAAAATGCATTTTTTAAATTGTTTTTTTGATAAGGTTTATCTAGAAGACGTAAATAGAAAAGACATTAAGGATTGTAGTTTTAAAAATTGTAACTTTACTAAGATTTCTTCTAGTGGAGATATTAATATCTTTGATAGTAAGCTTACGGATAATTCATTGGGGTTCTTAAAATTAAACAAGCTTTTAGCCTATGATTCAAAATTTATTAATAATAAGGTTTTGGAAAAAAATATTGGCCAAGTCGATCTTAGAAATTGTGAGCTGGTAAGTTCAGATAGCTTTTAGAATGGATTGATTGAACAACCATAAAAATGTTAAAAATTAAAAAAGCAGCTGGAGTTTCCGGCTGCTTTTTAAGTGCCAATTCCATCTATAAATAGTGCTCTTTAAATGTTCTATATTTTACAATGAATAATTAATCACAAAATTATGATATAGTATTTATATAAAAAAATAATTTTATTTTTTTAAAGGGCTGTTTAATTTTATTGTTATGGGAGGAAAAAGAATGGATATTTTAACCATTAGAAATTTAAATTTTTCATATGGGAAAAAGCTAGTTATTGATGATGGAAATCTGACGATAGGAGCAGGAGATATTGTAGGTCTGATAGGTAATAATGGTGCCGGGAAAAGTACTTTAATGAAACTTATTTCCGGGATTATTCCAGGATATTCAGAAAGCATTACTGTTAACTCTAAAAGCATAGGAGTTCTTATTGAGGAACCTAGTTTGTATAAGGATATGTCAGTTTTAAGTAATCTTAAATTTTACTGTAAATTATATGAAAAAGATTATGATATTATCGGTAAATATAAGAATATGCTTGGCGTAGAAAGTTTCTTAAATAAAAAAGTTTCTAGGCTTTCTCTGGGGATGAAGCAAAGAATTGGCTTGTTTGTGGCCTTGATTGCTTCCAATGAATTTATTTTACTAGATGAACCAACAAATGGTTTAGATCCAGCTGGAATAGATAATCTTTTAAAACTTATCAAACAATTGTCTGTGGATCATGGAATCACCTTTATCATTTCAAGTCATATTTTAGAAAACTTAGATAAGGTTTGTAATAAAAATGTTTTGCTGAGGGATCAAAAGTTGATCATGCTAGACTCAGTAGAATATTTGAAATTCAAAATCTACAGTTTTGAGGTTAGCCAAAGTGGATTAATTGAACTATTAGAAGCAGAAGATATTCCTTATGAATTAGAGGGGCGAGATATTATTGTTTCAGCTATAAATATTGGACAAGTTGAGTCACTTTTAAATGGAAAAAATATCCCAATGAATAAGGAAAAAGTAAGTCTAAGTGAGGTAATTTTTTAATGGCAAATAAATTTGGAACTTTATTTTTAAAGAAAGATATCTGCAAGCTGAGTATTCCCATTTTTTGGATGTTATCATTAATATCAGGATTTAGCATTATTTATTCGAGGGAATATTTAGGTGGACCATTTAGGGTGGACAACATCTATGCTATGTTTTCGACCTTCTCAATTTTTTTAATAATATACTTATCTGTAAGTTTATTTGGAACAGAATTTCAATATAAGACGATAAATATGATTCGAATCAGCAATAGAAGTCCTTTGGAAATTATTTTAAGGAAGCTTACGGTTATGTTAATAGTTAGCTTGGTAACTTCTTTGATTGCTTATTCTGAGGTCCTCATACAGCAGCTTTATTATGGCCATAATGAAATTAACTTAGTAAATCTTTTGAGTCGTATAACTTCATCATATTTATTTTTTGGTTTATTTTTATTTTCTATAGGCACTATCGTGGTCTTATATTTAAAAAATACCCTATTTTCTTTCATTTTTGTTCTCTTGTTTCTTAGATTAGGTGCAATGATTGTGAATATCTTAGGCAATTTTTCAGAATTACGGTCTTTCATAGAATATGTTCCCTTTACCTTTGCAGAAAATGCTTTTTCCTTTGCAAGTTATACAGGAAAACAAGCTCTTATAATGATAATTTGGAGTCTAATTCTTCTCGCATTTACCCCTATATTATATAAACAAAGGGGATATGAGTGATTTTTATTAATATCTATTAAAATTATTTATAAAAAAGCAGCTGGAGTTTCCAGCTGCTTTTGCTTTTTGATCAAAAAAATAGAACCCGTGTCATATATGGCTCTAAGGGGTGTTTTTCTATGCCACAAATAGGAATCGAACCTACGACCTTCACCTTACCATGGTGCTGCTCTACCGACTGAGCTATTGCGGCAAATCTTTATCTTTGATTATTATAGCAGATAATTTATTTTTTGAAAATAGGTAAATTAAAAATACTTTCAGAGGCTTTAAATTGGGCATTTAATGCTTGAAATAGTGAAAAAAACGTTAAAATCTTGATATCATTTTACAAAAGTATTAAAATAGGATAGATACGTATACGATTATATAATAAAGTTAACGAGATAGAAAGAGAAGTATTCGACATGATGTATTTAATCGCTTTGGTTCCAGCAATTTCCTGGGGGCTAATTGGAGTGGGCTTTGCAAAGAGCAAGGCAACCCCTGAAGAGACGACCTTAGGATCCATGGCAGGATTCCTAATATTCTCAACAGTTGTTACTTTAATAAGTACAACTAATATAACCCTTCCTGTTTTTGCGGTTGGATTTGCTAGCGGATTTTTACTCTCTCTAGCAAATATTGGTCAATTCTCAGCTATGAACGAGTTAGGGGTTTCAAAAACAGTTCCCCTGGTTGCAGCCCTCCAATTAATACTTAATTCTCTTCTAGGTGCTTTTATCTTTCATGAGTGGGTTGGAATTGTCCAATGGATTTTTGGGATTATTTCAATTATTTTGGTAATTGCAGGAGCTAGCATGACTAGCTACCAGGAGAATTCAAGTAAAAGTGGATCTAAGTTTAGTAAAAAAGGGATTGCAAGCCTTCTTGTGGCTGGTATCTTTGGGGGACTTTACTCAGTTCTTCCTAAAGCCTATCAGTTCTTCGGTGACATAAATGGTACTAGGGAGTTTACTGATAGTTTACTTCTTCCTCAAGCAATTGGAGGAATCACAGGAGCTCTGCTTATTTACTTCTTTATCAGAAAGGGAAATCCTTTCAAAGCCCTGACAGAAGTACCTGTTGTAAAAAGTATTTTTGTTGGTTTCTTATGGGCAATAGGTAACATGTGCCTACTTATTTCTTCAACAAGTAGCCTTGGACTTGCAACAGCCTTTACCTTTTCTCAACTTAATCTGGTTATTGGAGGATTTAGTGGAATTTATATCCTGCATGAAAATAAAACTAAGAAGGAATTTCATCGTTTCTTGATGGGGATTCTGTTGGTAGTTGCAGGGGCTGTTGTTACAGCGCTAATTTAAAAGATTTTAGGGAGTCTCCTCGGAGGCTCCCTTTTAAAAACGAACTATCATTTAAAAAATATTCAAATATATCGGATATGGTAGATTTTTTGATAAAAAATGATATAATGATATCTATACTTGGGTCATAAAGTTAATATAGAACTAAATTTACCCTTAAATGTACACATAAATCTAAAAATAAAAATAGTTATCACTTATTTATTCTAGGGATTGGCCTAGAGTCTCTACAAGACACCGGAATGTCTTACAATGAGTGGAAGTTGTCTTATCATTTGTAATGGCTAGCACTTTCACAATAAGTGCTAGTTTTTTATTTTTTACAAAAATTAGGAGATAGATACAAATGAAGTTACTTGAAGAAAGAATTAAGACAAATGGTCAAGTTCTAAAGGAAGATATTTTAAAGGTTGATAGCTTTTTAACCCACCAGGTTGACTACAAGCTAATGAAAGCCATCGGACAAAGATTTGCGGAAGTATTTGCAGATGCTGGAATTACTAAGGTAGTTACTATTGAAGCAAGTGGAATTGCTCCGGCTCTTTATGTGGCAGAAGCACTTGATTTGCCAATGATTTTTGCTAAAAAGGCAAAAAATATTAGCATGAACGATGAACTTCTAACAGCTGATGTCTATTCATTTACAAAACAAGTTACAAGTACTGTTTCAATTTCAAAGAAATTCTTAAATGAAGACGATCGTGTTTTAATAATTGATGACTTCTTGGCAAATGGCCAGGCTGCTCTAGGACTTATTGAAATTATTGAGGCAGCTGGTGCTAGCGTTGAAGGAATTGGAATTGTTATTGAAAAATCATTCCAGGATGGACGTCAACTTCTTATAGATGCGGATTATAAGGTCGTATCTCTAGCCCGAATCGAAAAATTTGAAGATGGGCAAGTTGTTTTTGCTCAAGCAGACGCCTAGATTGGAGCCTAGCTAAATGGAATTTAATGAAAATAAAAATAGTCAAGCCGCAGTACTTGGTCTTCAGCACTTACTTGCCATGTATTCAGGAAGTATACTTGTTCCAATTTTAATTGCAAGTGCCCTAAATTACACACCAGCTCAATTAACCTACTTAATTTCAACTGATATTTTTATGTGTGGACTGGCAACCTTCCTTCAGCTTCAACTTAATAAATATTTTGGTGTGGGTCTACCGGTGGTTCTAGGGGTAGCCTTTCAATCAGTGGCTCCTCTTTCAATTATTGGAGCCAAGCACGGACCTGGTGCTATGTTCGGATCAATTATTGCCTCAGGAATCTTTGTTGTTCTAATTGCTGGCTTCTTCTCAAAAATTAGAAAGCTGTTTCCTCCGATTGTGACAGGAAGTGTAATCACAACTATTGGACTTACCCTTATACCGGTAGCTGTTGGAAACATGGGAAGTAACTCAGATAATCCAAGTGTGGAAAGTGTTATCCTGGCTTTAGTGACAATCTTTATCATTCTTGCTATCAATTATTTCTTTAAAGGATTTATTAGATCAATTGCTATTTTAATTGGTCTGATTGTAGGAACTGTAATTGGAAGTTTCTTCGGTTTAGTTGATACCCAAGCTATCGCTTCAGCCCCTTGGGTGCATGTCCCAACTCCTTTCTTCTTTGGAAAACCGGTATTTGAACTTTCAAGTATCCTTATGATGTGTATCATTGCTCTTGTTTCTTTAGTTGAATCAACAGGTGTATATTTCGCCCTTGCTGATATTACAGGAGACAAGCTAACTGAGAAAAGACTTCGTAATGGTTATAGGGCAGAAGGACTGGCAGTTATTTTTGGAGGTATTTTCAATACCTTCCCTTATACAGGATTCTCACAGAATGTTGGTCTGGTTCAACTTTCAGGAATTAAGTCACGTAAACCAATCTATTATACAGCCTTCTTCCTAGTTATTCTTGGTCTGGTTCCAAAATTTGGAGCCCTTGCTCAAATGATTCCAAGTCCTGTTCTAGGTGGTGGTATGCTTGTCATGTTTGGTATGGTAGCTGTTCAAGGTATGAGAATGCTTAATAGTATTGATTTTGAAAAAAATGAATACAATTTATTGATTGCTGCTGTATCAGTAGCAAGTGGAGTGGGTCTTCATAACACCAGCCTCTTTAACTCTTTCCCTCAAACAGCTCAAATGTTTTTGACTAACGGAATTGTTATCGCAGCTCTTGTTTCAATCGTCTTAAATCTAATCTTTAATTCTAAAAAGAAATAGTAGCTAATTTCATAGTAATAGTAGAAAGAATCTTCTTTCTACTATTATTTTTTTCTCTTTCGTACTATTAATGTTACAATGAAAATTAGTTTAACCAGCCAACTAAATTAGAAGGAGAAGACAAAGTGTACAATTTTACAGATATACCAAGTAGATTAAATGACAATAGCATCAAGTGGGCAGAGGTAAAAGATGATCCTGAGCTTTTACCCATGTGGATTGCTGATATGGACTTTGAAGTCTTAAGTGATATTAGAGAAGCTGCTCAAAATTTTGCCCTCTTTGATGTTTACGGATATAGCTATGCACCTGATAGCCTTTATCAAGCTATTATAGACTGGGAGGAGCGCGAGCATAATTATAAAATTTCAAAGGATAGCATTAGCTTTTTAGAAGGTGTCCTTGCTGGTGTATCAATTGCAATTGAGTCATTTACCTGTAAGGGAGATGCTATTTTAATTAATAGTCCAGTTTACCCACCCTTTGCTAAAACGGTAAGACTTAAGGGACGAAAACTTGTTGCTAATTCTTTAGCTGAAAAAAATGGTCAATTTGAGATTGATTTTGATCAATTAGAAAAGGATTTAGCTACAAATGAGGTTAAGTTGTATATCCTTTGTAGTCCCCATAATCCTGGTGGGCGTGTTTGGTCTTGGGATGAGCTTGTAAGAATTGGTAAACTTTGTCAAAAATACGGGGTAATTCTTTTGGTTGATGAGATTCATCAGGATTTGATTCTTTTTGATAATATTCACCATTCAATAAATACAGTTGATCCTAGCTTTTCTGACTTTACCATTCTTTTGACTGCTGCAACAAAAACCTTTAATATTGCTGGGACTAAAAATTCATTTGCAATAATTGAAAATCCTAAGTTACGAGCAAAATTTAAGGAGATTCAGCAGGCCAACAATCAAACGGGAATTAGTACCCTGGGTTACATGGCAACTGAAGCAGCCTATACTCACGGTAAGGCTTGGTTAGAGGAACTTAAAAAAGTCTTAGAAACAAACGTTACTTATTTGATAGACTACCTTTCAGAAAATGCAAGTAAGTTAAAGGTAATGAGACCACAGGGTACCTACCTTCTATGGCTTGATTTTTCAGCCTACAATTTAGATGATAAAGAATTAAATCGTCTTTTAAAGGAAGAAGCTAAGTTGATTTTAAATCCAGGTATAAGTTTTGGTAAGGAAGGTAAACTTCATGCCAGAATGAATGTTGCAACTTCTTTGGAAAATATTAAGACAGCCTGCACGCGACTTGCCAACATGCTTGCTGGACTTGAATAAGAAAATTTAGCTATTTTTTGCTATAATATTTATAATAAATCTAGGAGGAAGAAGATGGGAAAATTTCAAGTAATTGATCATCCGCTTATTCAACACAAACTTACTATTATCCGTCAAACTAAGACCGGAACTAAAGAATTTCGTGAAATAGTCAATGAAATATCAATGCTTATGGGATATGAAATCAGTCGCGATTTACCCCTTGAGGATATCGAAATTGAAACACCCATTACAAAAACGGTCCAAAAAACTCTCGCTGGTAAAAAATTAGCAATTGTTCCTATCTTACGAGCAGGTATTGGAATGGTTGATGGAATTTTAAGTCTTATTCCAGCTGCCAAGGTAGGACATATCGGTATGTACCGTGATGAGGAAACCCTACAACCAGTAGAATATTTGGTGAAACTACCTGAAGACATTGATCAAAGACAGATTTTTGTTGTTGATCCAATGCTTGCCACAGGTGGATCAGCTATTTTAGCTATCGATAGTCTTAAAAAGCGCGGTGCTACAAATATTAAATTTGTCTGCCTGGTTGCAGCTCCTGAGGGGGTTAAAGCTTTAGAAGAAGCTCACCCAGATATCGATATCTATACAGCAAGTCTTGATGAACGCTTGAATGAACATGGATACATTGTTCCAGGCCTTGGAGATGCTGGAGACAGATTATTTGGAACCAAATAAAAAAGCGATTAATCGCTTTTTTATTTTTGCTCATTAACAAGTTGATCCTGGCTATTATAGTAATCCTTATAGTTTCTATAACCCGCAATAAAGGATCCAATACTTGTTGTTGAAAGAAGCATGAAAGTAACCATAATTTGATATTTAATAGCGTGAACTGGGTCGACTCCCGCAAAGATTAATCCAGACATCATTCCAGGAAGGCTGACTAGACCGACCGTTTTAGCTGAATCAATAGTTGGTTGCATGGCGGTTTTAATACTGCTTCTTAAAATATCAATTGAAGCTTGCTTAGGACTTGCTCCAAGAGAAAGCTTTTCTAAAACTTGTTGTTCCTCTTGTCCAAACTGAGTTCCCATACTGCGGTAGCAAAGACCGATAGCGACCATGGAGTTGCTAGCAATCATTCCTGTAATTGGAATAACCTGCGATGGAACAAATTTTAGGGCACCAGATAAAAGAAGAATGCCTAGGGTAATTGAAGTACTAACAAAAAGTGCCAAGAAAGAATTAAAGAATTTTCCCCTAGGATTAGGATTTCGTTTGTGGGCACTTAAAGAAGCATTCAAGATAATAAAGAGAACCATAAGTAGAGTCAAGAGAGCATTGTCAATATGGAATACATATTTTAAGACATAACCAATAATGGTAAGTTGAATAACAGCGCGTGTGACACTATAGATTATGTCTCTTGCAAGACCCAAATGCTCTTTTTGAGAGATAAGAACGGCAACTAGAACAAGTCCCAAACTAAGAACAAGGGATAAATTATTTACATCAATTGAGTTCATTTAACCACCTCCCCGTTAACAACTTTTATTAGATGCTTGGCTTGATCGATTTCCTTTTGATCATGGGTAACCCTAACTACAGTTACTCCCTTTTTATTAGTTGAATCGATTAAATCAAGAACAATTCCCTTTGTCTTTTCATCAAGTCCCGCAGTTACCTCATCAAGTAGTAGAACCTTGGGCGTAAATAAAAGGTTACGAATCAAGGCTATTCTTTGTCTTTCTCCCCCAGATAAATCGTTAATGAATTTTGTTTTGTAGGAATCATCTAAATCAACTTCCTTTAAAAAATCAGATATTTTTTTAGAATCAACTTCTTTGTTCCTGATTTTAAAAGGAAATTCAAGGTTGTCACTTACTGTTTTACCAAATAAAAGAGGTTGTTGAAAGCAGTAGGATACATTCTGTCTATAGGTCATCGGATTAAGACTTGCTACATTTTTTCCATCATACATAATTTCCCCACTTACTGGAGAAATTAAATTAGCTGCCAGTTTTAAAATTGTTGATTTCCCGCTCCCTGAAGGACCAGTAATTGTAAGAAAGTCTCCTTCTTCAATTGATAAGTTACACTTTTTTAAAATATTCAAGTCATCAATTGAATAATCGACATCTTTAAAGTCAATAATATTCATAATTTACTCCTAAAAATTTTCTTTATAAACATACACAACAAAGTATAGCAAGATAAAAGATACAATTCCAAGAATAGGAACTATTTTTTCAAAAAACTAGTTGACAGCGCTTTTGATGTTTGATAGAATAATAACACTGTCAAGGGCAGGTCGATTTATTGTGATTTAAGACTTTGAAAAAAGTTAAAAAAACATGTTGACAGAGTGTCCTGTAGATGGTAAACTAACAAAGTTGCTTGAGGGCAACACTTAGTTGAATAACTCAGTTAAATAACTAAGAAAAAAGTTAAAAAAAGTAGTTGACAAAGACGTTGAGTCATAGTAAACTATAAAAGTTGTCTGAGGGCAACAGCTTAAAACTTGAGTCAAAAAAACTTTAAAAAAGTAGTTGACAAGTAAAACAAGTTTTGATAAACTAATGAAGTTGTCTCGCAAGAGATGACGATAGACCTTTGAAAACTGAACAAAGCAAAACGAACCAAATGTGCAGGGTGAATGTTTAAACATTCAACTGTCAATTTTGACAATAAATAAAGCAACAAAAGCGAGCTAGTGACTCTTAAGAGTCTGCTCATAATTTATATGAGAGTTTGATCCTGGCTCAGGACGAACGCTGGCGGCGTGCCTAATACATGCAAGTTGAGCGCTGAAATCTGGTACTTGTACTAGATGGATGAGCAGCGAACGGGTGAGTAACGCGTGGGTAACCTGCCTTATAGAGGGGGATAACTACTGGAAACGGTAGCTAATACCGCATAACACTTAGTATCACATGATACAGAGTTGAAAGTGCCAATTGGTACACTATAGATGGACCCGCGTTGTATTAGCTAGTTGGTGAGGTAAAGGCTCACCAAGGCGATGATACATAGCCGACCTGAGAGGGTGATCGGCCACACTGGGACTGAGACACGGCCCAGACTCCTACGGGAGGCAGCAGTAGGGAATCTTCGGCAATGGACGAAAGTCTGACCGAGCAACGCCGCGTGAGTGAAGAAGGTTTTCGGATCGTAAAACTCTGTTGTAAGAGAAGAACACCAGTGATAGTGGAAAGATCACTGGCTGACGGTATCTTACCAGAAAGCCACGGCTAACTACGTGCCAGCAGCCGCGGTAATACGTAGGTGGCAAGCGTTGTCCGGATTTATTGGGCGTAAAGCGAGCGCAGGCGGTTCATTAAGTCTGATGTAAAAGGCAGTGGCTCAACCATTGTAAGCATTGGAAACTGGTGAACTTGAGTGCAGTAGAGGAGAGTGGAATTCCATGTGTAGCGGTGAAATGCGTAGATATATGGAGGAACACCGGAGGCGAAAGCGGCTCTCTGGACTGTAACTGACGCTGAGGCTCGAAAGCGTGGGGAGCAAACAGGATTAGATACCCTGGTAGTCCACGCCGTAAACGATGAGTGCTAGATGTTCGGGGGTATCCACCCCTGAGTGTCGCAGCTAACGCATTAAGCACTCCGCCTGGGGAGTACGACCGCAAGGTTGAAACTCAAAGGAATTGACGGGGGCCCGCACAAGCGGTGGAGCATGTGGTTTAATTCGAAGCAACGCGAAGAACCTTACCAGGTCTTGACATACGAGTGCTATCCCTAGAGATAGGGAGTTCCTTCGGGACACTCGATACAGGTGGTGCATGGTTGTCGTCAGCTCGTGTCGTGAGATGTTGGGTTAAGTCCCGCAACGAGCGCAACCCCTATTGTTAGTTGCCATCATTAAGTTGGGCACTCTAGCGAGACTGCCGGTAATAAACCGGAGGAAGGTGGGGATGACGTCAAATCAGCATGCCCCTTATGACCTGGGCACACACGTGCTACAATGGGAAGTACAACGAGTCGCAAGCCGGTGACGGCAAGCTAATCTCTTAAAGCTTCTCTCAGTTCGGATTGTAGGCTGCAACTCGCCTACATGAAGTCGGAATCGCTAGTAATCGCGGATCAGCACGCCGCGGTGAATACGTTCCCGGGCCTTGTACACACCGCCCGTCACACCACGAGAGTTTGTAACACCCGAAGTCGGTGAGGTAACCGTAAGGAGCCAACCGCCTAAGGTGGGATAGATGATTGGGGTGAAGTCGTAACAAGGTAGCCGTATCGGAAGGTGCGGCTGGATCACCTCCTTTCTAAGGAAAATACGAGGATACCTGCACATTTAGTTTTGCATTGTTTAGTTTTGAGAGGTTTATACCTAAAACAAGATATATATCTTCTCAAAGAAGATTGGGGCCTTAGCTCAGCTGGGAGAGCGCCTGCTTTGCACGCAGGAGGTCAGCGGTTCGATCCCGCTAGGCTCCATAGGTAGTTGAATGACTACCAATCGATCATTGAAAATTGAATAATTTCTAATATAACAAAGAAATAAACCGAAAATGCTGTGATTTAAAGAGTTTAAAAACGAAGAAATCAAAACTTATAACTGAATTTAATAATTCAAAATTAAAGGTTAAGTTAATAAGGGCGCACGGTGGATGCCTTGGCACTAGGAGCCGAAGAAGGACGTGACTAACTACGATATTTCACGGGGAGCTGTAAGTAAGCGATGATCCGTGAGTTTCCGAATGGGGGAACCCAACATCTAATGGATGTTATCCATACATGAATACATAGTGTATGAGAAGGAAGACGCAGTGAACTGAAACATCTAAGTAGCTGCAGGAAGAGAAAGCAAATGCGATTTCCTGAGTAGCGGCGAGCGAAACGGAAGAAGACCAAACCAAGGGACTTGTCCCTTGGGGTTGTAGGACTGCAACGTGGACTTACATTTTATAGAAGAATTACCTGGAAAGGTAAGCCAGAGAGAGTAATAGCCTCGTAATCGAAATAGAATGTATACCTAGCAGTATCCTGAGTACGGCAAGACACGAGGAATCTTGTCGGAATCCGGGAGGACCATCTCCCAAGTCTAAATACTCCCTAGTGACCGATAGTGAACCAGTACCGTGAGGGAAAGGTGAAAAGAACCCCGGAAGGGGAGTGAAATAGCACCTGAAACCGTGTGCCTACAACAAGTTCGAGCCCGTTAATGGGTGAGAGCGTGCCTTTTTGTAGAATGAACCGGCGAGTTACGTTATGTTGCGAGGTTAAGATGAAGAGTCGGAGCCGTAGCGAAAGCGAGTCTTAATAGGGCGCTTTAGTAACATGATGTAGACCCGAAACCATGTGACCTATCCATGAGCAGGTTGAAGGTGAGGTAAAACTCACTGGAGGACCGAACCAGAGTACGTTGAAAAGTGCTTGGATGACTTGTGGATAGCGGAGAAATTCCAAACGAACTTGGAGATAGCTGGTTCTCTCCGAAATAGCTTTAGGGCTAGCGTCGTAATTTAAATGTCTTGGAGGTAGAGCACTGTTTGGGTGAGGGGTCCATCCCGGATTACCAATCTCAGATAAACTCCGAATGCCAATGACATATGTACGGCAGTCAGACTGCGAGTGCTAAGATCCGTAGTCGAAAGGGAAACAGCCCAGACCACCAGCTAAGGTCCCAAAATATATGTTAAGTGGAAAAGGATGTGGGGTTGCACAGACAACTAGGATGTTAGCTCAGAAGCAGCTACCATTCAAAGAGTGCGTAATAGCTCACTAGTCGAGTGACCCTGCGCCGAAAATGTACCGGGGCTAAACATATTACCGAAGCTGTGGAATTACTTTTTAAGTAATTGGTAGGAGAGCGTTCTATACAGCGCCGAAGGTATACCGTGAGGAGTGCTGGAGCGTATAGAAGTGAGAATGCCGGTATGAGTAGCGAAAGACAGGTGAGAATCCTGTCCACCGTAAGACTAAGGTTTCCAGGGGAAGGCTCGTCCGCCCTGGGTTAGTCGGGACCTAAGGAGAGGCCGAAAGGCGTATCCGATGGACAACAGGTTGATATTCCTGTACTAGATATTATAGTGATGGAGGGACGCAGTAGGCTAACATGTGCCAGTTAATGGATTCTGGTCTAAGCAGTGAGGTGTAGTATGAGTCAAATGCTTGTACTTCTAACATTGAGCTGTGATGGGGAAGCGACTAAGGTCGCGAAGTATGTGATGTCACACTGCCGAGAAAAGCTTCTAGCGTTTAAATAATATCTACCCGTACCGCAAACCGACACAGGTAGTCGAGGCGAGTAGCCTCAGGTGAGCGAGAGAACTCTCGTTAAGGAACTCGGCAAAATGGCCCCGTAACTTAGGGAGAAGGGGCGCTGACTTTAAGTCAGCCGCAGTGAATAGGCCCAAGCGACTGTTTATCAAAAACACAGCTCTCTGCTAAATCGTAAGATGATGTATAGGGGGTGACGCCTGCCCGGTGCTGGAAGGTTAAGGAGTGCTTAGCGTAAGCGAAGGTATGAATTGAAGCCCCAGTAAACGGCGGCCGTAACTATAACGGTCCTAAGGTAGCGAAATTCCTTGTCGGGTAAGTTCCGACCCGCACGAAAGGCGTAACGATTTGGGCACTGTCTCAACGAGAGACTCGGTGAAATTTTAGTACCTGTGAAGATGCAGGTTACCCGCGACAGGACGGAAAGACCCCATGGAGCTTTACTGCAGTTTGATATTGAGTATCTGTACCACATGTACAGGATAGGTAGGAGCCTATGATTCATGCACGCCAGTGTATGATGAGGCGTTGTTGGGATACTACCCTTGTGTTATGGCTACTCTAACCCGCACCATTAATCATGGTGGGAGACAGTGTCTGACGGGCAGTTTGACTGGGGCGGTCGCCTCCTAAAAGGTAACGGAGGCGCCCAAAGGTTCCCTCAGAATGGTTGGAAATCATTCATAGAGTGTAAAGGTATAAGGGAGCTTGACTGCGAGATCTACAAATCGAGCAGGGACGAAAGTCGGGCTTAGTGATCCGGTGGTTCCGCATGGAAGGGCCATCGCTCAACGGATAAAAGCTACCCTGGGGATAACAGGCTTATCTCCCCCAAGAGTTCACATCGACGGGGAGGTTTGGCACCTCGATGTCGGCTCGTCGCATCCTGGGGCTGTAGTCGGTCCCAAGGGTTGGGCTGTTCGCCCATTAAAGCGGCACGCGAGCTGGGTTCAGAACGTCGTGAGACAGTTCGGTCCCTATCCGTCGCGGGCGTAGGAAATTTGAGAGGATCTGTCCTTAGTACGAGAGGACCGGGATGGACTTACCGCTGGTGTACCAGTTGTTCTGCCAAGAGCATCGCTGGGTAGCTATGTAGGGAAGGGATAAGCGCTGAAAGCATCTAAGTGCGAAGCCCACCTCAAGATGAGATTTCCCACCAATTATTGGTTAAGAGCCCTGAAAGATGATCAGGTAGATAGGCTAGAAGTGGAAGTGTGGTGACACATGTAGCGGACTAGTACTAATCGCTCGAGGACTTATCCTAAAATAAGAGTCAAGCAACATTTGAAGTTGTTTCGAGTTATAGAAGAAATTATTCAATTTTGAGTGATCGAAAGATTACAAACAAGTTTGGTGCTTATTGCACGAGAGATACACCTGTTCCCATGTCGAACACAGAAGTTAAGTCTCGTTACGCCGGAAGTAGTTGGGGGTTGCCCCCTGTGAGATAAGGTAGGCGCCAAGCGAATTGGGAGTTTAGCTCAGTTCGGAGTATATTCCGAATCGGCGGATAAAGAAAACATAAGTTTTCCACTGCTGGCTGAGTTGAACGACCACCCTTGGGAGTTTAGCTCAGCTGGGAGAGCATCTGCCTTACAAGCAGAGGGTCAGCGGTTCGATCCCGTTAACTCCCATAAACAATTTGTAGGTCCCGTAGTGTAGCGGTTATCACGTCGCCCTGTCACGGCGAAGATCGCGGGTTCGATTCCCGTCGGGACCGTTAAGATTTATTATATCGGAAGGGTAGCGAAGTGGCTAAACGCGGCGGACTGTAAATCCGCTCCTTCGGGTTCGGGGGTTCGAATCCCTCCCCTTCCATATTACGGACATAGTTTAACGGTAGAACAAAGGTCTCCAAAACCTTTAGTGTGGGTTCGATTCCTACTGTCCGTGTTAAAAAGTGGCGGATGTGGTGAAGTGGTTAACACATCAGATTGTGGCTCTGACATTCGGGGGTTCGATTCCCCTCATTCGCCTATTTTATTGGGGTATAGCCAAGCGGTAAGGCAAGGGACTTTGACTCCCTCATGCGTTGGTTCGAATCCAGCTACCCCAGTTGTAATTTAAAGTAATAAGCCGGCGTGGCGGAATTGGCAGACGCGCTGGACTCAAAATCCAGTGATCTCACGATCGTGCCGGTTCGACCCCGGCCGCCGGTATAAAGTAAAAGCAAGATGATATCTTGCTTTTTTTGTTTTAGAAAATGTAAGACATGTAGATAATTGCTTATTAATTTTTTCTATGCTACAGTTATAAAAATACTTTAGGCTAGGAGAAGAACTTATGAATGAGATTGAAATTAGAAGATTAGAAGGCAAGGATGAAAGGGAATTTAGAATTTTTCTAGATGCTCTTCTTACTGAAAAGAATGAGGGCTTTAAATACTCTTCCCAAGCTATTAGACCAGTGTCTGATTTTAATCTTTACTTAAAAAAGTTATACCAAAATGAGAAATGTCCTTCTAATCCTGATTATTCTCCTGTGATAGCATACTATTATTTTAAAAATGGAAGTATTTGTGCAAAAATTACTTGTAGATGGGATTTGACTAAGGGAAATTTATCGACTGAAGGAGGTCATATTGGGTATGTTACAGCTCCTGCTTTCAGAGGTCAAGGGATTATGTCAGAACTTCTGAAGTTTGCCCTGGATAAATTTAAAGAAAGGCAGATTGAAGATGTCTTTATAACAGCCTTGGAAGATAATCTTGCAAGTAGGGCTACGATTGAAAAAGTTGGTGGTCGACTAGATTCATATTATGAAAAATCTGATGGGGAAATTTTAGCTAGGTATTGGATAAGGACAGTAGGAGAAGATTAGGTATTGGATAAGGACAGTAGGAGAAGATAAAGATGGATGGGAATAAAAAGGTTACTGATTTATGGAATGAATTTTTGGGCCGTAAAAATTTGGATGTGATTGACATCAGGTATGATGCCTGGCAATTTGGGGTAGAACCTGATAAGTTAGGGCAGCTTGTGCTTGAAGGTAAAAAAACGGCAACGGCTAGTGCTTATGATGGCTATGATTTTTATGGGGAGAGAATCCCTCAGGTGGATGACTACAGTATCATTTTGGACTCTAAAAATCATCCCCTTTGTATTATTAGAACAAATAGGGTTAAAATTTTAAAATTCTCTGAAATTGATAAAAACCATGCTCTTAAGGAGGGTGAAGGAGATCTTAGTTTGGGCTATTGGCAAAGGGAGCATCAAAAATTTTTTACTAAAGAATTAAAGGACTACGGCAAATCTTTTAGTGAAGAAATGAAGGTCGTAGCCGAAGAGTTTGAAGTTGTTTATGTTCCTGATAATCATATATGAAATATGAAAAAAGATAGATTAGAGAATCTATCTTTTTTGGCAGTATAATTTTGCAAATATAGGTAAGAGGTGAGTTTTTTCAAGGAATCTAAAAATCATTACAATAAGACGATTCTTGTAATTTTCTCCTGATAATTTATTTGAAAGGGGATTTAGCTTACTTTCAAGTCCCTTTTCTTGTATCCAATTTTTAATGGTATGATACTGGTTCATAAATTCATTTGCTGATGCTTGTCTTCCTGAAAAAAGAAGATACCAAATGTAATAACGTTTAATATAGTATTTAAAATACTCATTTTCCTGACTGTTTTTTGAAATTTCAAGGAGTTTGTTTAAAAAATATATAATATTTATTTTTGGGCTAAAACCTTTTTGGGAGGTATTCGATACACTTTCCCCATTATAAAACCAATTATAACCAGTATAATTAATTGAGCTTATTTTCTTGGTAAAATTAAATGCTTTTAAGTTGAAATAAACATCTTCTCCAATTGGATAATCAAGAAATTGAATGTCATTTTTAAGTAAAAAAGACTTACGGTATATTTTTGCCCAAGGTGCAAGGATTATATATTTTCCCCATTTACTATCCCTTGGATAGTCAGAAAAAAGAATTTTTTCTTTGTTTGTTCGTTTATATCCACCGATTACAATATCTGACTTATTTTTTTCAATCTCTTGGAGATAAATTTCTAGATAATCAGAATCGATAAAATCATCATTATCAATGAAAACAATATATTCCCCTTGAGCTATAGATATTCCTAAATTTCTGGTAGGAGCTACCCCTTGATTTTCCTTATTTATTACCTGTATTCTATCATCACTTTGTCTAAAATCTTCTAAAATAGTGAGGCTATTATCGGTAGATCCATCATTAATAAGTAAAACTTCATAGTCGGTATAGGTATTCTGGAGAATAGAATCAATACATTGTTTAATATATTTTTCTGAATTATAGACTGGTATTATTATTGAAATTTTTGGTTTATTTTTCTGCAATTTGTTCACCCTTTAATTTTTGAATAATCTCATTGTAACATACTGGAGTAAAGGCTTCCATTAAAAGAAAAAAGAACTCGAAATTTGGGTTCTTTATTGTGGGAAAGGATTTATTAGCTGTATTTAGTTGTGTTTTGATTTTACAAATTTAAGTACTGAAAAGACTACCATACCTAGTGAACCAAGTAGAAGGACATAGGCTGGGAAACCTAGAACTGGGTAACTAGCATTAAATAATAATTTTAGGATCCCGTCCTGATAACCAAAACGACTTAGGGTAGTACTTATAAGAACCAAGCATGATAAATAGTATAAGTTCTAAGATAGCTAAGACTGTAGCTGTAACTTGAAGGGATTTATTAGATAAAAAGTTAAAAATTATCGTTAAATTTGAACGATTATTAAAGCAAAACTAGTTCATAATTAACTCCTTTTCCTATTTGCACACTGTCTCATTTTAATTTTTTTAAAACAAAATTGTTTTCCCTAATCATCATTATTTTTTACTAATTTAACCTCTTAAAACTGTCTTTTTGCTGTTTTATGATATACTATTTTGTAATATTGATAAAAAGGATGAATTAATGAAAGTTACTAGGAAAATGATTGCTCCTGATCTTCGTAAAAGGGGTGAGGTATTAAAGGTTTTACTTCCCTGGCATAGTAGACTGGGATTTTATTTCAGCCAATTTTTGCTTGACCGTATACTTAAGAGAATAAGACCAGCTGATGATATTTCCTTTGAAGAGGTCTTTATTGACCGGGATGATGGTAGTAAACTCAGACTCTGTATCTATAAACCTAAGGGCTACCAGTCAATGAAGGGGTTACCTGGGCTTTTATGGTTCCACGGAGGGGGTTACGCTATGGGACGACCTGAGATTGAGACCAGAACCATTGAAAATTTTATTAGGACAAGTCCTACAGTTATTATTGCGCCTGATTATCAATTATCCTCTGAAAAACCTTATCCAGCGCCTCTTAATGATGCCTATTTGAGCCTTTTATGGATGAAAAAGCACCACAAAGATCTTGGAATAAGGGAGGACCAACTTTTTGTAGGTGGGGAGAGTGCTGGAGGTGGTTTGACTTGTGCTCTGTCAGCGTATGCAAGAGACAGAGGTGAGGTTAATATAGCCTTTCAAATTCCACTTTATCCCATGCTTGATGATAGATGTAAGACTGTATCAGTAGTTAATAATAATGCCCCTGTTTGGGATCAGAAGGCAAATATCTTGGCTTGGAAGATGTATTTGGGGCCCATGTATGGTAGTCAAGATATTCCCCCTTATGCAGCTCCAGCTAGACTTCAAAATTTCAAGGATCTTCCTCCGACATATTCATTTGTGGGGACAATTGAACCCTTTTATGACGAGACTAGCTTCTATATTGAAAATATAAAAGCTAGCGGCGGGGAGGCTACCCTTGATGTTTATGAAGGGTGTTACCATGCCTTTGATATGTTTGCGCCGGATTCAACCGAGTCAAAAGAAGCAGTAAAAAATCTTCTTGCCGCTTATAAAAAAGCAGTCGAAACAAAATTTGCCAGTCAAAAAAATAATTTTTAATCAAAATAAAAAAGGAGTGAATACTCCCTTTTACTCTGGTTTATAAACCCATAGGTGGGCAAGTTCATTTTGGATTTGTTCATTACTATAGGTTGTCAGAGAATGCCTTTTTTTAGCATCATCATTTGGATCAAGGAGATGAATTCCTTGGTCATTTGCTGAACTTAGGACTAAAATGTGACCAACTGAGGTAAAAATTCCCGGTTTAACTGAGGCAACGACTGGAATTCCTTGGTTTAGGTAGGGAAGAGCATCTTCGATGTTATCACCAAGATCAGTATAAGTGTAGCCGTAGTGTTGAGCGAAGGCTGGGAAAATATTCCAAGAAGTCCCGTCATCAGTGAAGTAGTCATTTTTGGCCCAGTCTAAAACATTTTGAACTGATAGATCTCCCTTTTGATAATTAGCATTAATCATTGAAAGGGAGGCTATAGCGCAGGCATTTTTATCAAAGGTAGAGTAAATTCCCCAACCATAAGGAAGGCTTGCCCATCTTTCATCTGTTTGTAGAATGAGGTTATCATTTAATCCTTGTTTTTTGAGTTCTTCACGAGTTTCATTTCCATATGCCTTGATGGGATTAGTCACAGCATCTTCAAGTAGCTGGTTTCGCTCCTCAAGGGCCTTTAATTTTTCCTGAGCTGCGTTGAGTTCACTTTTTAGGTGATGAAGGTCTGTTGTATCCTTGGTTTGAATTACGGAAAAAGCAAGGATAAGTCCTAAAAAGACCGATATTAAAATGAGGGGGAGCCCAATATTTTTTTTAAATTTCATAAAAACTTCCTTATTAGTGAATGTTTGTGGTCTATAAGTTAAAATTAACTGGAAACCAAGTCATTTGATATTATAGCATGATTTACTATCTAATCAATAAGTTTTGGCTTCCTTAGTTAACAAGCCTTGTTTTTTTATTTTTCAATAAATGTTATAATTTAGCTATTAATATATTTTGTGTAAGGAGTGGATAATGGATTTAAAAACTGTAAGTGAATTGTCGGATTTATTCGGAGTAACCCGGCAAGCCATGAATAACCGGGTAAAAAAATTGCCTGGGGAGTTTGTGGAAAAAAATGAAAAAGGTACGACTGTTGTAAATATAAACGGTATTAAGGAACTTGAAAATATCTATGGTAAGAAGGTTACTCTTAAACCAGAAGAGGAAACGGACAAAGGAACAAGTGACCAAGGTATAGCAAGTCTTCTTACAAGCCTCATGGAGGATAAGAATGCTGAGATTAGACGCTTAAATGAACAGTTAAGGGTTAAGGATACTCAGCTTGCTACTAAGGATAATCAGATTGCCATTAAGGACCAACAGATTTTTGAAAAAGACAAACAGCTTGATCAGCAGCAGCAATTAACTGCTAAGGCTATGGCTGATAGTGAGCAGTTGAGACTTGATACTGAGCAACTAAAACTGGATTCTGAGCAATTAAAAGAAGATGCTGAAAAGTTGAAATCTGACATTGATACTGGGAAGAAAAAGGGCTTTTTTGCTAAATTATTTGGCAAAAAAGAAAATGTTAAAGACGAGTAATTTATTCTTAATAATATTGTAATAAGGCCACTATTTATTTATATTTTATCTATGACTTATCAGTCTTTAGTTCTTGCAATTTATTGTAAAAATGTTATCATAGTTGATGTAAGTTGATTACTTACCAATGTGGTGGGAGCTAGGTCTCCCGTAAATAAATTTTTGATTTTCAATAAGGAGGAAATCTACATTATGGTAATTAAAGTCGGTATTAATGGTTTTGGACGTATCGGGCGTCTTGCATTCCGTCGTATTCAAGAAATCGAAGGTGTTGAAGTTGCTCGTATCAACGATCTAACTAACCCAGAAATGCTTGCTCACCTTTTAAAATATGATTCAACTCAAGGTCGTTTCGACGGTTCTGTTGAAGTTGCTGAAGGTGGATTTAACGTTAACGGTAAATTCGTTAAAGTTTCTGCTGAAGCTGACCCAACAAAAATCGATTGGAAAAACGATGACGTTCAAATCGTTCTTGAAGCAACTGGATTCTTCGCTTCTAAAGAAAAAGCTGAACTTCACCTTCACGAAAATGGAGCTCAAAAAGTTGTAATCACTGCACCTGGTGGAGCTGATGTTAAAACTATCGTTTTCAACACTAACCATGATGTACTTGATGGAACTGAAACAGTAATCTCTGCTGGTTCATGTACTACTAACTGTCTTGCACCAATGGCTGACGCTCTTAACAAAGAATTCGGTCTTAAAGCTGGTACAATGACTACAGTTCACGGTTACACTGGTGACCAAATGCTTCTTGACGGTCCTCACCGTGGTGGAGACTTCCGTCGTGCGCGTGCTGCTGCAATCAACATCGTTCCTAACTCAACTGGTGCTGCTAAAGCTATCGGTCTTGTAATCCCTGAGTTAAACGGTAAACTTTCAGGTCACGCACAACGTGTTCCAATCCCAACTGGATCACTTACTGAACTTGTAAGCATCCTTGGTAAAGAAGTTACTGTTGAAGAAGTAAACGAAGTTATGGCTAAAGCTGCTAACGAGTCTTACGGATACAACACTGACGATATCGTTTCATCTGACATCGTTGGTATGTCATTTGGATCACTTTTCGATGCTACTCAAACAGAAATCATCACTGGTGATGACAATGCACAACTAGTTAAAACTGTTGCTTGGTATGACAACGAAATGTCATACACTTCACAACTAGTTCGTACTCTTGAGTACTTCGCAAAAATCGCTAAATAAGACATCTTATTAACGATAAAAATAAGGGAGGCTTAATAGCTTCCCTTTTTTAAATTTAATTTAAAGGAGAAAAAATGGAAACACCTAAATGCCCATCATGCTCATGCGAATATACTTATGAATTATCTGATACAACTTACGGATGTCCTGATTGTGGACTTGAGTTTACAGCTGATGATTTAGCTGCTACAGAAACTGAAGATAAGTTTGTTGTTTTAGATAGCGAAGGTAATGAACTTAACACAGGAGACACTGTAGTAATCATTAAAGACCTTCCAGTTAAGGGTATGCCAAAACCAATCAAAAAGGGTACAAAAGTTAAAAACATCCGTATCAATGAGTTTGGTAAAAATGGTCACAACATCGATTCTAAGATTGATGGATTTGGATCAATCGGACTTAAAGGTTCAGTTGTAAAATTATCTAAGTAAAAAACACATTTACTACTTAACAAAAGATGAGTATGTGCTATAATAATCAATGTATATAAGTAGCTAAATCATTTGATTTTAAAAGGAGAAAAAATGGCTAAATTAACTGTTAAAGATGTAGATCTTAAAGGTAAGAAAGTTCTTGTCCGTGTTGACTTTAACGTTCCCCTAAAAGACGGAGTTATCACTAACGATAACCGTATCACTGCAGCACTACCAACAATCAAATACATCGTTGATCACGGTGGACGTGCTATCCTCTTCTCTCACCTTGGACGTGTTAAAACTGAAGAAGATAAAGCAGGAAAATCTCTTGCTCCAGTAGCAAAAGCTTTATCTGAAAAACTTGGTCAAGAAGTTGTTTTCGTTCCTGAAACTCGTGGAGCTGAACTTGAAAAAGCTGTTAACGATCTTAAAGACGGACAAGTTCTTCTTGTTGAAAACACTCGTTTTGAAGACATCGACGGTAAAAAAGAATCTGGAAACGATCCAGAACTTGCTAAATACTGGGCTAACCTTGGAGACGGAATCTTCGTTAACGATGCATTCGGTACTGCTCACCGTGCCCACGCTTCAAACGTTGGTATCTCTAAAAACGTTGATAAAGCAGTAGCAGGATTCTTACTTGAAAACGAAATCGAGTACATCCAAAACGCTGTTGACAACCCAGTTCGTCCATTCGTTGCAATCCTTGGTGGATCTAAAGTATCTGACAAGATTGGTGTTATCGAAAACCTTCTTAAAAAAGCTGATAAAGTCCTTATCGGTGGAGGTATGACTTACACATTCTTCAAAGCTCAAGGAATTGAAATCGGAAACTCTCTAGTTGAAGAAGACAAACTTGACCTTGCTCGCGAACTTCTAGAAAAATCTAACGGAAAACTAATCCTTCCAGACGATTCTAAAGAAGCTAACGGATTTGCTGACTACACTGAAATCAAAGATACTGAAGGTAAAGCAATCGATGCTGGATTCATGGGTCTTGATATCGGTCCTAAAGCTATCTCTCAATTCGGTAAAGAAATCGAAGGCGCTAAAACTGTAGTATGGAACGGACCTATGGGTGTATTTGAAAACCCTGACTTCCAAGCTGGTACTATCGGAGTTATGGACGCTATCGTTTCACAACCAGATTGTAAATCAATCATTGGTGGTGGAGATTCAGCAGCAGCTGCAATCAACCTAGGATACGCTGACAGATTCTCATGGATCTCTACTGGTGGTGGAGCTTCTATGGAACTTCTTGAAGGTAAAGTTCTTCCAGGACTTGACGCCCTTACAGATAAATAATTAATAAAAAGAATCTTGATTTAATCAAGATTCTTTTTTTAAGTTTAACCTAAGTTTATCTTTAGCTTTGCTTAAGCTTATGGATTTATACTAAAGCCACTCCTAAAACAACAGCTTTAAAAACTGTATAAAAACTTTTTTCATAAATAAACTCCCGAAAATCGCTAGAAGCCCTCTAGCGATTTTTCCTGTTTTCATTTATCTTTTATTAGAAGCTAGTTGTTTGGTTTTTGAAGGGATTTAAAGATATATTATTTTAAGTTTAATCTAAGTTTATCTTTAGCTTTGCTTAAGCTTATGGATTTATACTAAAGTCACTCCTAAAACAACAGCTTTAAAACTGTATAAAAACTTTTTTCATAAATAAACTCCCGAAAGTCGCTAGCATCCCACTAGCGATTTTTCCTGTTTTATTAGAAGCTAGTTGTTTGGTTTTTGAAGGGATTTAAAGGTATATTATTTTAAGTTTAATCTAAGTTTATCTTTAGCTTTGCTTAAGCTTAGGGACTTATACTAAAGTCACTCCTAAAACAACAGCTTTAAAACTGTATAAAAACTTTTTTCATAAATAAACTCCCGAAAGTCGCTAGCATCCCACTAGCGATTTTTCCTGTTTTATTAGAAGCTAGTTGTTTATTTTTTGAAAGAATTTAAAGGTATATTATTTTAAGTTTAATTAATCTAGCGATTTTTCCTGTTTTATTAGAAGCTAGTTGTTTATTTTTTGAAAGAATTTAAAGGTATATTATTTTAATTTAATCTAAGTTTATCTTTAGCTTTGCTTAAGCTTACGGACTTATACTAAAGTCACTCCTAAAACAACAGCTTTATAACTGTATAAAAACTTTTTTCATAAATAAACTCCCGAGAATCGCTAGCATCCCACTAGCGATTTTTTCTGCTTTTAAATTACTTTTCTTTCAAAGGCATCTGATGAAATTCCTTTTGATAGGATATCGCGGGCCCATTCTTTGGCTGACCACAGTGAATGATCACGGTAGTTACCACAAGATTCAATAGTGGTCCCAGGGACGTCTTCCCAAGTAATACCATCTGCAATTTCTTCAAGAGATGATTTAATAACTCGTGCGATTTCTTCACTAGTTGGCTCGCCCCACATAATCATATGAAAACCAGTTCGACAGCCAAAGGGACTGCAGTCAATCATTCCATCAATTCTATCGCGGATAAGACTTGCAAGGAGGTGTTCAATTGTGTGGAGTCCTCCTGTTGGAATTTCTTGAACATTAGGTTGAACCAAGCGAACATCAAAATTTGTAATAACATCACCACGAGGACCTTCTTCGCTTGCAATAAGTCGGACGTAAGGTGCTAGCACTTTAGTGTGGTCAAGTTGGAAGCTTTCTACTTCAGCCATAGTTTTCTCCTTTAAAGTTAATTATAATATAAATCTATTATACCAGTTTTAATTACTTAATATGTTTATAATTTTTATTTATATAAAAAACAAGTTATGTAGGACTACCAGAGTTAATGAAAATTTTAATAAACTTTTTTAACAAACCTTGTGTTCATAATAAAAATTGGGTACAATTGTTATTAGTTACGTTCAAATTTATTAGGTGTAGTATAGCATATTATATTACTTATAATTTAATTTTAAATATTGGTAGGGTGGGAAATGACTTTTAGTGAAGATAAGAAAATTAAGCAATTACAACTGCTAGAACTTGAAGCTTTGAAGGAAATTAAGGCAATAATGGATAGTAAAGGTTATCCTTTTTTTTTACGGGGTGGATCAGTTATGGGAGCGGTCAAGTATCAGGGATTTGTGCCCTGGGATGATGATGTCGATATAGCAATTCCAAGGCCATACTATAAGGAAGCAATTGAGCTTATGCAAGAAGGTCTATCTGACAAGTTTTGGGTAGCCGCATATTCAGATGACTTTAATTCTTTTTGTTATTTCCCGCGTGTCTTCTTAAAAGAGGAAGTTAGGGTGGAGCTTGGAATTCCAAAGAATAATCATTTGGGACTTTGTTTAATTGACTGCCTTCCACTTGATTCAGGACCACAAAATAAATTGGCCTTAAAATTCTATCAATTTAGAGTTTTATACTTAAGGGCCATTGCTTCAACCTTTACCTTAGAAAATAAGGATACTGTGAAGACGAAAAGTCCAATGGTTTATAAGGTTGTTAAGGCCTTAAAAGCTCTTAGATTAAATTCACGTGAAACACAGAATCAAATCTATGATAAATTAGATGATCTTTATACATCAATAGACTATGCGGACTCACCGGTTAAGGGGACTGTTACAGGTTCACTTTCCTTTAAGGAATTGTTTGACTCAGAAGTATGGGGCAAAGGTAAAATGCTTCAATTTGAAGATACTGAGATGCTTGTTCCAGATGATTTTGATTTTTATTTGAAGAAGCTTTACGGACAAAATTATGCTACAGAAGAGCCAGATTATAAAAAGTCTCACCAAGAAGATAGAACCCATTAAGAAATATAAAAAGTAGACGTGTAAAAGAAAAAGGCAGGTAGAGAAAAAGTAATGATTTCCTTTGTAACATTAAATTTTAATTCAGAAGATGAAATTGATTTAGCAGTAGCTAGCATAAGAGAAAAGGTAGCAAATGATTACAAGATTGTAATTGTTGATAATGATAGTCCTGATAAATCAGGTCAAAGGCTCAAAGACAAGTATGCTAGTGATGATAAAATTGAGGTCATCTTAAACCAAGAGAATGCAGGTTTTGCAAGGGGAATGAATGTTGGTTTCAGAAGGGCACTGGCAGAAAATCCTGATTTTATAGCAATCATGAATCCAGATTCTCACCTGGAATCTAATAATTTTGATCAAGCCATTGAAGAAATCTATGCCAGAGAAAACTTTGCAGCCTACGGGCCTGATATTAATGTTGGTGGAACAAATCAACACCAAAATCCTAAGAAAGGGGACTGGGTTTCAAAAGAGGCTGTTAAGAAGCGTATTAAAACAGCCCAGTCTAAGATTGACCATCCTTATTACGCCCTGGTGAGAAACCGACTTGCTAATTTTGTAAGAAACAACAAGTCTTATAATGATGGGGATTTTTGGAAGGAAGCACAAGAGGGAATTCAACTTCACGGAGCCTTTGTTGTCTTTTCTAAGCAATTTTTTGAATGGCGTGACTATGCCTTTGATGAAAATACCTTCTTCTACATGGAAATGCAGATTTTATTTTATGAGATGGAAAAAGCTGGCTTAAAATCATATTATTCACCAGAGTTAAAGGTTATTCATGATAAAAGTAGCTCTACTAAAAAATCACACAGTGATTTCTTTAAGAGAAATAAATTCCAAAATGAGAATCTAGTAAAATCATGTACCTACTACCTAAGTCTTTTAGAAAAAGATGAAATCTAAGCTGTAAAGGCTTATAAGAGAGAAATTGAAGATGAAGATAAAGTTTGTTATTCCAAGAAATACAGATAAGCCATCTGGTGGAATGAAGGTAATGTATGATTATGCCAATGAGATGTCAAGGCATGGCCATGAGGTTGAAATTTTATTTGTTGGAGATTCAGACTATAAAATCAGACCAAAGAATAACCTTAAAATTTTAAAGCATTTTTATGATTATGCTAAAACCAAAGGGGATCAAAAAAAGATAAGTTGGTATCCTGTTGATGAAAAAATTAAGATATCAAGTTCCTTTCACTTTAAACCAAGGGAGCTCAAGGATTATGAGAGGGTTATCTGCTTCCGATTTGATATTGTTTTAAGCATTGCTGATAGGGTGGATAATTTAAAAAATTATTTCTATCTTATCCAACATGATGAAAAGGTCTACTATAAGGAAGAAATTATCAGGGAAGCCTGGAAGCTTCCAATGAAGAAGATTGTGGTAAGTTCATGGCTTAAAAGAGAGGTTGAAAAATATAGCTCAGAGGTTTATTTAGTTAAGAACTATACTGACGAATCAAAATTTTACTTAACCAAACCTATTGAAGATAGAAAACCAATCGTTTCAATGATTTACCATACCAATCCCTACAAGGGAACGGCTACAGGAATAGAGGCCCTAGAGTTAGCCTACAAACGCTATCCTAAGTTTGAAGCCCAGCTCTTTGGTGTTTTTGATCAGCCTGAAAATTTACCAGCTTTTATTAAATATTTAGGAAAAAGATCAGGTGATCAGCTGAGAGATGAGGTCTATAATGAGTCTTCTATCTACTTGTTCCCCTCTGTTCTTGAAGGATGGGGTCTTGTGGCTACGGAAGCTATGGCTTGTGGGGCTGCTCTTGTAACTACTAAAAATGGTGGTTCAGATGATTTTGCCCTTAATGAGCAAACGGCTCTTGTTAATGAGGTAGGGGATGCAGCAGGTATGGCTGAAAGTATCGTGAGGATTCTCAAAGACCAAGATTTGAGGCAGAAGCTTGCAAATAATGCCGTTGAAAGCATAAAAAACCTGACCCTGGCAAATAGTTACAATAATTTGATGAAAGTTTTAGAAGATTAGGAGTGGAGTAAGAGTGCCTTTAGAAAAACCAAAATATTTTGACGAATTATCTTTAGTTGTTTTGAATTATAATTCATTTGATGACACCATTAAATGTGTTGAGCAACTACTAAGTTTTTCTGAAAACTTTAATATTATTGTTGTTGATAATGCTTCACCCAATAATTCCCAGGAAATTTTAAGGAATAAATTTAAAGATGTTAAAAATGTTAGCCTGCTATTTGCTGATGAAAATAAGGGCTACAGTGCAGGTAATAATATCGGAATAAAATTTGCCTTGAAGGAATTTAATTCCAAATATGTTGGAATATTAAACCCGGACGTTATTATTCCAGATGCAAACCTTATCTATAAAACAATTGAAGCTTTAAATATTGATGATAAGTATGTGATAGCAGGGGCTTCGCCAATTAACAATTCCAAACATTTTAATGCCAGTGAGGCAGGTTGGAGAATTCCTACGGCTAAGGAGCTTGTCCTAAATCATTCGATTAGAATGCCTTACAGCAGGATTGCTCAGTCCTTTAATATTGTAGATGGAACAATAGCTGAGGTTGATTGTGTTGCAGGCTGCTATTTTATAGCTAAATCAGATTTCTTAAAGGAAATTGACTACTTGGATGAGGGAACCTTCCTATACAATGAGGAAAATATTCTGGGAATTAAAGCTAAAAGGTTGGGTTACAAGGAATTAATTCTATTAGATGAATTTTACCTACATAACCATAGGCACAGTTCCAAGGACCTAAAAGGTGATTTTAGGGCCTTAAAAATATCTTATGATTCTAGGGCTTATTTATGCCGTAATTACTATTCAAAATCATTAATTCTTCCCTTATATTTAGTAGATAAGAGTAATTATTTGGTTAAAATCGTGGGAAGATTAAAGAAGAGTATTAAAAAATAGAAGTTTAAGATGAGCAATTTAAGTTTTTATAAATAATTATTAAGGGGAATAAATGAAAAATGATCCAAAAATAGCTTCAATCATAGTAACTTTCAACAGGAAGGACCTACTTATTGAAGCAGTTGAAGCAATGAAAAATCAAACACTAAAGCCGTCAAATATCATTATTATCGATAATAATTCGACTGATGGAACCTTTGAAGAATTAGAAAAAAATAACCTACTTGGTGGAAATGTAATCTATAAAAAATTAGATGAAAACATCGGGGGAGCTGGTGGATTTAGCGCTGGAGTTAAGTATGCCCTTGATAATTTAGAATTTGACTGGCTATCACTATCAGATGATGATGCCATCTACGACTTAAATTATTTTGAAAATCTCTTCTCAAATGAGGACGAGTATAGTGAATACGGCGGTCTTTGTGGTAAGGTTCAATTCCCAGACGGGGAAGTTCAAATGGAGCAAAGAAGAAATGTCACTAATCCCAATATCCTTCTTTCTGAGCCAGTGGCCCCTGAAACCAAGGCAGATATTGATTTAGCAAGTTTCTGTGGTCTAGTTGTAAATAGGGATGTTGTTGAAAAGATTGGCTTACCAAGAGAAGACTTTTTCATTTGGATGGATGATACAGAATACAGCCTAAGAATTAGAAAAGAAGCAAAAATTTTGTATAATCCTTTAGCCTTTATTAACCATAAAACTGCTAAACCTGCACCTGCTTCTGCTGGACCAACTAAATTAAACTGGAAAAACTACTATGGTTATAGGAATAGTCTAGTAACAGGTTGGGCTCATGCAGAGAACAAGATGGTCTTTTCTTTAGTTAACCTAAAAAACTATTCAAAGATTATTTTTGGTAAATTAAGACGTGGTGATAAGGATTCAGCTAAGGTTGTATTTACTAGTACTGTTGATGCCATAAGAGGAAATATGGGAATAAGCGAGAAATATCGTCCTTAATTATTCCTAGGGAAATAAAAATAAATTTTGGAGATTGACTTGGAAAGATATAGTAGAAGAAGAAAAAAGAATAGTCTTTGGGTCTTTGTTGTTCCACTTTTAATAGTTTTATTGCTTGTTGGCGGTGGAGTTTATGCCTTAAGAGACCTTTTCCTACCTCAAAAGGAAGAGGCTACAACTAGCCTTAGTAGCAATCAACCTGCTAAAACTTCAGAAGAAAATGGGTATGTGCCTGAGGAGAAAACCCCAGCTGCTACAGGAAGTATGGAGTTAGCAGAAGATACTGGTGAAGCTGGTTGGGTAAAGGTTCCATCAAGCGAGAAACTAGATAAATTTACTGATTTGTCGGTAAATAATATTACAATCTACCGAATCAATAATCCTGAAGTGCTTAAGACTGTGACTAATTTAAGACTGTGACTAATTTAAGTGATCAAAGGATGTCGATGGATGAGGTTATGGCCAAGTATCCAAACTCATTGATTATGAATGCTTCAGGTTTTAATATGGAAACAGGGGTAATTGCAGGTTTCCAAATTAACAACGGGGAATTAATCAGGGACTGGAAATCAGGTGACAGCCTGCAATATGCCTTTGTAATTAATAAGGACGGATCATGTAAAATCTATGACTCAAGAACACCAGCAAGTGAAATTATTGCAAATGGTGGCCAGCAGTCCTATGATTTTGGATCAGCCATTATCCGCGACGGGGTGATTCAGCCAAGTGATGGATCTGTGGACTGGAAAATTCACATGTTTATTGCCAATGATAAAAAGAACAATTTATATGCTATCTTAAGTGATACTAATGCTGGATATTCAAATATCATGAATGCTGTATCTAATCTGGGGTTAGAAAATATGCTGCTTCTTGATGGAGGCGGATCAAGTCAGATATCAGTTAATGGACAGGTAATTGTTGCCAGTCAAGATAATAGAGCTGTTCCAGATTACATCGTTATGAGATAAGAAAAAGAACCCTAGGGTTCTTTTTTATTTCATTGATTGGACAAACATATTTTTAACTGAATCAAGTTCCTCTTGGGTTACAATTTTAGTATCATTTTCAGTTACTGTATGTAGATTTAATTTACTTGTATTAATTAGTCCCTTGTTGTAGTTAAGGGCAATTTCTTTGGCATCTTTTAAGCTAATATCTGATTTAGTAATGCTTGAAAGGGCATCTAAAATATTGCGGTAGTAGTTAATATTTTGTAATTTTTTACTGCTAGCAATTTTTTGAATGTTACCATATAGCTCCATTGAAACATTTTGAATTCTCTTAACTGATGAATCAAAGTCTGCATCATCAACCTGTGTTAGGTAAGCTTGAACTTGGTCTGCAGTCTGTAGGGTCACAGTACCTTGTTGGAATTTATAGCCGTTAGCATTGAAGGCCTTAGGATTTTCCATGGTAATTCCACCAGTTGCCTGAACAACAGTACCCATATTGTTTACATCAATTTGAACGACCTTGTTAATTGGAACTTTGATGAGATCAGAGACCATTTGAATGACTCCCTCATCGCCACCAGTATTATAAGCTTCGGTTATTGTCTTTTGGTTGGGCATAAGGGCAAAGACCGGAAAATTCATAAAGGTTGTTTGCTTGCTTTTGGCATTTGTTGAAGCCAAAACAGCAGCATAGGCAATATTGGTAGAATTATTTCGTCCACTTTCAATAATTAGGGTTGTAAAGGCCTCAGAATCCTTAAAGTTGATATCGGTTGTTTGAGGGAAAGTCTTATAAGAGTTTGCGAAAACAGCATCGACATTCCTATAGATGATAAAAGAAGCTGACCCAAGGAAGATAAGGATAATCAAAAGTAGGCTAAAGAATACTTTTAAACCAGTGTGTCTTTTAGGGTATCTTCTGCTGCGTCTTCTATCAGAGTAGTGATTTCGTTTGTTAAACATAATATCTCCATCTAAAAATTAAATTCTCTTAATTTTATCACAAATTAAATGAATATTATGTATATTTTTAAACTTTTTCTGTATTTATAAACAAAGGTTAATTAAAAGAAATATTATTGAATGCGTGTAGATAATGTTCTACAAGTGTTTTATTTTTTAAAATTTTAGTTTATAATGTGAACATTGGGATAATCTGGCCTATATTTTAATACTGAGGATGAAAAATGAATCAAGTGACTGAACTATTCTTATCTTATCTAGATTTAAAGCTGGATAAGTCATTGCATGAAATCGTTTATGATGCCTTTTATAAGATGATAATTACGGGGAAAATTCCAGCAGGAACTAGGATAAATGAAAAACAAATTTCCGTCCACTCTAATATATCACGAACTCCAATCAGACAGGCTTTAAAGCAGTTGGAGTCTGAGAAGTTAATAGCCTACGGGCTTGGGAACAAAAATGGAGCTGTCGTTCTTGGAATAACCAGAAAAGATGTTCATGAGATTTTCACAATTAGAAGATCATTTGAAACACTTGCAGCCATTGAGGCTAGTAAAAAAATGTCTGAAAAAGATTTTTCAGAACTTTATAGGCTTGTCCTTGAAGCTGAAGATCTATATGACCTAGACGATTTTGCAGGAATCAGAAGTAATTTTAGGGATTTTAATAATTTTATTTTTGAGAAGGCAAGAATTTTTAGGATTCAAAATATTCTTGAGACCTTAGAGGTCTACCAGTTGTATTTTTATGAAATTACAACCAAATGCAAGGAAAGAACTTTGGATGTTATCAGAAATCATCAAAAAATTTATGCTCTAATGCTTGATGGTGATGAAAAAGGACTTGAATCTTTGATTGATGACTATCTTAAACTGAGTTCAGATTTTATAGCAAGTGCTATAGATGACAAGGAAGTAAAGAGAATTTAAATTTATTAATTTAGCTATTATATAATTTTTAGAACATATAAAAACATTTACAAGCATGTTTATCATTTGACTGAAGTAGGGAGTTTTGATAGACTTATTTATAACAAGGGAGTAACTAACGTGCAGACGTGGTAATATCGACAATTCGAGTAATCCGGTATTACCTTAAAAAGTGAGACTTGTGGCTGAGCCACAGGTCTCTATTTTTTTACTTACCTGTGATACTTACCTGTGAAAGAAAGGAAAATTATGTCAGAGAAAAAGTTTTTTACACAAACAGGGGATGAAGTCCTAAAGGAGTTGGACTCATCAACTAAAGGTTTAAGCACGGAGGAGGTTAACCGCCGCCTTGAGCTTTACGGAAAAAATGAGCTTGATACCGGGAAAAAAGAATCTCTTTTAACAAAATTTTTAAATCAGTTTAAAGATTTGATGATAATCGTTTTGATTATTGCAGCCATCTTGTCAGTGGTAACAAGTGGTGGGGAGGATATTACTGATGCGATTATTATCATGGCTGTTGTAATCATCAATGCAGCCTTTGGTGTCTTCCAAGAAAACAAGGCTGAAGCTGCAATTGACGCCTTGAAATCAATGAGTACGCCTAATGCGCGTGTTCGTCGTAATGGTCATGTTGAAGACATTGAGTCAAACTTACTGGTTCCAGGGGATATTGTTCTTCTTGAAGCAGGGGATGTAGTTCCAGCTGATATTCGCTTGCTTGATACAGCCAGCATGAAGATTGAAGAAGCAGCACTAACTGGAGAGTCAGTACCAGTTGATAAGGATGAGGACATTCTTTTAGGTAATGATGCAGGAATTGGTGACCGTGTTAATATGGCCTACCAAAATGCTAATGTGACCTATGGTCGCGGGGTCGGTGTAGTTGTTGCAACTGGGATGTATACTGAGGTTGGACGTATTGCCAGCATGCTTGAAAATGCTGACGAAACTGAGACACCTCTTAAGGAAAATCTAAACCGCCTGTCTAAGGTTTTGACTTATGCTATTCTTGTGATTGCAGCTGTTACCTTCTGTGTGGGAGTCTTTATCCAAGGACATGCACCTCTTGATGAGCTTATGACGTCTGTTGCGCTTGCGGTTGCTGCAATTCCAGAAGGACTTCCAGCTATTGTAACTATTGTTTTAGCTCTTGGAACTCAGGTTCTTACTAAGAAGAATGCCATTGTTCGTAAACTTCCAGCAGTTGAAACTTTGGGTTCAACTGAGATTATTGCCAGTGATAAAACTGGTACCCTAACCCTTAATCAAATGACTGTTGAAAAAGTTTATACCAATGGACAGTTGAGAGATGCTGCAGATGAAATCACAGCCGATGATATGACCTTAAAGGTTATGAACTTTGCCAACGATACTAAAATTAGTCAAGACGGTAAGCTACTTGGGGATCCAACTGAAACAGCCCTTATCCAATATGGTTTGGATAATAACTATGACGTTCGAGAAATTTTAAAAGTCGAAAAACGTGTAGCAGAAATTCCTTTTGATAGTGATCGTAAACTAATGACAACCATTCATAAGGAAGCTGATGGTAAATATTTAGTAGCAGTTAAGGGAGCACCTGACCAACTTCTAAAACGTATTACTAGAAAGCTTGAAAACGGTCAAGTAACTACGTTAACAGATGCCGATAGGAAAAATATTTTAGATTTAAATACTAAACTTGCTAAACAGGCCCTTCGTGTCCTTATGATGGCTTATAAGGAAGTTGATCAAATTCCTGAACTTGAGTCAGATATAGTTGAAAAAGATCTAATCTTTGCTGGACTTGTAGGAATGATTGACCCAGAGCGTAAGGAAGCTGCAGAGGCGGTTAAGGTTGCTAAACAAGCTGGAATTCGTCCAATTATGATTACAGGTGACCACCAAGATACGGCAGAAGCTATTGCTAAACGTTTAGGAATTATTGATGCAGGGGACACAGAAGATCATGTGTTAACTGGAGCTGAACTAAATGATTTAAGTGATGAGGACTTCCAAAAGGTTGTTGGACAGTATTCTGTTTATGCTAGGGTATCGCCTGAACATAAGGTAAGAATTGTGAAAGCTTGGCAGAATGAAGGTAAGGTTGTAGCCATGACAGGGGACGGAGTAAATGATGCACCAGCCCTTAAGACTGCTGATATCGGTATTGGTATGGGAATTACAGGAACTGAGGTTTCTAAGGGAGCATCTGATATGGTCCTTGCCGATGATAACTTTGCGACAATTATTGTAGCTGTTGAAGAAGGACGTAAGGTCTTCTCTAATATTCAAAAGACTGTTCAGTACCTTCTTTCAGCCAATACAGCGGAAGTTTTAGCTATCTTTTTAGCTACTCTTCTAGGATGGGATGTTTTACAACCAGTTCACTTGCTCTGGATTAACTTAGTAACTGATACCTTCCCAGCCATTGCCTTAGGTGTTGAGCCAACTGAGCCTGGTATTATGAATCATAAACCAAGAGGGCGTAAATCAAGTCTCTTCTCTAATGGGGTGATGTCATCAATTATCTACCAAGGTCTTTTACAGGCTGCCCTAACTCTAGGTGTTTACTGGTTTGGAATCAGTCACCCAGTCCATGTAGGAGATGACGTAGCCATCCATGCTGATGCCTTAACTATGGCCTTTGCAACTCTTGGTCTTATCCAACTAGTACATGCCTTTAATGTTAAGTCAGTTTACCAATCAATCTTTACAGTTGGACCTTTCAAGTCAAAAACTTTCAACTGGTCAATTCTTGTATCATTCATCCTTCTAGCAGCAACAATTGTTATTCCAGGATTTAATGATATCTTCCACGTTAGCCACTTAGATGGTTACCAGTGGTTGGTTGTGGCTATTGGTAGCTTATCAATGGTTGTAATCGTTGAAATTGTTAAGTTTGTTCAAAGAGCCATGGGTCTTGACGATAAATAATACAAAAAACCTTCAATTACTGAAGGTTTTTTTGTATATAAGGTGACAAAAATATTTTACCTAAAATGTAAAAATATATTTACATTTATTGAAAAGTAACTTATACTAAAATAGTTATCCAAATAACAAAAGTTAAAGATAGAGATTAGATGCAAGTAATTTTATCCCTTGGGATTTGTAATCAAAAGCAACTTGAATATTTAATCTGTAAGGGGGGAATGATTATCGCTAATAAGAAGCGAAAGATACCGGTAATTATATGGGCAGGATTATTTCTTGTGCTAATAGCTGTATCAGTTATAATTTCGGTCAGTAATGGTCAAGCTGATATTTCATTTTGGGATGTTGGTCGTATTTTAGTCAATAAGATGAGCCAGGGGGCGATTGGTGATCTAACAGATTTACCGGCCTCATCTGTTAATATCATTTGGTTTATCAGGATGCCAAGGATTTTACTGGCGATTTTTGTAGGCTTGGGTCTAGCCCTCTGCGGGGCAGTTATGCAGGCCGTTGTTCAAAATCCCCTGGCTGATCCCTATATTTTAGGGATTTCATCTGGATCATCTCTGGGTGCGACTTTCGCTATTTTGATCGGTTTTGGCTCTGGATCGATTTTATCTCAATTTGGTCTTGGTTTTGGTGCCTTTGTTGGTGCTATGATTGCTACCTTGTCTGTTTTACTACTATCAAATATTGGTGGTAGGATGACTAGTGTCAAGCTTATCTTATCAGGATCAGTAATTAGTAGTCTTTTTGGTTCGATTTCAAATTTAATCGTTTACATGGCTGGTAATTCAGAGGGGATTAAGACCATTCAATTTTGGCTCATGGGAAGTCTTGCTTCAGCGACCTGGTCTAAGCTTGGTATGGTAATCATTCCTGTACTACTTGTTTTTACCTTCTTCCTCACTCAATCAAGAATATTAAATGTTATGCTCTTGGGTGATGAGGCAGCGATAACCCTGGGTGTGTCCCTTGGAAAATACCGTAGAATATACATGGTTTTAACCTCTCTTGTGACTGGGCTTATCGTTGCAAACTCAGGTATGATTGGCTTTGTTGGTTTGATTGTACCGCATATTGTCCGCGGCCTATTTGGAAGTGACCACAAGATAATATTATCAATGACAGCTGTTTGCGGAGCGCTCTTTATGGTTTGGGCTGATTTAATCTCTCGAATCCTAATTAAAGGAGTTGAACTTCCGATAGGAATTATTACAGCGATGATTGGTGCACCATTATTTATCTATATTATCGTTAAAAAAGGTTACAGTTTTGGGGGGTAAAAAATGAAATTATCTATTCAAAAACTTGATGTAGAAATTGGACAGGAATCAATTGTCCGTAATGTTTCTCTAGAAGTACCGGATAAGAAAACAGTTGGTCTCATCGGGGCTAATGGATCTGGTAAATCAACATTATTAAGAAGCATTTACAGAAGTATTGCCCCCAAGCAAGGAGCCATTTATATTGACGACATTGATGTTTTAAATTCCCCTAATAAAGAGGTAGCCAAACATCTAGGTGTAGTCGGGCAGTTTAATGAATTAAATTTTGATTTGACTGTTGAACAGATGGTTTTACTGGGCCGAACACCTCATAAAAAAATGATGGAAGCAGATAATATCTATGACCATCAGAGGGTTCAAGAAGCACTTTTAAGAACTAATCTGATGAATTATAAGGACAGGAGTTATCTGTCGCTATCTGGTGGGGAGAAGCAAAGGGTAATTCTTGCAAGAACAATAGCTCAGGAGCCCCAGGTGATGATTTTAGATGAACCTACTAATCATTTGGATATTAGGTACCAGCTAGAGATCTTAACAGCGGTAAAAAATCTTGATATTACGACCTTTGTCGCCCTTCATGACCTGGAACTTACGGCTTCTTATTGCGATTACATATATGCCATGAAAAAGGGTGAGGTTATTGCCCAAGGTAGGCCTGAGGAAGTCTTAACAGAGGAATTAATTGCTGAGATATATCAGGTTAAGTGCCAAATATATGAGAATCCAATCACCCATAAATTAGGTTTTCATTATTCAATATAAATAATGAAAATCGAAAAATAAAAAGAAAAGTATATCTACTATGTACATGTAGATGAAAGATATAGGAAAAGAATATGAAAAAATTATTAGCAGCAGCAGTTTTAGGATTGTCAGTTTTGACTTTAACAGCATGTGGACAGAAAAGTTCAGAAAGCTCAACATCACAGTCTAGTGATTCAGATAAAACAACTTATCCCTTAACTATTAAAAACTATAGCAAGAAGGTAGGGAGTGATTCATCAGATCCAAGCTGGCCTGAAAGTACTCAAACTTTCACCCATGCCCCTACAAAAGTAGTAGCAAATACTCGTCCAATGGCTGAACTTTTACTCCACCTAGGTCTTGAGAAATCAATCGCAGGTGTGGGTGCCGTTTTCGGTGAAAAAGATGAGAGTGTTGAAGCTTCGTTTGATAAGCTTAAAAATCTTGGAAACAGCTATATTTCTCAAGAAACAGCCCTATCAGTTGATCCAGATTTTGTTTTTGGTCGCGGAGGATTATTTGAAAAATCTGAGTGGGGAGTAGGGACAGTTGAGTCATTAAATGAAATGAAGATTCCTACCTACATCATGGAAACATCTATTAAGGGTGGAACATTTGATTCAATCTATAACGATATCGACAATCTTGGTAAAATTTTTGATGTAGAATCTGCAGCAGATAAATTCAAAAAAGAAATTCAAGACCGTGAAGATGCTCTAAAAGAGACTGTTAAAGATGTTAAAGAAACACAAACTTTTGCTTACATCCACTCTAATGATCCATCAGAAATCAACGGATACTCATTAAGTGGCGATACTTTTGCCAGCAGCCTATTTGACATGCTTAAGCTAAAAGAGGCTTATGATGTGCCAACAGGTACTGTAAGTATCGAGAAAATTATTGAAGCTAATCCAGATATTATCATTATTCCTAAGTGGGATGATACAGATAATGCTGAAAAAATGGTCGCAGGTCTTTACACTAGTGACAAGGTATCAAGCCTAAAAGCTATCAAGAATAAAAAAGTTTATATTCTAAACTACAACTACCTATTTGGTTACAGCTACCAATCTCTTGCAGGTTTTGAAGAGTTTGCTAAAGTTTTATACCCTGAACTAGCTAAATAATCAAACAAGTAGGTGGAAAATAAGATGACAGAAGTAGATTATGATGTTGTAATTGTTGGTGGGGGACCATCAGGACTTTATAGTAGTTTTGCCTGTGGTATGCGCAATATAAAGGTTAAAATGCTTGAAGCAAGGGCTTGCCTTGGAGGTCGAATCTCAGTTTACCAGGATAAACTTGTTTGGGACTTAGGTGGATCACAGGGGAAATTAGCTGGCGATATTGCTAGTAATTTAATGGCAGCAGCTGAGCAGTTTTCACCAGATATTAGCTACAACCAACAGATAAAGAAGATTAGAAAAGAAGCAGATGGATTTATCCTAAGCAGTCAGGACGACCGGACCTATAAGGCAAAGACAGTTATTTTGGCCTCGTCTTTAGGAATTATCCAGGCTAAAAAATTAGCAGTTTCAACTGATTATAAAAATCTTCATTATCCTGTAGAAGAGGTGATTGATTTTAGAGCTTATAAGGATAAGATGGTTCTTTTATACGGGGAGCCTGATTACCTAGCCAGTTATGCAGTCCTCCTTCAGCAAATCGCTCAATCAGTAATTTTAGTTACAAAAAAAGAGGATTTTCCACAAGATCAAGACCTTGCTGATAATGTTACTATTGTAAAGAATGCTGATATAGCAGATTTTTCAGCTGAGGGAGATTTGATTAAGTCAGCTACCCTGTCTAATGGACAAGAATTTCCAGTCTCTGCCGTTCTAGCTAATCTAGGAATGAAGCGCCAGGTAAATACAATTGAATTTGAGAATTTTGATTTAGAAACTATTGAACATCATGGTCATGATTTTATAAAAAATCAAGCAGACACAAGTACAAGTGTTGAAGGTCTATTTATCGTAGGAGATTTAGGTAATTACCCTGACAAAAACTACATGCTGGCCTCTTGTATGCTGGAAGCTACAAATGCTGCATCTAAGGTAGCTCGCTATCTGGATCATACGGCTAAACCACAAATTACAGTTTCAACTCATAATGATGTCTTTAAGACTGAAAATCAAAAGTTGATTTCTAAATATTTTTCTTAAAAAGAAGGTACCCTAGGGTGCCTTTTTGCTTTTCCAGGAAGTCCGTCTATTTTAGGGTGGGGAAAAAGACAGGGAAATTTTATAGATTATTTTTACTTTAAATATATAAAATCAGAATGCTTTTACATTTCCTTAAAATTTTGTTATACTTGTACCCGAGAGCCTTTTTTAGGTCTAAGTAAATTATAAGGAAGAAATAAATTGACAAAATTACGTGAAGATATCCGCAACGTTGCGATTATTGCCCACGTCGACCACGGGAAAACTACTCTGGTTGATGAGCTTTTAAAACAATCTGACACACTTGATGACCACTTTACCCTTCAAGAACGTGCCATGGACTCAAACGCCATTGAAAAAGAACGTGGGATTACAATCCTTGCTAAAAATACAGCCGTTTCTTACAACGGAACTCGTATCAACATCCTTGATACACCAGGACACGCGGACTTCGGTGGAGAAGTTGAGCGTATCATGAAAATGGTTGACGGTGTAGTTCTTGTAGTCGATGCCTACGAAGGAACAATGCCTCAAACACGTTTCGTACTTAAAAAGGCCCTAGATCAAAAATTAACTCCAATCGTTGTAGTTAACAAGATCGACAAGCCATCAGCACGTCCTGCTGAAGTAGTTGATGAAGTTCTTGAACTTTTCATCGAACTTGGTGCAGACGACGACCAACTTGATTTCCCTGTTATCTATGCTGCAGCTCTTAACGGAACTTCAAGCCTTTCTGACAACGTAGCTGACCAGGAAGAAACTATGGCTCCAATCTTCGATACAATCGTTGAGCACATTCCAGCTCCAGTTGATAACTCTGATGAGCCTCTTCAATTCCAAGTATCTCTACTTGACTACAACGACTACGTAGGTCGTATCGGGATTGGACGTGTCTTCCGTGGAACTATCAAGGTTGGTGACAATGTAACCCTTTCTAAACTTGACGGTACTACTCAAAACTTCCGTGTTACTAAACTATTTGGTTTCTTCGGTCTTGAGCGCCGTGAAATCCAAGAAGCTAAAGCCGGTGACCTTATTGCTGTTTCAGGTATGGCTGACATCTTCGTTGGGGAAACTGTAACTCCAACTGACGCTGTTGAAGCACTTCCAGTTCTTCACATCGACGAGCCAACTCTTCAAATGACCTTCCTAGTTAACAATTCACCATTTGCTGGACGCGAAGGTAAATTCGTAACTTCTCGTAAGGTTGAAGAACGTCTTGAAGCAGAGCTTCAAACAGACGTATCACTTCGCGTTGATCCAACTGACTCACCTGACCGTTGGACTGTATCAGGACGGGGTGAACTTCACCTTTCAATCCTTATTGAAAACATGCGTCGTGAAGGATACGAACTACAAGTATCTCGTCCAGAGGTTATCGTAAAAGAAATCGACGGAATCAAGTGCGAACCATTTGAACGTGTTCAAATCGATACTCCTGAAGAATACCAAGGAAGCATCATCCAAAGCCTTTCTGAACGTAAGGGTGAAATGCTTGACATGCAAAACGTTGGTAACGGACAAGTCCGTCTGATCTTCCTAGTTCCAGCTCGTGGACTTATCGGATACTCAACAGACTTCCTATCAATGACTCGTGGATACGGAATCATGAACCACACATTCGACCAATACATGCCACTTATCCAAGGTGAAATTGGTGGACGTAACCGTGGAGCTCTTGTTTCTATCGACACTGGTAAGGCTACAACTTACTCAATCATGTCAGTTGAAGAACGTGGAACAATCTTTGTTAACCCAGGAACTGAAGTTTACGAAGGAATGATCATCGGTGAAAACAGCCGTGACAACGACCTTACAGTAAATATCACTAAGGCTAAACAAATGACAAACGTTCGTTCTGCTAACAAGGACCAAACTTCAGTTATCAAAACTCCAAGAATTCTTACTCTTGAAGAATCACTAGAATTCCTTAACGACGACGAATACATGGAAGTTACGCCTGAATCAATCCGCCTTCGTAAGCAAATCCTTAACAAGGCTGAGCGTGAGAAAGCTAATAAAAAGAAAAAAAGCTAATAGCTTATGATTAGATAAGTGCAGTTGCACTTGAAAAAGCCTGAAATTTTCAGGCTTTTTTGGTAAAATAAAATTATGAAATTAAATGAAGAAGCAATGCTGGCCTTTGCAGAAGGTCTAGCTCATAAATTACAAGCTGGCGATATCATTGTTTTAACAGGTGATTTGGGTGCCGGCAAAACAACATTCACTAAGGGCCTCGGCCGGGGACTTGGTATCAAACAGATGATAAAAAGTCCAACTTATACAATTGTCCGTGAGTATGAGGGAAGACTTCCTCTTTATCATATGGATGTTTATAGGATTGGTGACGATCCAGATTCAATTGACCTTGACTCCTACCTATTTGGAGATGGTGTAAGTATTATTGAGTGGGGTAATCTACTTGAAGAAGATCTGCCAGATGAATATCTAGAAATTGTTTTTGAAAGATTAGATGATTCAAGAAATCTTAAACTTGTGAGCCATGGTAAAAACTATGAGCGATTTCTAGTAGATGAAGCAGACAGTGCAGATAGTTAGGTAATTACTTAACTTTTATATTACAAATACTTAAATCGTATTGATTAAGCCTTTAAAGAATGAGATAATCAGCGATATAAGAAAAATAGGGAGATTCAAAGTGAAATATGGAAGGAAGATAGCAGCTGCAATTTTTGCTGGCCTGGCTGTCACTTTAATAGCCGCAGGTGTATATGCCTACACGGTAGTACACAAGGCTGAGGACATTATGTCTTCAACTTATGATGACTTGGGACTTGATAGTGATGGGATCCAATTTGATGCCTCAAAACCTTTTAGCATTCTTTTAATGGGTATTGATACTGGTGGTGAGGGTCGTGAGGATCCTTGGGATGGTCGAAGTGATTCAATGATGGTTGCAACCATTAATCCTAAAACTAAGGAGACAACTCTAATCAGCCTTGAAAGAGATATGCTGATTGATCTTGTTGACACAAATGGAGATTCAACCAATGAACTTCATAAGCTAAATGATGCTTATGCCATTGACGGAGCTAAGATGAGTATCGTTAATGTTCAAAAGCTTTTAGACATTGACATCGATTCTTATGCCTTAATTAATATGGAGGGTCTTTCGACCTTGGTTGATGCCGTAGGTGGAATTACTGTTAACAATACTCTTGGGGAAACTATCTCAATTGAAGAGACAGAGCCTGATTATAAGGCGACAGTTGAACCAGGTATTCAGCATATAAATGGTGATCAGGCCTTAGTTTATGCAAGGATGCGCCACCAGGATCCAGAAGGTGATATTGGACGTCAAACCAGACAGAGGGAAGTTATCAGTCAGGTTATTAAAAAGCTTCTAAGTATGGATAGTATTTCTAACTACCAGAAGATTCTTAAGGCCTTAAGTGGTAATATCAAAACAAATATTAAGATTGATGCAGGATCAGTTTCTCATCTGTTGAAGTATAAGGATTCGCTTGAAAATATTAATACCATCAAACTTCAAGGTGTTGGTGAGATGATTAATGATATTTCTTATCAGGTGATGCCAGCAGATAACCTGCTTAGTGCCCAAAATGCGGTTAAACGTACTCTTGACGAGGAAACAGCAAGTAAACTTGATTCAGGTATAGTGACCTTTGAATCTTACTATGGAACTTATCCTAGTCTTTATGAACGTCCACTGCTTACCATTGGTCAAAAGGGTAAGACCCCAGTTTCTTACTACCTGAATTTAGATGGGACTGAATCAAGTGAAACAGTAGCAAGCTCTACTTCTGAGGAATATGAAAGCTCAAGCTCAAATTGATTCCTTTAAATCTTAAAAATCAATTGACAAGTTGTGAAAATTTGTTAAAATATAATTAGCGTTTACATGAACTAGAACTTATTTTAATAATAGACATGTGACTTGTTTCAATAGCTCAGCTGGATAGAGCATTCGCCTTCTAAGCGAACGGTCGGGGGTTCGAATCCCTCTTGAAACGCTTTTTATATTAGAACCTATCCTAGGATAGGTTCTTTTTTGCTATATAAGACCTGTTTTGCTATCCTTTTCTAAAGGAGATTATTTATGAAATTAATGACAGAACGCCTGCTTCTTAGACCCTGGTCCCTTGAGGATGCAGAAGGTCTATATAAGTATGCACAGAGTCCAGAGATTGGTCCCAGGGCCGGGTGGCCAAGGCATGAAAGTCTTGCTGATAGTAAATGGTGCTTGGAAAATATCCTAATGACTGATTTAAGTTACGCCTTAACCTTGAAAGAAGATCCGTCTCAGGTCATAGGTGCTATTGCTCTTAAGGTCAATGAGGACTTGGGTGCAGACGATTTAGAACTCGGTTACTGGCTGGGTAGGCCCTTTTGGGGGCAGGGTTTGATACCTGAGGCAGTTGAGGAGCTGAATAGATATGCTTTTACTAATAATCTGGCCCAGACCATATGGTGTCAAACCTATGCCCATAATTTAAATTCAAGAAGGGTTCAGGAAAAAACGGGATTTGTTTATGAAAAAACGGTTAAGGATATTTTTTCTCAGTTTTTAAATGAAAGTGTGGATTTAGATTTTAGCCGTCTGGATAAAACTTCCTGGCTTAAAAATTTAAATCAAATAAAAAGTTAATGGATAATCCATTAACTTTTTATATTTCCATGGCCATGTTTATGTGATCAATACCAGCTTCATCGAAAATTTGACCAAATTCTTCAAAACCAAAGGTTTGATAGAAGCCTTTAGCTGTTAGCTGGGCATGAAGGTTTATTTTTTTAAATTTTTCAGCCTTAGAAAAGGCAAGAAGATCTTCAACTAATGTTTTAGCAAAACCTTGCCCTCTAAATTCCTTTAAAACAGCCATTCTTTGAAGGACAAATTCTTTCTCGTTTTTTGGAAGGAGTCTGGCTGTAGCTACAGCCTCTTGGTCATCATTATATAAAACGAAGTGAATGCAAAGAGGCTCTTCCTCGTCTACTTCCATTGAATAAGGCACGCCTTGTTCTTCAACGAAAACTTTATTACGAATCCTTAAGGCATCTAAATATGTTTCTGAAAGAGTATCTCTTGTTTGTCTAATTTCCATATATAATCCTTCTAAAAATTTATTAAATAAATTATAATATAAAGAAGCTTTGTCAGCAAATATATGGAGGAGATTTATGTTTAAAAATAGTAAGTTATTTTTTTGGACGATAGAAATTTTGGCTTTAGCCTTACTTACTCTTGTTCTCACCCAGATGGATTTCCTTTTCCATCCCCTAGTTAGCCTTTTTGGAACAGTCTTTATTCCTTTTTTAATTGCAGGGTTTTTATACTATGCCTTTAATCCTTTGATTGAATTTTTAGAATCAAGGTTTAAAATAAAACGTTCCCTAGGAATTATGATTGTTTTTCTTCTTTTAATAGGAATAATTGTCTTTATGGTGGTAAGTTTTGTACCAACCATTATCAATCAACTTGGAGGTCTTGTAAATTCAACGGCTAATGCCATTCCAGACATCCAAAAATGGATTGAGGATTTAACATTAAGGGATGAATTTAAAAATATTGATTTAAATGGTGCCTTTGACAAATTAAACCTTTCTTATTCTGAGATTTTAAAAAATGTTTTAAATGGGATTAGCTTTAGCCTTGGGGGAATGTTTTCAACAGTTACAAGGATTGGCATGATTTTAATTCTAGCTCCGATTCTTTTATACTACATGCTTAAGGATGGCAAGAAATTATTACCGGTTGTCAAAAAAACTGTTCTTAAAAATGATAAATACCAGATAACTTCTTTACTGGAGACTCTGAATAATACCATGTCCCGGTATATACTGGGGTCAGCTATTGATTGTTCAATTATTTTTGTGGCTGTCTTTGCAGGTTATTTGGTCATGGGAATTCCTTATGCCTTCTTACTGGCGACTTTCTCAGCGGTAATGAATTTAATTCCTTATTTGGGACCATATCTTGGTCTCACCCCTATGATTTTAGTGGTTGCAGTTGATGACTGGAAGAAGGCTCTTATTGCGGCAATTTATGTAATGGTTGTCCAGCAAATTGATGGAAACTTTATCTATCCTAAGGTGGTAGGAAATGCCATGAAGATTCATCCGGTTACCATAATGCTTTTGATGCTAGTGGTTGGTAATTTGTATGGTTTACTAGGTATGATTATTGCTGTGCCTGCTTATTCATTGATTAAGGATATAGTTAAATTTATTTTTACCAGCTATGAGAATAGAAAAATAGATAAGCAGAATATCCCTAAATAAATAAAATATGGTATAATCATACTACCTTTAAAAAAATTTAAAAAAATATAGGAGAAATAGAAGAAATATGAACGCAGATCCCGAGGGTCAGTCACTTATAATTCAGTTAGTTTTGTTGATTGTCCTAACAATCTTAAATGCTTTTTTTGCAGCCAGTGAAATGGCTTTAGTTAGTGTAAACCGCTCAAGAGTTGAACAAAGAGCAGCAGAAGGTGATAAAAAGTATAAAAATCTTTTAAGTATCATCAATTTTCCGAGTAACTTCTTATCTACAATTCAGGTAGGTATAACTTTGATTAATATCTTAACAGGGGCCAGTCTGGCTGATGGTTTGGCAACAAAACTTGCGCCTTACTTGGGAAATATCTCTGGGGCAAAGGCTATTGCTCAGATTATTACCCTAGCTCTTTTGACTTATTTTTCAATTGTTTTTGGAGAGCTTTATCCTAAAAGGGTAGGACAAAACCTCAAGGAAAATTTAGCCATCAAGGTGGTAAGGCCAATTCAGATGCTTGGCGTCTTAATGAAGCCTTTTGTTTGGTTACTAGCTAGCTCAACAACCCTTCTTGGTAAGATTACACCAATGAAGTTTGATGATGCAGACGACAACATGACTCGTGATGAGATTGAATATCTCCTGAATACAAGTGCCATTGCCCTTAATTCGGATGAACGTGAAATGTTAGCAGGTATATTCTCCCTTGATGAGCTTATGGCGCGTGAGGTGATGGTGCCAAGAACAGAGGCCTCAATGATTGACATTGAAGACTCTCCAGCTGAGAATATCCAGTATATTATTGATTCGGTCTACTCACGTTTTCCAGTCTATAATGACGATAAGGATAAAATTGTTGGAATCCTTCATACCAAAACACTTTTAAAGGAAGCTTATAAAAAAGGGTTTGACAAGGTTGATATTTCAAGTATCATGCAGGAGCCATTATTTGTTCCAGAAACCATCTATGTTGATGACCTAATGAGAGAACTTAAAAGGACGCAAAATCAGATGGCCATCTTACTAAATGAATATGGTGGAGTTGAAGGGCTCGTTACCTTAGAAGATCTTCTTGAGGAGATTGTTGGTGAAATCGAAGATGAAAATGATACTTTAGAGACTCCCGAGGTTGAAAAGGTATCTGAAAACATTTATAAGGTTAAGGGAAGAATGCCCCTAGGTGATTTCAACGAGGAATTCCAAGTTGAACTTGAAAATAACGATGTCGATACCATTGCTGGGTTCTTTATTACAGAAATTGGAACCATTCCTGGTCAGGATGAGCATGTAAATCTAGATTTACTTTCAAGAGATAGATCATTTACCCTAACAAATCTTGAAATGGATGGCCCACGTGTTGATATCTTACAACTAGAGTTCCATGAACCTGAAGAAAATGAAGATAAAAAAGAAGAGGAATAACCTCTTTTTTTTCACAATTAAATTCTATGTTTGTAAATGTGTTTAAAATCAGGTATTCTTAAGGCATAAATAATTATGATGGAGACGTATTTAAATGAAGGATAGGGACTTATTAGAGGTCAAGGGGCTTGTTCATTCGACTGAAAGTTTTGGAAGTGTCGATGGACCTGGTGTGCGGTTTATTATCTTTATGCAGGGCTGCAAAATGCGCTGCAAGTATTGTCATAATCCTGACACCTTGGCCATGCAAAATACCAAGGCCCGTGAGAGGACAGTGGCAGATGTCTTAGAAGAAGCTTTGAAATTTAAGTCCTTTTGGGGTCGCCGCGGTGGAATTACTGTAAGTGGCGGAGAAGCTATGCTTCAGGCTGAATTTGTAACAGCTCTTTTTACCGAGGCTAAAAAATTAGGCATTCATACTACCCTTGATACCTCAGCCCAACCCTTTTCGAGAAAGCCTGAATTTTTGCAGATTCTTGATGGTCTTTTAGATGTAACTGATTTGGTCCTCCTTGATTTAAAGGAAATAAATCCTGAGCGCCATAAAATTTTAACTGGTCATAAAAACGATAATATTTTAGATTTTGCAAGATATCTTTCTGATTACGGGGTTCCTGCTTGGATTCGTCATGTACTGGTACCGGGGGAATCAGACTTTGACGAAGATTTGGTTGAACTTGGAAAATTTGTTGAAACTTTAGACAATGTTGATAAGTTTGAAATTTTGCCTTATCACACTATGGGAGAGATTAAGTGGCAGGAGCTTGGTTGGGAATATCCTTTGGCAGGTGTAAAACCACCAACAGCCGACCGAGTGAAACATGCTAAGGATATAATGAGGACTGAATCTTATACAGATTATTTGGCCCGTGTTCAAAGTAAATAATCATCTTAATGAAATATTTATCCCCTAGAAAAAGCCATCTTAATCTGATAAAATAAGATGAATAAATGAATGGAGAGTAGATAAAATGTCTAAAGTTTTCGTTTTCGGACACCTTAACCCAGATACTGATGCTATTGCATCAAGTGTTGCCTATGCAAATCTAGTAAGAGAGACTGAAGGTCTTGAAGCTGAGGCTGTAGCTCTTGGTACTCCTAATGAAGAAACTGTTTTTGTACTTGACTACTTCAAAATGGATGCACCGCGCGTTGTTGAATCAGCTAAATCAGAAGATGTAAGTAAAGTTATGCTTACTGACCATAATGAAGCACAACAATCAATTTCTGATATTAAAGATCTTGAAGTTCTTGCTGTAGTTGACCACCACCGTGTAGCAAACTTTGAAACTGCAAACCCACTATTCATGCGTCTCGAACCAGTTGGATCTGCATCAAGCATCGTTTACCGCATGTACAAAGAACGTGGCCTTGAAGTTGGCCCTGAAATCGCAGGACTTCTTCTATCAGGTCTAGTTTCAGATACCCTACTTCTTAAATCACCAACAACAACAGATTCAGACCGCGCAATTGCTCCTGAACTTGCTGAACTTGCTGGTGTTAACCTTGAAGAGTACGGTCTAGCTATGCTTAAGGCTGGAACAAACCTTGCAAGCAAGTCTGCTGACGTCCTAATCGACATCGATGCAAAAACTTTCGAGTTAAACGGAAACGCTGTTCGTGTAGCACAGGTCAACACTGTTGATATCGACGAAGTTCTTGAACGCCAAGGAGAAATCGAAGAAGCTATGAAGGCTGCTATGGAGCAAAATGGTTACTCTGACTTTGTTCTTATGATTACTGACATCGTAAACAGCAACTCAGAAATCATGCACCTAGGAGCAAACACTGATAAGGTTGAAGCAGCATTTAACTTCAAACTTAACAACAACCACGCCTTTCTTGAAGGGGCAGTATCACGTAAGAAACAGGTTGTACCTCAACTTACTGAAGCCTTTGAAAAATAAATGGCAATCAAAATATATAATGAAAATCGGCTGACCAAACAGCCGTTTTTTCAAAGTTTAATCGATTATTTAAACGAAAATCCTGATGTAAGCCTTCGCGACATCAAGCGAGATTTTGCAGATGTTGAAAAACTTGACCGGAAAATTGAAGAATATGTTAAGGCGGGTTTCATCAGCCGACGCGACAGACGCTACTACAATAATTTCCAGCTTTTTGGTGATGGGGATTTTGACCTGTCTGACAGAATAGTTGACGCTCCTGCTATCTTGGTCTATAATCAGCCCTTCTTTGTTGTCCGCGGCTCTAAGCTCCAAGAACTTTTGGAAAATAGTCGAATCAACCAAATGCTTGAAAATACTACAAATGATCTCAAGTTCTTTTTTACGAGTGATTATGCAAGAACTGAAAATAATTTGGCCAACTATTTTTATAAGGTTGAAAAAAATATTCCTTTAACAGAGCTTGAAGATCAAATCTACAAGTTAATTGGGGATGTCAATCGTGATTACGCCCTTAAATATATGACAGCCTTTCTTTTAAAATATGCCAAGCGGGATCTTGTTCCTCAAAAGCGCATGGATATCTTTATTAAGACCCTGGAGGTTTACGGGTATATTAGAGAACTAGAAGAAAAACGTTACGCTTTGGGAGACCTTGAATTGGTTGAAGCTTATGAATTTCCAGTAATCGAATTTGATAATCCACGTGACTTTATTATTTCACAACTTAAACAGCAGACAAAAACTCAAGGAAGACTATCCCTTCCCTGAGTTTTTTCTCTCTATGTTTATGGCCAATAATTTACAGGTATTTTTCGGCTACTGCCCTGTCACCTGCGTATTCAGCATGCTTCCCACCGATAATCTGGTAGGCATCGGCTCCTTTTCCAGCGATGATGACAGCATCCCCTGGCCCTTTGGTTCTTGCTAGGGCTGTTTGAATGGCCTCCTCCCGGTCGATTATGGTCTCAAAAGAACGGGTCATGAAGCTTCCGATTTCAGCACAGATGTCCGAAGGATCCTCAAAGTTTGGATCATCTGAGGTTAGAATAACTTGGATGTTCGTGTACTTATTTAAGACATCTGCGAAATCCTTCCTTCTGCTTTCTCCCTTGTTACCGGGTGCTCCTAGAAGAAGTTGAACCTTGCCGTCCTGGGCAGTTTCTACAACCTCTAGGAGATTATTTAAGCTTACCCCGTTGTGGGCATAGTCCACATAGACATGGGCCCCGTTAGCTTGTTTAAGAATCTCCATTCGGCCAGGAACTGTTGTTTTAGCGATTCCTTTTTTAATGGCAGAGATGTCGGCCCCCAATTCCTTGGCTGCAAGAGCTGCTGCTAGGGCATTTTCTTGATTGAAGTGGCCAATCAGCTTGATATCAAAGTTTTCATTGAAGACTCCAGTCGTTTTGAAGCTAAAGGCCTCAGAATCATGAATGAGGTTGTCTGATTTACTACCATAAAAGGCATGAGGAATGTCAGCACACTGGTCCCTGACAAGGTCAAAATGGTCCATATCTGAATTAACTACCATGAAACGGCTATTTTTAATCAGCATTCGTTTACAGTAGAAGTAGTCCTCATAAGTCGGATGTTCAATTGGTCCCACGTGGTCTGGTGAAATATTTAAAAAGATACCTACATCGTATTTAAGACCATAGACCCTTGAAATTTTATTGGCCTGGCTACTAACTTCCATGACTAAATGGGTCATGTGGTTATCACGGGCACAAGCCATCATTCTGAAGAGATCAAGACTTTCAGGGGTTGAAAGGGCAGACTTGAAGTAGTTGATTCCATCAAGAGTTGTCTCCATGGTAGAAAGGAGGGCTGTTTTATGACCATTTGTAGCATCAAGAATGTTTTTGGCAAAGTAAGCAGCAGTTGTTTTGCCCTTGGTTCCAGTAAAGGCCATAATCTTTAAGTCCCTTTGAGGATATCCGTAAAAGGCCTGACAAAGAAGGCTCATGGCCTTTCTAATATCTGATACCATAAGAACTGGGATTCCAACCTCATAGTCTCTTTCAGATACATAAAATTTAAGTCCAGCTTCAACTGCACCTAAGAGAAATTCCCTTTTGAAATTTAATCCCTTGGCAAAAAAAAGCGTCTTGCTGTCAACATCCCTTGAATCATAAGAAACCTTGGTAAAACTTAGTTCATGTGGGTATTTGTAGTAGTAATTATCACCATCTATAATCTCACGGAAATTATCATCTTCCTTGAGAATTTTTATCATTTCATCTATATTAATCATGGATTCAGTATAAAACAAATTTCTGGAAAATTCTATTTTTCTTGTAAATCTTTTAATTTTCGCTAAAATATAGATATGGAAAACATTGATGAAATTGAAACGTTGCTCGACGATACTGAGCAGGATCAAAAAAACAAGATGATTGAAGGTTCCTTTTGGCTTACCATGGGAAATTTTTTATCTAGGTTTTTAGGAGCGCTTTACATTATCCCTTGGTACGCTTGGATGGGGACCAGTGCTAATGAAGCAAATGCTCTTTTTGGAATGGGTTATAATGTTTATGCCCTCTTTTTACTTATCTCAACGTCTGGTATTCCAGTAGCTGTAGCCAAGGAGGTGGCTAAATACAATACCTTAGGCGATAAAAATGTAAGTTATAAACTTGTCAGACAGATGTCTGGTTTTATGTTGATTTTAGGGGCGGTGGCATCAATTGCCATGTACCTTTTATCTCCCGCTCTAGCTCATATGAGTGGAGGTGGTGACTCTTTAATTCCTGTTATGAGAAGCCTGTCATATGCTGTTTTTATTTTCCCAGCGATGAGTGTAATCAGAGGTTTTTTCCAGGGAAATAATAATCTGAAACCTTTTGCTGTCAGCCAGCTTGCTGAACAATTGATTAGGGTTATCTGGATGCTTTTAACAGCTTTTATTATCATGAAACTTGGTAGTGGAGATTATGTTAAGGCTGTTATCCAGTCAACGACTGCAGCCTTTATCGGGATGCTTGCAAGTATAGCTGTTTTATTCTATTACTTGGTTAAAACAGGGGATTTGACAAGGATTATCAATCCAGGTCCCACTAAGGTATCAATTAACTCGAAGGAACTCCTTGTAAATACGGTAATTCAGGCAGTACCTTTCATTATTCTTGGATCAGCCATTCAAATTTTTAAGGTAATTGATCAGTTTACCTTTTCAAATGTTATGACGCATATTGGAAACTTTACAAGTTCTGACCTTTTGACATTTTTTAGTTATTTTTCTGGTAATCCAGATAAGCTTACAATGATACTTGTGGCTGTTGCTGTTTCCATAAGTGGAGTAGGGATTCCCCTGATTACAGCAAATTTTGTTAAGGGAAATACCAAGGCCACAGCAAATCTTATAAGTGATAATTTACTTTTATACTTTGCCTTTATGGTTCCAGCTGTGACAGGTCTTTCAATTTTGGCTCTACCAGCCTATACGGTTTTTTATAACAGACCTAATAATTTGGCCTTGAACCTATTTGTTTTTGCTGTAATCCAAAGTTTTGTCCTAGGGCTTTACATGATGATTACACCAATGATGCAGTCCCTCAGAAGAAGTAGACTAGCCGTTAGATATTTCTTCTACATTGTTCTTTTGAAGATTTTACTTCAGATACCAGCCATTTACTTGTTTGAATCATATGGACCTATGATTTCAACAACTCTGGCCTTTAGTGTAGCCTGTTATTTCTACATGAAAAAGTTACACCGAATTACAGATTTTGATATTAATTTACTGCTTAGACGCTTGGCAGGTATTTTAACCTTTACAATCATTATGGCCCTTGTGACTGCTCTAGTCTTTACTCTTTTAAGATTTGTCCTAGGCCCTGGAGGTAAAGTTAGGTCCCTTCTTGTTATTGTTTTAGCTGGTGGAAGTGGTTTTCTGACCTACCTTTTCCTAATTTTAAAATCTCATTATATTGATTTACTTTTAGGGGAACGAGGCGTTCGTTTAAGAAAAAAATTAAAAATGTAAAATAAAAAATAGACTATTAAGTCTATTTTTTATTTTTATTAATTATTGGCCTTTTCCTTATACCATAAGTCTGGTTGCCAAACCCATGAGGTATCATGCTTTTTAAGAAGATCAAAGCTTTCCTTAGGCCCCATACTACCAGCCTCATATGGATAAAGGGGAACAAGGTCATCAGCCCAGACTTTTTCAATGTCGTCAATTAAAATCCAGCTAGCTTTAACCTCTTCCCAACGTGAGAAGTTAGAGGCATCTCCGTGAAGGACATCGTAAATGAGTTTTTCATAGGCTTCAGGCGAATTTCCAAGAATTGCTGCATTATGCCTAAAATCAAGTTTGATATCGTGGATATTAAAGTCTTTACCAACTTCCTTCCCGTTCATTAGAAGGGAGAATCCTTCAGTTGGTTGAATGTAGATGGTAAGGATATTTTGTTTTAGTTCTTTTTTTGAGTCAAAGATTGAATTTTCCTTCTTGAAGACAATATTAATCCTTGTCCCTTTTTCAGTCATTCTTTTACCAGTTCTAAAGAAGAAGGGAACATCTTTAAATCTTTCATTGTTAACAAAAATTGTTCCAGCCGCAAAAGTTTCAGTCATTGATTGAGGGTCAACGGCATTTTCTTCCCGGTAGCCTGTAAAATCATGACCATTAAAATGTCCAGCTTGATACTGTCCGCGAACAAAGTTGTTTTTGATTTCCTCAGTAGAAGGAAGTTCCAAATTTTCGAGGACTTTAATTTTTTCCTTTAGGATATCTGAACTCTTGAAGGACGCAGGTTTATCCATGGCTAAAAGAGATAGAACTTGGAGAATATGGTTTTGGACCATGTCCTTAAGGGCACCTGATTTATCATAATAAGCACCGCGGTCTTCTACACCAATTGCTTCAGCAAAGGTTATCTGGATGTTATCGATGAAGTCACGGTTCCAGATTTTATCGAAGATGAAGTTTGCAAAACGAATGGCAAATATGTTTTGAATCATCTCCTTACCTAGATAGTGGTCAATCCTAAAGATTTGCTGTTCTGTGAAGGCTTCTGATAACTCCTTATTTAGTTTTTCAGCTGTTTTAAGGCTTGTACCAAAAGGTTTTTCGATAATTAATCGTTCATAGCCTAGACCATCAGTTATATTTTCTGATTTTAAGTGGCCAGCAATTGTTCCAAAAAATTCTGGTGCCATGGCTAGGAAGAAGATTTTGTTATTGTCTGTTTTATATTTTTGCCCTAATTCAAGGGATAGATTTCTTAAGGTTACATAGTTTTCAGAGTCGTTTACGTCATGAGCCTGATAGTAGAAGTGGCTAGCAAAGGTTTTTGCATCTTCAGTATTTTCGATTAAATCAGAAATACTATCCAAAACAACTTCTTCATACATTTCCTTGGTCCAAGGACGTCTAGCAGTTCCAATTACCGCAAAGTCCTCCTCTAAAACACCGGATTTATATAAACGATAAAGTGATGGGTAAAGTTTACGCTTGGCTAGATCACCAGTTGCACCAAAGATTGTGACTAAAACTTTTGACATATATCATTTCCTTAATTTTTTATAGTAGTTATCCTATTCTATCATAAAATTCTATCTTTTGCCCAAGCCATAGGACTTAAGCCAGATTTTGAGGAAGAATTCCTTAATTTTGAGCTTAAAAACTTCTATAGACATAGGGGTTGGATGGTTGATCAACCTCTTGGGCCTGATCAACTTGAATGGCTGGTATATTTCTTTTATAAACATCAAAGAATTGGCTAATGATAGTCCCTTCAACACTAAGCCAAGTATTGTCCTTGTAGTCCTGGTTGGTTTGAATCATAAGACCAAAGACACCTGAATCAGCTATGCAGTGGATGATACCAAAGCGGAAGAGGAAGTGGTAATTTTGTTCACCAGAAGCGTTATTGTAGACAAAGCCAGTTAGGCGAATTTTTTTGCCAATAAATTCACTAGGATAGTCATAAATAAGTTCCATGACCTCCATGTAATTTTTTTCAGTAACTTCGATGAGGCTTGAATTTTGATAGGTTTTCAGTGTTTTTTTCATTAAATCATCATAATCTGACTTAGTGAAGTAGGAGCTGGTATTGGGCTTCAGATACTGAACTGTTGTCCCGTCATCACTAGTGCCAGATTCCTTTGATAGGGGAAAAACAAACCCCTTATTATTTACAACGGATGCATCAAGTGATTCGTAAGGTAGGAAAAGGCAGACAAAGAGCGGAAGGGCTAAAAGTAAATAAGACATAGAATTTTTTAGGATCATTTTTGGTGAATTTCTATGCTTTTGCTTGCTGGCTTTAACCCAATTAATTAGCTGAACAACTGATAAAAAGAGGGCTAGAACCATACTTATTTCAGCCAAATAACTATAGTGAACATTTATGTACTGGTTGAGTTTTCCACTAGCCATTAGATACATCATTAGTTCAAAATAGCCAGATAATATTAAAAATCGAATCATACAAAGAACTCCGTAAAGATTATGATTGTGAGCGAAACAAGTGCGATGAATTGAGCGATGAAGGCTGGTTTAAAGTAGCGAGACATCATAAGTAGATTTTTAATGTCAACGACCGGTCCAAGAAGGAGGAAGGCAAGAACTGGAGCTGGTCCAAAAAGTCCTAAGAAACTTGCCCCTACAAAAGCATCTGCCTCTGAACAAAGGGACATAATCAGGGCTAGAAGCATCATTACAAGGATGCCTAAAAGTTTATTATGGTTGAGGCTTGTAATAAAGGTTGTTGGCAGGTAAATCTGTAAGAAACTTGCCAGGCTGGCTCCAATTATTAAATATTTTCCTGTATCAAAAAATTCATCGATTGAGTGGTTTAAAGCCAACCAAATTTTGTGGCTACCTTTAATGTTTTTTAAATCATGACTATGGTTGTGGTCATGGGTATAATCATCTGATTCTATGTCTTTTTCCTTGAGGGGTGATTTTTGGTAGACATAAATGAGAAACAACCCAAGAAGAAAGGCCACAAGAATTATTCCAAGGGTCCGAAGAAGAACCAAGTGGGTTGAGTTACCAAAGGCAATATAGCCTGCAAAGATTACAATAGGATTGATTACAGGAGCTGCGACCATGAAAGGTAGGGCTGTATAAGAAGGAACTCCCTTGTTCATAAGCCTACTAATCACAGGGACAATTCCACATTCACATGAGGGAAAGAAGAAGCCAAAGAAGATACCAAATAAAACTCTGAGAATTTTATTTGAAGGTAATAATTTTTTGATTAAATCAGCTGTAAGGAAAACCTCAAGAAAACCTGAGATGATAGAGCCCATTAAAACAAAAGGAAGTGCCTCAATTACTATGGACATAAAAATTGTCGCACATTGAAGCACCCCGTAAGGTAGGTTGCTAAACATTATTTAGTCTTTTCACCCTCCTTCTTTTTATCAGTTTTTGAATCTTCTTTTTTATCTGCAGTATCTTTATCTTTAGGATTTAAAAGATCATCAGGAAAACTTGCGAACTCGCTTAAAACCTTATCAAGATCATCTCGTTTTTTATATGTTAGTGCCATAATTTCCTCCATTTAAATTTATTTACTATCCCTATTTTATCACTAACTTATAAAATATGTTAAAATAAATTGCTATGGAAAAAAATATTGAAAAAATTGCAAATGCTATTACTTTAACACCAAATCAGGTTGAAACTGTTTTAGAACTTACCAAAGAAGGCAATACCATTCCCTTTATTGCCCGCTACCGTAAGGAGATGACAGGCGGTCTTGATGAGGTTGAAATTAAAAAAATTATTGATACCCATGCTCAACTTGAGCGCCTTATGGACCGCAAGAAGGCTGTTCTTTCTATAATTGAAAAACAGGGTAAATTAACTGACGTTCTGCGCACGCAAATTGAAGCTGCCGAAAGGGTGCAAGAAGTAGAAGACCTTTATCTTCCCTACAAGGAAAAACGCCGCACCAAGGCGACTATCGCCCGCGAAAACGGCCTCTTCCCACTGGCTAAATTGATCATGCAAAATGTTTCTGACATTGAAGAGCAGGCTGAAAACTTTATAAATGATAAGGTAAAGACCTCAAAAGCTGCCCTTGAAGGAGCTGTGGCCATTTTGAGCGAAGCCATTAGTGAAGACGTCAAACTTCGTAATTGGACTCTGTCTGAAATCCGCAACAACAGCCATTTAATTAGCAAGGTTAAAGACGAAATCCTAGATGAGAAAAAAGTATTTCTCATGTACTATGACTTTGACAATGCCATCTCAAAATTGCCTAATTATAGGGTTCTTGCCCTAAACCGCGGGGAAAAATTAGGAATTTTGTCTGTTAAGTTCGCTAATAATTCTGACAAGATTGAACGCTTTTTTGAAACTCGTTTTAATGCGCGTGGTAACAAATACTTAAATCTTGCCATTAAAGACAGCATTAAAAAGAAAATCGTTCCAGCCATGGAAAGACAGCTTAGAAACGAGATGACTGAGGCCGCCGAAGACTCAGCCATTGAACTCTTCTCAGAAAATCTCCGTAACCTTCTTCTAGTAGCTCCTCTTAAGGGTAAAGTAGTCCTTGGGTTTGACCCAGCCTTTAGAACTGGAGCCAAACTTGCTGTCGTTGACGCAACTGGAAAACTCCTTGAAACCAAGGTCATCTATCCGGTTAAGCCAGCAAAGGCTGCTGAAATTGAAGCTGCTAAAAAAGAGCTTGCTGACCTTGTCAACAAGTACGGGGTTGAAATGATTGCCATTGGTAACGGAACAGCCTCACGTGAGTCTGAAGCCTTTGTGGCAGAGGTTATTAAGCGTGAAAAACTTAATGCCTATTATGTGATTGTAAATGAGTCAGGTGCCTCAATCTATTCAGCAAGTGAGCTTGCCCGCCGTGAGTTCCCTGAACTTACTGTTGAAAAACGTTCAGCCATCTCTATTGCCCGCCGTCTTCAAGATCCACTTGCTGAGCTTGTTAAAATTGACCCGCAATCAATTGGAGTCGGCCAGTACCAGCATGACGTTAGCGACAAGAAGCTGTCTGAAAACCTGGACTTCGTTGTCGACACTGTGGTTAACCAGGTGGGAGTCAACGTCAACACAGCCAGTGCCGCTCTTTTAAGCCATGTATCAGGTTTAAACAAGTCGATTGCTGAAAATATTGTTAAATACCGTGAGGAAAATGGGGTAATCACCAGTCGTACTGAAATTAAAAAAGTACCAAGACTTGGAGCCAAAGCTTTTGAGCAGGCTGCAGGCTTCCTAAGAATCCCTGAGGCTGAAAATGTTCTTGATAACACAGGAGTTCATCCGGAATCGTATCCAGTAGTAAAAGCGCTACTTTCAGCCCTTGAAATCACTGATCTTAATGAGGAGGCACGTAGCAAACTTGCCAAGCTAAATATTAAGGACATGGCAGATAAGCTTGAAGTGGGCCATGAAACCCTAAAAGACATTGTGGCTGATCTGATTAAACCAGGACGTGATCTGCGTGATAACTTTGATGCCCCAAGTCTAAGACAAGACATCCTATCAATTGAAGACCTGGCCATCGGCCAAAAACTTGAAGGAGTTGTCCGTAATGTTGTCGACTTTGGAGCCTTTGTTGATATTGGTATCAAGGAAGACGGCCTTATCCACATCTCAAAAATCAGTAAGGCCTATATCAAACACCCATCTGAAGCTGTGGCCGTAGGTGAAATCGTGACTGTTTGGGTTGATAAGATTGATCTTGATCGCCACAAAGTCAACCTTAGCCTTTTGAATCCAAGAGACTAGTCTCAGGACTTTTCAGGAGATGAGTAAAGTTAGAATTGCGGATTTTGACCTCGATTCATATGTAAAAAAAGTTTCCCTGGAAGATTTTAACAGGGACTTTTGTCATCAAGTGAGATGGAATAACCGCTTGAAAACAACTGGAGGACGCTTTTTTACCAGCGATTGCCACCTTGATTTTAATCCGAAAATTTATGAGGCCCTAGACCTTTCGACTTTTAGAAAAATAGTTCGCCATGAGTTGGCCCACTATCATTTATTTCTAGCAGGTAAGGGGTACCGGCATAGGGATTCTGATTTTAAGGAATTATTGAAGGAAGTTGATGGATTAAGGTTTACACCACGGCTTTCTACTGGCAAAAGCTATCACTTTTATAGGTGTAAGGACTGTCAAAAAAGATACCGTCGTCAAAGGAAGGTTGATACCAGTAAATATGTCTGTGGACATTGTCAGGGAAAATTGCAGGAGGTAGAAGATGAGTAAAAAATCTCCCTTGGAGAAGCTAGGGAATCAGGCTGTCAGAAAAGTCAGCAAAAAATATCCGATTTTAGGTTTTATTTTGGCCCTAATAATTGCAGGTTTTCTTTTCTACCTGGAAAGGTCAGAACCCAACCAGGTAAAAAATGATATACCGGCAAGTTCTCAGGTTCAAAGTTCAGTAAAGGAAAGCAGTCAGACTAGTGGAAGTAGCTCTTCTACTTCTGAAATCATTTCAGAAAATTCTTCTGATTTTCTAAATTTGAGTTGGGACGGGACTGTTCAAAATATTGCAGTAGCCATAAATAATAACAAGTCAACCTTTACCAGTGAAGAAATGCAGGAAGATGCCAGTCAGGACTTTTGGGTTAAGTTTTCCAAGCGTGATGGTTTGACCAGAGCAGGTCAGGCCAACGCGCGTCTTAGTAGGAGTAAGTATCTTGAGGTTAAGGGTATAAAGCGCCCAGGGATTCCTCAAGGTAATGATCCGGCAGGTTGGAAGTATAATGGAAAATCAAACAATAAAAAGATTGATTTTGATGGTCAAAATCAAATGGTTTATAACAGAAGTCATTTAATAGCCTGGATGCTTTGTGGTGATGCAGGTAGTCTTGAAAATCTTGTAACGGGAACACGTGCCTTTAATAGTCCTGGGATGAGTAACTATGAATCAAAAATTTCAAATTCCTTGTATTATCAAAATGTCCATATTAGATACCAGGTTACTCCAATCTATAAGGATAATGAACTTTTACCTAGAGGAGTTCATATGATGGCAAAAAGCATCGAAGATGACGGAAAATCATATGATTTGAATATTTATGTTTTCAATGTCCAACCAGGGGTTGAAATAAATTATTCGACTGGTCAAAATAATTTATAAAAATTAAAATCAATAGGTTGACTGGTTTTCCATAATGATTATATAATTGCGGTAAGTTTTTACGGGAGGTTGGGTATTTTGAAAAATTTCTTGAAGAAGTATAATTGGCCTTTTGTAGTTGATCTTACTTTATTCGTTCTATTGACTAGATATGTTATTGATATGCCTAAAAACTTATTGCTTAATATAAGTGTTAGTCTTATTATCTTTATATGCTTGAATGTACTTACGAGTTTTATTTTTTCAAGATTGAGCAATAAATCTTCAAAAAATAATCTGTAAAAATAAGCAAAAATTAAATTCAGTCTGCGGACTGATTTTTTTTGGTGAAAATCTGACATAATGTAAACATAGCAGGAGGAATTGAACATGAATAAAAAAGAAAGAATTTTAGATTTAATGCGTCATGGAGTAATCTCCAATGAAGAAGCAATTGAACTACTTGAAAACATTGACAATAAAAATAATGAAACAAATAATATAGATGCTGATAAGGGTCTTGATAGCCTAAGTGATATTTTTGCAGGTTTTGATCCCAAAACTTTCTTTGATACTGAGGAAGTAGTTGAAGAATTCGGGGAGGATGATTCAGCCAAGCAGGAAAAAGAAAGTGAGAACAAGGATAAGGAACAAGATAAATTTAATGCAACTGACCTTTCAGACAGCATTGGAGAAGCCTTTAAAAGCCTTTTAGGTTGGGGCAGTGATGTCTTTGATAACATGAAAACAAAGGTCGATGAAAACTTTGAATGGGATTCTGGTAAATTCAAGGTTAAAACTAGTAAGAAGCAAGATTCAAGGATTATTGACGGAGATATTCGTGCCTTAAATATCATCTCTCAAGCAGGAGATATTGAAGTAATCAAGTCAGATGACGATAAGGTCAAGATTGATTTTGACCTTGAGGTTTATGGTAACGAGGATTTAGAAGATTTTCTTGCTAAAAATCTCCTTATTAGTGATGCTGGAGGCATTCTTACCATCAATGTTGCAAGTAAGCGTGTGTCAGCTGACATGGTAGTAAGCCTTCCAGCCAAAAGATATGACTCTTTAATTGTTAGACTGGCAAGTGGGGACGTGAGTGTCAGCTCAACCATTGCTGACTACATCCGCATCACCAATATAAGTGGTGATTTGGAGCTTAATGGTTTAAGTTCAACAATTACTGAACTTTCAACAAAAAATGGTGATTTGAAGGTTTCTGGTGGTTCTTACACCGACTTAAACGTTAAGACAATTAACGGTGATTTGACTGTAAACTCTGACTTTGAAACTAGTGAACTTTCATCAATCAACGGGGCCATTCGCCTTGCTCCAAGCCTTAAGGCTAAAAAAATAAATATTAAAAATATCAATGGTGACATCAAGATGTCAATTCCATCTTCAGCAGGATTTACAGGACTTGCTAAGACATCATTTGGGAAATATAAAACCCGCCTGGAATTAGATAATCCATTAGATATTGGGAAAAGCGGTGTGGCCTTAGTCAGAACAGGTCATGATGTTATTACCTTTGAAATTGAATCTAGGATGGGTAATATTTGGCTCAAAGATGCTGACTTAGATGAAAAAAAATGAGATAATAATTTTAGCAATGTAAGAAAAGAGGAAAATTATGCCAAAGAAAAGACTGACAAAATCTTCAACTGATAGAGTTTGGTCAGGTGTCTTAGGTGGGATATCAGAATATTTCGGACTTGATTCAACTTGGGTTAGGATTGCCTATGTTGCCTTGTCAGTAGTTTCTTCTGGCTTTCCAGGAATAACACTTTATATTCTCCTTTCCATAATAATTCCTAAGGATTCAAACTCAAACTACAGAAGCTATAATGGCTTTGAAGGGAACTATTATTACAAGGATAGATCAAAGTCAACAGATGGCTCTCGCAAAAGAAAAGATGCTGAGGTAGTCCATGACGACGATGATGACTGGGCTGATTTCTAAGCCTTTAAAGAACTAGCTGCGGCTAGTTTTTTGTTTAGGTAGACAAGTCTTAAAATATTTGAGCCTTAAAATTACAAAAAAAATCCAGCTAGGTTATAATGAAAGAGGAGGAAGATATGAATAATAATGATTTTTTAGATATTTTAACTAACCGTCGTTCGATTAGAAAATATAAGGACGTGAAAATTGCTCAGGATGATATTCTTGAAATGCTTAATTTAGCAGTCAAATCTCCTAGCAGTAGGAACATTCAACCTTGGGAATTCGTGGTTGTTGAAAGTCCCCAAGCAAAAGAAAAGTTAACTCAAATGGTTTACAGCAATACAGAGCAAGTTAAAACCTCAAGTTTTGCCCTTATTATATTCTCTAGATTCCAACTTGAAAATAACGCAGAGAAGGTTGTTCATGCAGAGTATCTAAAAGGACATGTTCCTGAAGAGAAGAAATCAGAACGCATTGAATACTTCCACAAGAACTATAAGATGTTATCTGATGAGATAAAGCGTGAACTTGCGACCTTTGATGCAGGAATTATTACAGCCAACTTTTTAAATGTTGCCCGTCACTATGGTTATGATACTAATGTTATCGGTGGCTTTGTAGCAAGTGAGGTTCATGATGAATTTTCACCAGCAAGCGACACAAGACCTGCCATTATCATAACAGTGGGTATTGCTGATGAAGAAGGTAAGAAAACTTCAAGGGTTGCCGCTGAAGAAATTACTAGATTTGTCTAAAAAAGGGGATATCCCCTTTTTTTGTTTGCCAGCTTATAAATTAAAGATGTAAGCTAGTATGCTATAATAGGAGTCATAGAAAAAGGAGAAGTTGATATGAGTGTTACTGTGCAAAATTTAATTGATAAGATTAAACTTGATGTCGTTTATGCAAGTAAAGAAGCCCTGGAAAGGGAGATTACAACAGATGATATTGAAAGGCCCGGTCTTGAAATGTCAGGTTATTTTGACTACTACACCCCTGAACGGGTTCAAGTTATTGGACGTAAGGAGTGGAGTTACATGCAGGAGCACACTGGGGAGAACCTTTATGAACTTCTAAAGAAAATCTTTACCCCTGAAACACCAGCAGTAATTGTTGCAAGAGACCTTGAGATTCCAGAGGAGATGGTTAAGGTTGCTGAAGCACAAGATGTTGCCCTCCTTCAATCAAAGGATGTAACCAGCCGTCTGTCAGCTGCTATTACCACCTATCTTTATGAGAAACTTGCTGAAAGATTCACTGTCCACGGGGTCCTAATGGATATTTTTGGAACAGGTGTTCTGATTCAGGGTGCAAGTGGAATTGGCAAAAGTGAAACTGGTCTTGAGTTAATCAAAAGAGGTCACTCTTTAATCGCAGATGACCGAGTTGACGTTTACCGAAAAAGTGAATTTACTCTTATGGGAGAAGCTGCTGAAATTTTGCGTCATTTAATTGAAATTCGTGGTGTTGGAATCATGGATATAATGACCCTCTTTGGTGCAGGATCAGTTAGGGATTCAAGTGAAATAAATCTGGCTGTAAATTTAGTTCCTTATGCAAATGATGATGAATATGACCGTCTGGGAAACGGGACAGGTACCCTGGAACTTGCAGATGTTAAAATTCCGCAAATTAGTATACCGGTTAAAACTGGTCGAAATATCTCAGTCATTATTGAGGCAGCTGTCATGAATTTCCATGCTAAAAATATGGGTTATGACGCAACTAAGGTATTTGAAGACCGTTTGACTAACCTTATTGAGAAAAATAGTTAGGGGGATTTATGCTCTTATCAATTAATCCCATAGCCTTTAAATTAGGTCCCTTACAGATTCACTGGTATGCCTTATTTATAACCTTAGGGGTAGTTTTAGGGGTTATTTTAGCCATGAAGGAGGCTCCTAAAAAAAGGATTAAGGCAGATGACATCTTAGATTTTATTTTACTGGCCTTCCCCTTATCAATAATTGGGGCAAGAATTTACTATGTGGTCTTTGAATGGTCCTACTACAAGGATCATCTGTCAGAAATCATTGCCATTTGGAATGGTGGGATTGCCATTTATGGTGGGTTACTAACAGGGCTTCTAGTTTTAGTTGTCTACTGCTACTACAAGATGATTAATACGCTAGACTTTCTTGATGTAATTAGTCCTAGCCTTTTCATTGCTCAGGCCATTGGCCGTTGGGGAAATTTCGTCAACCAGGAGGCTTACGGACGAGCAGTATCAAAGCTTGATTACCTCCCTAAATTCATCCAGGATCAAATGTTTATTGATGGTTCTTATAGGGTGCCAACATTTCTGTATGAAAGTGTTTGGAATCTCCTTGGGTTTATTTTAATCCTTCTTCTGAGGACTAAAAAGAATTTCCTAAGACGAGGTCAGGTATTTGCCTTTTATTTAATTTGGTATGGTTTTGGTCGCTTCTTTATCGAAGGTATGAGAACTGATAGTTTAATGATTGGTGGCCTTAGGGTTTCTCAGCTGGTTTCAATCCTAATTTTCTTAGCTGGACTTTCTATAATGGTTTATCAGGGGAAAAAGAAGAGTAAATATTATCAAGGCTAGTTTAAATTTGCTATAATGTTACCAATAGATTTAGCTGTCAAGGCTTAGATGGGAGGCTTATGTGGAAAATATTGCCTTATGGATTATTGTAGGTGCAGTCCTTATTTTAGTTGCTTTTGTCGTTGTTCTAATAGTATTTTTAATCGATTTTATTAAAAAATTATCGAAAATGGCAGATGAGGTTACAGGAGCTGTTAACCTGCTGACAAGTGACGCTGATATACTGATGGGCCAGACGGATCAACTTCTGTCAAAGACCAATCTTCTTATGGATAATGTTAATGAGAAGATGGATACAGTTGATCCCTTGTTCCATACCGTAGCAGACTTGTCTGTTAGCGTTTCAGATATAAATGAGAAGGGTCAAGACTTTGTATCACGCTTTAATTCCAATGCTGCAACTGTTGGAAAGGCTAGTACAATTGTTACAGTTGGCCGAGCTGCAAGCAAACTTTTAAAGGGTAAAAAGAAAGTTTCTAGTTCTAGAAGGAAGAAAGAGGAAAAGTAGATGGCAAAAAAATCAGGATTTTTAACAGGTGCTTTATTTGGAGCTGCTCTTGGTGCAGTTGGGGCTTATCTTACTGCTACTAAAAAAGGTGAAGAGCTAAGAGAAGATTTACGTGAAGAGTTCAATGAATACAAGGAAGACCCTCAGGGAAAACTTAAAGAATTAAAAGAAGTAGTGATTGATAAGGCTTACGTGGCCCGTGATTTCGCTGAAGATAAATACATTGAACTTCGTGAAGCCCTTGATAACGGGGATATTTCAGTTGATTCTGCTGTCCAATTTTTGAATGAAAAAAAGGCTGAGGCCATTGATGAATTCAGAAAAATTAAGGATGATGTTGAATATACTGACGCAGAGATTATCGAGAATCTTAAGGAAGAAGGTCTTGATTTCGAATTAGAGCTTGAAAAATTTGTTGATGACAAGAAGGAAGAAGGTCAAGAAGTTAAGGACCGACTTAAGGAAAAAGCTCTTGAAGTTGAAGATCAGGTTAAGGAAAAAGCCTTCGAAATCAAGGAAGAAGGCCGTGAAAAAATTAATCGCTTAGAAGATGAATTAAGGGATTAGTAAATTATAAAACCTCTAGAATTTAATCTAGAGGTTTTTTTGATAAAAAAAGAACTCAGCCTCGGGGTTTGGGAGGATAAGTCCTTATTAATTTATTGATACTGAGGATAAAATCCTAAAGTTTAGCGGGAAATACGTCTGCGGGCTGCTTTTTTACGATTTTCATTGATGAACTCTTCTTTTTCAAGTTCTGGGTCAATAAATTTCTTTTTGGCAGCAAGAGCTCCAGCTACTGAAACTGCTACTGTTGAGGTTACACCTGCAAGAACACCCTTGACAAATTTATTCATTTTGAATACCTCCGATATATGTTATAGTTATATTATCTTAAAAAAATGGAAAAATATCAAATGAAAAACAAAATTATAATTATTGCAGGTCCTACAGCTGTGGGAAAAACAGCTCTTGGGATAAAATTGGCCCAGGCCTTTGATGGGGAAATTATAAATGGAGATTCCCAGCAAGTTTATAAGGGGCTCGATATTGGTACGGCAAAGGCTAGTAAAGAGGAGCAGGCCCAAGCCCCCCACCATTTGATTGATGTAAAAAAAATTGATGAAAATTTTTCTGCCCACGATTTTACAAGTCAGGCACGAAAGTTAATTGATGAGATAAGTTCCAGAGGAAAGCTTCCCATAATTGTTGGGGGAACTGGTCTTTATTTACAGGCCCTTTTAGAAGGTTATCATTTGGGTGGATCTGATAATCATGATATGATGAGGGCAAGGCGCGATGAACTTGAACAGTTGGATGACCAAGAGCTTGAAGAAATTTTTAAAAAATCAGGTTTGAGCCTTGAAGAACCAAATAGAAGAAGGATTATTAGGGAGATTGAAAAGCATGAACTAGCTAGTAATCTTAAAAATAATCCTCTCTCCTATGACAGTTTGATTATAGGTTTAAATATGGAACGTCCCCTTCTTTATGACCGCATAAACCAAAGGGTTGATTTAATGGTTGATGCAGGGATTTTAGATGAAGCAGACCTCCTTTTTAAGCAATTTCCACAAGTTCAAGCAACAAGAGCCATTGGCTACAAGGAATTTTTCCCTTATTTTAGAGGAGAAGTAGACCTTGCAAGTGCAGTTGAAACAGTGAAGAAAAATACCAGACATTATGCCAAAAGACAGCTGACCTGGTTTAAAAATCGCATGAAGGTTGATTTTTATGACGTACTGTCAGAAGACTATCCTACAGCTGTTTTAAGGGATGTTGAGGTATTCTTACATGAGGAGGATAATCATGATTGAAACTGAAGAAAGAAAAGAACGAGTTGCCATTGTTGGAGTTGAAACTGAGGAGAACTACAAGACTTTTTCAGTATCTATGGAAGAACTTGCAAGCTTAGTTACAACAGCGGGTGGCGAGGTTATTAGTGAATTTATTCAAAAGCGTGACCGAGTTGATGGAAAATACCTGGTTGGGAAAGGGAAGCTTGAAGAAATTAAAGAAAATATCGACGCAGATGAAATTGATACTGTAATCTTTAATGACCGTCTAAGCCCAAGACAAAACATGAACCTTGAGGAGCTACTAGGAGTCAAGGTAATCGATAGGATGCAGCTAATCTTGGATATTTTTGCCTCTCGTGCTAAAAGTTATGAGGGAATGTTACAGGTTGAACTTGCCCAGTTAAAATATATGCTTCCAAGGCTTGTTGGAAAAGGAATTGCTCTTAGCCGTCAAGCAGGTGGTATTGGTAGTAAGGGTCCAGGGGAAAGTCAGCTTGAGATGGACCGCCGCTATATTAGGACTAGAATTGAAAATATTGAAAAATCATTGAAAAAGGCTGAAAAAACCCGTCTAAATATGCGTCAAAAACGCCAAAAATCAGGAATTTTTAGGATTGGATTAATTGGTTATACGAACGCTGGTAAATCAACTATTTTTAATGTTTTGACTGATAAAATTCAATATGAGAAAGATGAGCTTTTTGCAACTCTTGACGCCACAACGAAAGATTTCAGCTTAAAGGATGATTTTATTGCTACCTTAACCGATACTGTAGGATTTATCCAAGATCTTCCAACTGAATTGGTTAATGCCTTCAAGTCAACCCTTGAGGAAAGTTCTGATGTGGATCTACTAATTCATGTTATTGATGCAAGTAATCCTGACCATCAGATTCATGAGGATACTGTTAAAAAAATAATGGCTGACTTGAAAATTTCTGATATCCCAGTCTTAAATGTCTACAATAAGGCTGATTTAATCAAGGGTGATTTTACCCCTGATGCTTATCCAAATATTTTAATTTCAGCTAAAAACAAGGATGATGTAAAAAAACTTAAGGATAAGATTGTTGAGAGAATCGAAGAAATTTTTGAAAAATTTGCCATTAAGGTACCTTATGCGGAAGCTTATAAGCTAGCAGATCTTGGGAAAGTTGCTTTGATTGACGATATGAAAGAGTTAGAAGATAGCTATGAAATCCGCGGATCAATTGCTAAAAATCAAGAATGGAGAATACAAAACTATGAGTTTATCTAAGTGGACCGACCTTGCTCTTAAGTACGGCGGTTACATGGAAATGGACAAACCCCTCCTGGCTAATAGGCTAAGCCTGTTAACCAGTGACAATGAAAAGTTAGCTCTTGTGACACCACCAGCCAGTGTTGTTAATGCTTATTTTTCAGAGCTTTACCAGAAAAAGGACCCTCAAGCTGCCCTCGATTATTTCTTGGATTTAAGCAAGGCCTTAAATAACTTTAATGTTGAGCCTGATTTTACTGGGGAAGGATCTGTAAACCATCCCTCTTATCGTTTTATTAGGCTAAACCTCCAAAATTTTTCTTATGGTTTTGTTTTTACAAATGACAAGGGTGATGCCCTTGTATTTCCAGAAGATAAGGGCTCTAAGGCGGAGGATGCTATTTTCTTACAGCTTGTAAATCTTTTTCCAGGCTACGGAGTTTCCTGGAAGCTAGAAGAGAGCATGATTAAACTTCAAGCGGTAGATGGTTTTTCAGAAGAAGTTATCAATGAAAAGAATTTAAAAGATTTTCCCAACTCTAAAATTTTCTACCATAAGTCATATGTAACGGTTGAATCAACAAAATTTGAGGAGTTGAAGGACTTAAGCCAACTTTTGGGAATTGGCTGTGAGAAAACTTTACTGTTAGATGGGGATAAACTTAAGGTCTTTTTAAAGTCTTAAGTTAGTTATAGGAGATCAAATGATAGTTTTATTAGTTATAGTTGGTGTTTTGGTAGTATTTTTCCTAGCTGCGGCAGGAAGTTTATTTTATGTAGTTAAACAAGAAACAGTTGCAATTATTGAACGCTTTGGTAAATTTCAAAAGGTGTCAACTTCAGGTATTCACCTAAGACTTCCCTTTGGAATTGACCGAATTGCTGCAAGAATTCAACTGCGTTTAATTCAAAGTGACATGACAGTTGAAACAAAGACCCGTGATAATGTTTTTGTACAGATGAATGTGGCTACCCAGTACCGGGTAAGTGAGCAGAATATAACTGATGCCTACTACAAGCTTATGAATCCAGTTGAGCAAATCAGGTCTTACATTGAGGACGCCTTGAGATCAAGTGTACCAAGATTAACCCTTGATGAGCTTTTTGAGAAAAAAGACGAAATTGCCTTAGAGGTTCAACACCAGGTGACTGAAGAAATGGCAACTTATGGTTATGTGATAGTTAAAACGCTAATTACCAAGGTTGAACCAGATGCTGAGGTTAAACTTGCCATGAATGAAATCAATGCCGCTCAAAGAAAACGGGTTGCCGCTCAAGAACTTGCCCATGCAGACAAAATTAAGGTAGTTACAGCAGCTGAAGCTGAAGCTGAAAAAGACAGGCTTCACGGGGTAGGGATTGCTGAGCAAAGGCGTGCTATTGTTGACGGTCTTGCAGCATCTATTCTTGAGATGAAGGAAGCAAATGTAAATATCAATGAAGAGCAAATCATGTCAATTTTACTGACCAACCAATATTTAGATACTCTTAACCAGTTTGCTGAAAAAGGAAATTCAACAGTCTTTCTACCAGCAAGTCCAGAGGGAGTAGAAGATATCAGAACTCAGATAATGACGGCTCTTAGTGCGCAGAAATAATGATAAAAAGAAGGTAAGTTGTTTACCTTCTTTTTATCGTTTTAGCTAGTAATTTAAAGCGGGTCGCAGAAACTTAGATGATATGATATAATGCAAGAAGCTTATATCTAGATATGGATATGTATAGAATAATTAATTGTTTTAAGGAGTACAATGAAGAAGGTCATTTTAATAATTCCAGCCTACAATGAAGAAAAAAGTATTGTAAATACTGTGAAAATGGTTGAAGATTTTAAAAAAGAAAAAGCTAAAGATCTTAATTTTATTCTTGATTATGTCGTTATAAATGATGGATCAAAAGATAATACCAAGCAAGTATTGGAAGAATATAAACTGAATCATGTTAACCTAATTCAAAATTTAGGAATTGGTGGTGCCGTTCAAACGGGCTATCTTTATGCCTTTAGAAATGATTATGACGTAGCTGTTCAGTTTGATGGAGACGGACAACATGATATTGCAAGTATTGAAAATATTGTTGTTCCAATCTTAGAGAATCAAGCTGATTTCGTCATTGGTTCTCGCTTTGTTAAAGAAGATCAAGATAATTTTAAATCAACAGCCGCTAGGAGAATGGGTATTAATTTAATATCTCAAGCTATTAAACTTGTGACCGGGAAAAAGATTTATGATACAACCAGTGGTTATAGGGCAGCAAATAGAAGATTAATTAAATATTTTTCAGAAAATTATCCGGTTGCCTATCCGGAACCTGAGACCATTGTCCGAGCTATCAAACATGGTAACCGCATTTTAGAAGTACCTGCTCATATGTTTGAGAGAGCCGAAGGGGAATCAAGTATTAGTGCTTTAAAATCTGTTACTTATATGATGGACGTTTTAACCTCCATCTTTATCGCAGGACTTATGAAGGAGGTTGACTAATGTCTATATTACTTAGAATTGAGATGCTAGTTTTAGCCTTAGGACTATTTGTCTATATAGTTCGAATGATTAATAGGAGTGCTTTTTCGCTAAGAAGGTCAGCTCCCTGGATGATTGTTGGTATTGGAATCTTATTTTTAGCAGCTTTTCCAGGAATAATTGAAAAATTAGCCCATGAATTAGGCTTTGGATTAACCATCAACTTTATTCTTTTTGTCGGTCTTGTTTTTGTTTTCGTGCTTGAACTCATGAAAACAAGTAGTGATACCAAAAAGGACAATCAAATCAAAGTTTTAATTCAGGAAGTTTCGTTACTAAAAAAAGAGGCGGAAGAGAGCTCTTCTGATTACAGTGATGACTAACTTTAATTTTAAAAAATAAGTATTAAATTAAACAATTTTTATTAAAAATAAAGTAAATTTTTAACGAAATTCGCTGAAAAAAGATAATTATGATATAATCTAGTGGTACAAATTTTGAAAAAGAGGTAAATATGAAAGGTATTATCCTAGCCGGAGGATCTGGCACACGTTTATATCCATTAACTCGCGCAGCAAGCAAACAGCTTATGCCAATCTATGACAAGCCAATGATTTACTATCCACTATCAACTCTAATGTTAGCTGGGATTAAAGACATTCTTATCATCTCTACTCCACAAGACCTTCCACGCTTTGAAGAGCTTCTTGGAGACGGAAGTGAACTTGGTATCAACCTAAGCTATGCTGAGCAACCAAGCCCAGATGGACTGGCTCAAGCTTTTATCATTGGTGAAGAGTTTATTGGAGATGATTCAGTGGCGCTAGTTCTTGGGGATAATATCTACCACGGGCCAGGCCTTTCTAAGATGCTTCAAAAAGCAGCTTCAAAAGAAAAAGGTGCAACTGTCTTTGGTTATCAAGTAAAAGATCCAGAACGTTTTGGTGTCGTTGATTTTGATGAAAATATGAAGGCTATTTCTGTTGAAGAAAAACCTGAACATCCAAAATCAAACTATGCAATCACAGGTCTTTACTTCTACGATAACGATGTTGTAGAAATTGCTAAAAATATCAAACCAAGCGCGCGCGGTGAACTTGAAATTACCGACGTAAATGCAGTTTATCTTGACCGTGGAACCCTTGATGTTGAGCTTATGGGCCGTGGATTTGCTTGGCTTGATACAGGTACACACGAAAGCCTACTTGAAGCAGCTCAATACATTGAAACTGTTCAACGTATGCAAAACTTGCAAGTAGCAAATCTTGAAGAAATTGCCTACCGCATGGGTTATATTACTAAAGAACAGGTTCGTGAACTTGCTCAACCACTTAAGAAAAATGAATACGGACAATACCTACTCCGTTTAATTGAGGAATAAGATGACTGAACAATTCTTTAATAAAGCCTTAGCTGCAAGAGAAATTCCTGGAATCCCAGGAATGCTAGAATTCGATATTCCAGTTTTTGGGGACAATCGCGGATGGTTTAAGGAAAACTTCCAAAAGGAAAAAATGCTTCCTTTAGGATTTCCTGAAAGCTTCTTTGCTCAAGGAAAACTACAAAACAATGTAAGTTTCTCAAGAAAAAATGTTCTTCGTGGACTTCATGCTGAGCCTTGGGACAAGTACATCTCAGTTGCTGATGACGGACGTGTTCTTGGTTCATGGGTAGATCTTCGCGAGGGGGAAACTTTCGGAAATGTCTATCAGACTGTAATTGATGCTAGTAAGGGAATCTTTGTTCCCCGTGGTGTGGCAAATGGTTTCCAGGTTTTATCTAACAAGGTTGCCTACAGCTACTTGGTTAATGACTACTGGGCACTTGAATTAAAACCAAAATATGCCTTTGTTAACTATGCGGATGAAACACTTGGCATCAAGTGGGAAAACCTGGCTGAGGCTGAAGTATCTGAAGCTGACGAAAACCACCCACTATTAAAAGATGTAAAACCTCTAAAGGCTTCTGACCTCTAATGAAGGTTCTCCATCTTAAAACCAAGAGAAAACTTGAGTCCTGGACTGTCCAAAAGTACAGCCAGCAGCCTGCTTGGGCTGAAAAATTCTTTGCTGAAGGTAGCTTTAAGTGGAACGGAGAAAAGTCGCTGGCTATTAAAAACGCCGGTGGCCTTCTCAAGATGACAGTACCAGTAGGCGACATCATGGTCTTTAATGGTAAATACCTAAAGGCCGTCCCAGCCCAAAAGTTTACTCGAGAATACAAGATTTTAGACTAAATAAACAGTTCTAGTAAGGAAATGAAAAAAGGGAATACAATGACTGAATATAAAAATATTATCGTAACCGGTGGAGCAGGATTCATCGGAAGCAATTTTGTTCACTATGTTTACAACAACCATCCAGATGTACATGTTACTGTCCTTGACAAGTTAACTTATGCTGGTAACCGCGCAAACCTTGAAGAAATCCTAGGTGACCGTGTGGAACTTGTAGTTGGTGATATCGCTGACGCTGAACTTGTTGATGAACTTGCAGCAAATGCTGACGCAATCGTCCACTATGCAGCTGAAAGCCACAACGACAACTCACTAAAAGACCCACGTCCTTTCCTAGATACAAACATCATTGGAACATACACACTAATCGAAGCGGCTCGTAAACACAACATCCGTTTCCACCATGTTTCAACTGACGAAGTATACGGAGACCTTCCACTACGCGAAGACCTTCCAGGACACGGTGAAGGTGTTGGAGAAAAATTCACAGCAGAAACTCCTTACAACCCTTCAAGCCCGTACTCATCAACAAAAGCAGGTTCTGACCTTCTAGTTCGTGCTTGGGTACGTTCATTTGGTCTTAATGCAACAATCTCAAATTGTTCAAACAACTACGGACCATACCAACACATCGAAAAATTCATCCCGCGTCAGATTACAAACATCCTAAGCGGAATCAAACCAAAACTTTACGGTGACGGTAAAAACGTACGTGACTGGATCCACACCAACGACCACAGTTCAGCAGTTTGGGCTATCCTTACTAAAGGTGCTAAAGGTGAAACTTACCTAATCGGTGCTGACGGTGAGAAGAACAACAAGGAAGTTCTTGAATTAATCCTAGGCGAAATGGGACAAGAGTCTGACGCATACGACCGCGTACAAGACCGTGCTGGACACGACCTTCGCTATGCAATTGATTCAACAAAACTTCGTGAAGAACTTGGTTGGGAGCCAGAATTCACTAACTTTGAAGAGGGAATTGCAGACACTATCAAGTGGTATGCTGACCACGAAGACTGGTGGAAGGCTGAGAAGGATGCTGTTGAAGCAAACTACGCCAAAAACAATCAGTAAAATATTTTAGCCTCATAGGGTTAGTGGTGATCAAAACACTGGAAAGAAGATTCATCTTATTTTTCAGGATTACTGCTAGCCCTTATGGCAGTTTTATACTTAAATAATAGATTTGAACTGAATAAAAGAACTTAGAGATTTGTTATTATGATTAAGAATGGAGATAAAATGATTTTAGTTACTGGAGCAAACGGCCAACTTGGAACAGAACTTTGCCACCTATTAGACGAGCGCAATGAAGATTATGTAGCAACTGATGCTGCTCAACTTGATATTACAGATGCCGAGGCAGTTGAAAAAGCTTTTGCTGAAATTAAACCAACCATCGTTTACCACTGTGCAGCCTACACTGCAGTTGATAAGGCTGAAGATGAAGGAAAAGAATTAGACTACGCTGTAAACGTTACAGGTACTGAAAACATTGCCAAAGCTTGTGGTAAATATGATACAACTCTAGTTTACATTTCAACTGACTATGTCTTTAATGGTGAAAAACCAGTCGGTGAAGAGTGGATGGAAGATGACGCAACAGGTCCTCAAACTGAGTATGGACGCACTAAATTTTTAGGTGAAGAAGCAGTTCGTAAGTATGCACCCCACCACTATATCATTCGTACTAGCTGGGTCTTTGGTAACTACGGAGCAAACTTTGTCTTCACCATGCAAAAACTTGCTGAAACTCGCGATACCCTAACAGTTGTTGATGATCAGTTTGGTCGCCCAACTTGGACTCGTACTCTTGCTGAATTTATGGTTTATTTAGTAGAAAATCAAAAAGACTTTGGTACCTACCACCTGTCAAATGAAGGTGTAACAAACTGGTATGGTTTTGCCAAAGAAATCCTAAAAGATACTGATGTTGAAGTTTTACCAGTTGACAGCAGCAAGTTTGTTCAGAAGGCAAAACGTCCTAAAAACTCTGTTATGAGCCTTGAAAAAACTAAGGCGACAGGTTTTGTTATTCCAACTTGGCAAGATGCCTTAAAGGAAATGCTTAAAAAATAATAGAAGAGGTGCAACATGCAACACGTTTTTATCATCGGATCCCGCGGTTTACCCGCAAAATACGGTGGATTTGAAACCTTTGTTGATGAACTTGTAAGCAACCAAAAGAGCGCAGAGATCAAATATCATGTTGCTAATCTATCTGATAGGGAAAACAAAAGCCATTATACTTATAAGGGGGCTGATGTTTTTAACATTAAGTCACGTAATCTTGGTGGAGCAAGGGTCATTTTTTATGACCTTGATGCCATCAACTACTCTTTAGAAATTATTAGAAAAGAGGGGATTAAAAATCCCATTTTCTATATTCTGGGAAATACCATTGGAGCTTTCATCACACCCATGGTCAAAAAGATTCATGCGGTAGGCGGCCTGGTTTTCGTAAATCCAGATGGCTTAGAGTGGAGACGTTCCAAATGGAACTATCCCGTTCGCAAGTACCTGAAGTATGCTGAGCGTAAAATGGTTGAGCAGACGGATTTAATCATTGCTGACAACCAGGGAATTGAAGACTACTTAAAGCTTGAATATAAAAAGCCCTTTAAATCGACAGTTTTAGCCTACGGGACTGATACTGAAATGGGGATAAATCCTGATCTTTCATGGTTTGAAAAGCAAGCTATAGCTTCTGATGGTTATTATCTAGTTGTCGGCCGCTTTGTGCCAGAAAACAACTATGAGGCAGTAATCCGGTCATTTATGGCTTCTACCACAGAAAAAGATCTGGTTATTGTCACCAATAAAGACGACGGTGACCTGTATGAGACCCTACTTAAGTCAACAGGTTTTGATAAAGATTCACGAATTAAGTTTGTTGGTACTGTCTATGACAAGGATACCTTAAAAGCAATCAGAGAAAGGGCCTTTGCCTATATTCATGGCCACGAAGTGGGCGGAACCAATCCAAGTCTTTTAGAAGCCATGTGGTCAAGCAAATTAAATCTAGTTTTGGACGTTGATTTTAACCGGAATGTAACCTTAGACTCAGCCCGCTACTGGCAAAAAGATAGTCTGACAGACCTTATCAATAAGGTTGATGTTTTTGATGAAGCTGAAAGGATTCCCTATAGGCAAATGTCCAGGAAAATTGTTTGTGACAATTATACCTGGCAGGGAATTGTTAATAAGTATGAGGAGCTCTTTTTAAATGAAGGTTAATATCTTAATGCCTACCTATAATGGGGCACGGTTTTTGGCTGATCAGATAAAAAGTATTCAAAATCAGACCTTTACAGATTGGCATCTTCTCATTCGAGATGACGGCTCAACTGATAAAACGCCTGATATCATTAGAGAATTTGTAGCTTTAGATGACCGAATATCTTTTATAAATGATAGTAATCAAATAGAAAATTTAGGTACAATTGCTTCCATTTTTGAATTAGTCAAAAGTGAATCTGCTGATTTTTACTTTTTCTGCGATCAGGATGATATTTGGTTGCCTGAAAAATTGGCTTTAACTTTAGCTGAGGCAGACCATCATGATAATTCAAGGGCTGTTATGTACTATACAGACCTTAAGGTTGTTGACCAGGACCTCAAGGTAGTTTCTGAAAGTATGATTAGATCGCAAAGTCATCATGCAAATACCAGTCTTGTTGCAGAACTTACTGAAAACACAGTAACTGGTGGGGTTAGTATGATTAATCATGCCTTAGCAGAACTTTGGACCTCAGCTGATGATATTATCATGCATGACTGGTATCTAGCCCTTCTAGCTGCCAGTACGGGAGAACTTGTCTATATTGATGTTCCAACCCAGCTTTACCGCCAGCATGATAGCAATGTACTTGGTGCTAGGACTCTTAGAAAGAGGATGAAAAATTGGATTCGCCCTTGGAAACTTGTCGCTAAGTACTGGTGGTTGATTAAATCCAGCCAAGCCCAGGCCAAAAAGCTTTTGGAATTGCCAAATCTTGATTCCGAGAATCGAGAACTGGTCGAAAATTTTGTAAAGCTTGATACCGGAAATCTGAGAACTCGGGTTTCTGCCCTAAAAAAATATAAATTTAGAAAGAACAGGGCCTTTCATACCCTGGTCTTTCGTACTTTAATTATTACCAATTTCGGTAATAAATCGGAGGAATAACTAATAATGAAGAAAAATAAAAATCTAATTCTTTTAAAGGAATTAGTTTCAACAGATTTTAAATTAAGATATCAGGGATCTGTTTTAGGGTACCTTTGGTCAGTTGTTAAACCATTGATGCTCTTTACAATCATGTACTTTGTCTTTGTACGATTTTTAAGATTTGGTGGCGATATGCCCCACTTCTCAGTTGCCTTACTTTTAGGTATGGTTTTGTGGAACTTTTTTGCTGAATCAACCATGCTAGGTATGACATCCATCGTTTCCTATGGTGGTCTTTTGAGGAAGGTAAATATCCCTAAAACAATTATTGTAACTAGTTCTACCATGAACTCAGTTATAAATCTTTTAATCAATTTGATTGTTGTTTTAATTTTTGCCTTAATAAACGGGGTATCTTTAACTTGGAGGATTGCTTTTCTGCCCTTCCTTCTAATAGAACTTTTCGTTTTAGCTTATGGTCTAGCGCTTTTGATGTCAGCCATATATGTACGCTTTCGTGATCTTGGACAAATTTGGGAAGTGGTTCTTCAGGGTGCCATGTATGCAACCCCGATTATCTATCCAATTACTATGATTACAGACCGTGGTTATGCTACAATTGCTAAATTAATGATGATGAATCCGATGGCGCAAATCATTCAAGATGCTCGCTACCTTACTATTTCACCAGAAAATTTAACTGTGTGGCAGCTGGTGGATAATAGATTTATTGCGCTTATTCCTTATCTAATACCTTTTATAATTTTTATTTTAGGTCGTTGGTACTTTAACAAGCAATCAGATTACTTTGCGGAGGTTGTATAATGGCAAAAGAAAAAGAAGTAGCATTAAGAGTTACGGATGTTCATAAATCTTTTAGACTTCCTGTTGATATGTCAAATAGCCTTAAGGTTACTGTTTTAAACATGCTTAAGGGTGTTAAAGGATACGTTCAATATGATGTTTTAAAGGGAATTTCTTTTGAAGTTGAAAAGGGAGATTTCTTTGGTATTGTTGGGCGTAATGGATCAGGTAAATCAACCCTTTTAAAAATTATTTCTCAAATTTATAAACCAGAAAAAGGGAATGTTGAAGTTTTTGGAAAGCTTGTACCTTTTATCGAACTTGGTGTTGGTTTTAACCCTGAGCTTACTGGTCGCGAAAATGTCTACATGAATGGGGCTATGCTTGGTTTTTCAAATGATGAAATTGACGACATGTATGATGATATCGTTGAATTTGCTGAGCTTTCAGAATTTATGGAACAAAAATTAAAGAACTATTCAAGTGGGATGCAGGTTCGTCTAGCTTTCTCAGTTGCTATTAAGGCCCAAGGGGATATTCTAGTTCTTGATGAGGTTCTTGCCGTAGGAGATGAAGCCTTCCAGAGGAAATGTAATGACTACTTTGAAGAGCGTAAAAAATCAGGACTTACAACTATTCTTGTAACCCACTCGATGGAGGCTGTTCGTAAGTATTGTAACAAGGCCCTTCTAATAGATGACGGTCTAGTAAAAACTGATGGGGATCCTAATGATACTGCCAATCAATATGTCCTTGATAATTTTTATGATGTAATGCAAGATGATCAAGCCCCAGAGAATAAGTATGTGGAAGATCTTCAGGTAAAACTTCTTAATAATAGCATCATTGGGCCTGATGAATATGTTGAATTTGAACTTGAATATACTGTAACAGAAGATATCAAAACTTATCCAGCCTTTTCATTTGTTGATATTGACCGAAATTTTGATTTGTATAATGATAATATGATGCTTGATATGACTAGTGGAAAAGGTAAATTTAAGTTTAATTATAAATGTAAACTTAATGCCATCAACAATGCCAAAGTCCGTGTTGCCATTTCAATTAAAAGTGACAAGGATGATTACTTGGCCTTCCCAGAAAATAACGATGAGCTTGTTTTTGTTGTTAGAACAGATAAGTTTAAAGATGAGAGTGAAAAAGACTCAGCCTTCGGCCTTCTAAAAAGAAATGGAAGCTGGACTCATGAGTAAAATCCTAGTTTTATCTCCTTTTGGAGGGTTCGGTAATGGGGCGGATATTTCTATGAATCATCAGATGACCTATCTGAGAAGTCTTGGTTATGAAATTGTTAATGTTTATAATCAAGGGAGTGATAGCTATAGGGAGTTTTTGGAAAAAGAAGGTATCAAAGGGATCAATCTCAATTATACTTGGTGGGATGAGACAGAGCTTGCTGATGAGTTAAAAGCTAACAATGTTTTGATTTATCAGGAGTTAGTTTCACTTATTAGGAGTGAGGAAGTTGATTTATTAATAACTAACACGTCGAATATGCCTTGGGGAGCTATTGCTGCAAGTATTACTAATATTCCTCATATTTGGCTCCTCCATGAATTTGCTGAAGGAGATTTTGATTGGGTCAAAGATAAGTATCCTTTTATTGATGCTTTTTCAAATAAAATCCTTTGTTCGAGTGATTCACTGGCTCGGGCGGTACAAAAAGAAGTTAAACAAAAAGTAGATTTTTTCAATCCCTATACAAATGCTCCGTTGATTGCGGGACATAATGAGGAAATCCGGCTTGTTTCTGTTAATTATCTAAGTCATGGAAAAAATCAAATGGAGCTTCTTTACGCCCTTAAACAATTAGTTTCAAAAGGGTATGGAATGCCGGTTCTTTTTTCTGGTCGAATTGAGGATGGGCGCTATTATCAGGAAATACTTTCCTATATAAAAGATAATGGCCTGGAAGATTATGTTACCTTTACTTACGCAGAAAATGGTAACTGGCAGCCAATATCAAAAAATGATATTTTTGTTTCGCCAAGTAAGTCTGAAACCTTCGGGCTTACTTATGTTGAAGCCATGAAAGTTGGTATTCCAGTAATTACTGCCCTAAATGGGGGAGCAGAAACTCTTGAAGAAGCTGGTTATTTAAGTCAGGAGAATATTTATACAACAGGTGATATAGAAGAGCTTGTATCTAAAGTAATCTACATGGTGGAAAATCACGGTGATATTAAAAAGAAAGCTGAATCCATTCAAGTAAAGGTTTTAGAGGAACAAAGTCTTGAGAAGATAACAGAGCCCCTTGCCGAGGCCATTAAATCTTTGAAGGGTTTGAATAATCCAGCAACTGAAATAATGGCCCCCTGGGGTGAGAATTTGGTATATAATCTCGGTGGTTTGAAGAACCTTTTGGAAGGAAGATTAAGTTACATTAGAGATCTTGAAAGTGAGGTTATAAACCTACACGGAAAATACAATATTATTGAAACCAAGTTACAGGAAGATACAATTGTTTTAAAAAGCCAAGATAAGAAAATTGATGATTTAAAGGTTCAACTGGAGGATTCTAACAAGCAAATAGCACTTAAAGATCAAGAATATTCATATCTAGATGAGCGTTATCAGTATTTAATAAATTCATGGTGGTACCGGGGGATGAAGTTAGCCTACCGACCAATTAAGAAGTCTAGGAGTGCACTTCCGAAAATGAAAAATTTTGTTAAAAGAGGAATAAAAAAAGCCCTCAAAGCCAATCCAAAATTATACGGATATGTTAAGCAAAAAAATATGGCGCGTGCCCTGCGTAAGGAACAAAAACGTCAAGCTATTGCAAATAAACCATCCAAGGAGCTTTTAGCCCTTCAAAAATCTAGAAAAGAGCAAAGAGAATCATATTCTTATGATACTAATAATGCCAAACGTTCTTTAATTTTTGTTGTTTATGAAGGCCAAGAGCGTTTGCAATCTTATAAACTTTACTTCCTAGATCACCTTGCTAAATTTGTAGAAGACATTTATATAGTGGTAAATGGCCACCTAGATCCTGAAGATTTAGGTATTCTTTCAAACTATGGTCAAATTATGGAAAGAGAAAATGCAGGTTATGACGCGACAGCCTTTAAATACGCTGTTGACCATTTAGGCAAGGAAGTTCTTTCAAACTATGATCAGTTACTTTTAGTCAACGATACAAGTCTTGGACCTGTAAATGATTTTGAAGATATGTTCAAGTATTTCTCTGACAAAAAGGTTGATATGTGGGGGATAACTGAGGGGGAAACCCAGATAGATCCTCAGGGTTTAAACAAATATGGCTACATTCCTCATCATATTCAGACCTATTTTGTAGTTATTGAAAAACCTTTACTTGAATCTGAAGAGTTTTACCAATATTTTACCGACATGCCTAAAATTACAAATCGTGATGAGGCAATAATGCATCACGAAACTGTCTTTACCAAGAACTTTACAGATTTAGGTTATTCCTATGACGTTTATGTAAAGGAAAATAGAGATTCAGCCGTTTACCACCATCCATATCTTCTTGTTTCGAAATTTAATAATCCAATTATTAAATTTACGGCTCTTGAATATGATAATGATTTGATTTACCAACTTAATAAACTTCATACTAAAACAGAAGTACCTGAACTTCTTAAGTGGGTTGAAGAAGAGACTGACTATCCTCTTGATATTCTTGAAGAGGCTATTCAAGTTGTTAAGAATAAGGAAGAAAGTATCTTAATTATCGATGGTGTTCATGATTTAATCCCTCAGCTTACAAGATACCGAGTGGAGAATAAAAAAGAACAGCTGGTCAATCTTGGATTTAATGTTAGGATAAGAAGCTCTGAAGTAGTAACAACAGCAGATCTTTACAAAACCAACTTTGTCATCATCTATAGGGCTTGGTACAATGAAAACCTACAAGAGATTGTTGATTGGTGTAGAAAGCTTAAGATACCAGTATTCTTTGATGTAGACGATCTTGTAATTGATACAAGCTATACTGACCAGCTATCTTATACACAAGGACTTTCAGTGTCAGAAAAAGCTAATTATGATAGTGGTGTTATGAGTTATCGTCGGATGATGCTTTCAACGGATGGGGTTATCGCAAGCACAAATGATCTGGCACGTGAACTTAAAAATTATAAGAAACAGGTCCTTTTAAACCGCAATCTGGCCAACGAGGAACTTGTAAAAATATCTAAAAAGGCTTTGATTCAAAAAGAATTTGAAAAAATATCTGACAAGGTTAAAATAGGCTATTTCTCTGGATCAATTACACATAATGAAAATTTTGAATTGATAAAAGCTTCCCTTGAAAAAATTATGGAAGAAAGACCACTTACTGAGCTCCACCTTGTTGGTCATTTAGATTTACCCGAAGATATGAGTCATTTGAAAGATCAAATTATAACCCATGATTACGTAGATTGGAAGGAACTTCCACAATTAATTGCACAGGTTGATATTAATCTAGCTCCTTTAGTTGATAGTATCTTCAACCGGGCTAAGTCTGAAATCAAGTGGATTGAAGCTTCTTTGGTGAAAGTACCAACAATTGCTAGTAATATTGGAGCTTTTGCTGACTCTATCCATAACAGAGTTGACGGTATCTTGGTGGAAAATACAGAAGAAGCTTGGTATGAAGCACTTGAACAATTAGTTAATTCACCAAAAATGAGAACAGATTTGGCAGAAGAGGCTTACAAGCGAGTTAGAGAAGATTTTACAACAACTAATCAAGAAGATGACTTATCTACATATATTAGAGGGCAAATAAATCATGACTAAGAAGAAAATTTTGTTTGTTTCACCGACGGGAATGCTTGATAATGGAGCTGAACTTTCCATAGCAAACCTAATGTTTCTTTTGAAGAACAGGGGACATGAGCTTATAAATGTAGCCCCTCAAAGTCCTTATGAAGGTTATGATCAAGCTTTTAATAGCAAGGGCATAACCGTTGAAAGACTCAAAGTATCTAAATTTTGGTGGGCTGATGCCCCAGGTGGGATGCCTGCATCTGAAGAAGTAATGGCTCAGGCTCATGAGAGAAATATTGAAGAAATTTCTCAAATTATTAAGAAAAAAGAAGTTGATTTAGTTATTACAAACACAGCTAATGTTTTTGTGGGTGCAGTAGCAGCAAAGCGCATGGGAATTCCTCATATGCAACTGATTCATGAATTTCCTGATGGAGAATTTGCCTATTATGATGATCGTTTGAAATTTTTCTCTGATGAAAGTAGTGAAATTTTCGCTGTCCAGGGAAAACTTGCTGAAACCCTGCAAAAGCGTTTTGATGAGGAAGGTCTTCCACATACAATTGGTACCTTTGTTCCTTTTGTTGATTATAAGGAAAAAACACTTTCTAAAGATAAGGCAGAAGGTACAAATTTCATCTATATTTCACGTCTGACTGATCGAAAAAATCAACTTGAAATTTTAAGGGCCTTAGTGCAAGTCACTAAGATAATTTCTTCTGTTAAGGTTAAATTTATCGGAGGCTATGACGAGATCTACAAGGAAAAAATGCTTAACTTTATTGAGCTCTTTGATCTTGAGAAAAATGTTGAATTCATTGGTAATCAGCCCAATCCTTGGGCTTTGGTTACTGATAAAGATATTGCTGTTTTTCCGTCAGCTGATGAAACCTTTGGATTGGCTTACGGAGAGGCAATTCTTAACGGGGTTCCAACAATTTTTACCGATAATAGAGGCTTTCAATCAGCCTATCCAATTTTTCAAGGGGGACAAATGTACCGCTTAGGCGATATTGATAGACTTTCTGACTTGATGGTTGAAATGTATAATGATTTTGATGATGTGAAGGAAGAAGCTCTTACAAAAATAGATTTAGCTAAGAGTAACTATAATTTAGATACTTGTTATCGAAATATCATTGAAAAAATTGAAGGATAATAGAGGTTATTCTTCTTGAGGTAATGATTAAATTAGGTTAATTTAAAAAGTTTAAAAGGAAATATACACTTGGAAAAGATAAGAAAAAATTTTTTAATACTGGTATTAACCATGGGAACACTTGCTGTTTTTCTAATGCCAGCAGGTTTGCCTCCTGATGAGGGTCACCATTTTTACGTAATTAATAAAATCCTTAACAAAAATTGGGTTTGGATAGAGAATGGCTCACCTAGGAAGGAAGGGGCTTGGCCATCAACAGATGAGGTACGTAGACAGGTAGGCGATCATACCTACTACCAGATGTATTTCAAGGAAAGGGTACCAGCCAGTGAGGTGAAGTATAATTTCAACTTTCACTTGAAGGATATTGTATATCTCCCGCAAATTATTGGAATCTGTCTAGCGCGCGTCATTTGTCCTACCTACGGAATGATGTTCATTCTCGGAAGATTATTTAATCTTTTGGCTTATGCTATCGGTATTTATTTCTGTCTGAAATATGCTACCTACGGAAAGAGAGTTATGTTTTATGTAGCTCTCTTCCCCGTAATGATTCAACAGGCAGGCTCACTTAGTTATGATGTTTTCACCATCCTTGCTATTTTCAATTTCTTTACACTTTTGACAAGATTATCAATACAAAGAAAATCTATAACAAAAAAAGAAATTGGTTGGTTAATTTGTTCGGCCCTCTTGCTCTATGTAACAAAGAAAAACAATATTCTCCTATTAGCGCTCCTGCCCTTCCTACCTACGCAGCTTTTAAGGAGTAAGAAACTTGGGGAATTTATTAATAAGATTTTCGATTTTGTGAATAGAAGGAAGCTTAGTTGCTGCTTAGGAGCCTTTATTGGGGGGCTTGCTGTCTTTTATTTCTACCTTCGTACAAAAGGTGGCCTAGCCTTATTTGTTCAAGTAATGTATAATTCACTTTTCAGGGCTGATATAAACCCTACTTTAAATGGAATTTTGGACAATGGAATTATCGGGTATTTTTCTGACTTTGCTTACCAGCTACCTAGTTGGATGATTGTTTTTGACTTCATGCTTCTAGCCCTTCTTCTTTTCACTGAACGTTCAGAAGATACTCTTGTAGAAAAAAGATTTGGGATTGCATCAGGTTTTGTATATCCACTACAAATGGTAGCCATTGTTGCGGGAATGTACTTTGAATGGACTAGTGTCGTTGCTCCAGGATCCCTATATTCTCAAGGAGCTCAGGGACGTTACTTCACACCTTTCATCATCTTTTTTGTTCCGTTTGCTATGTATCTTTCAAAACATATTAAAGTTAAAGTTAAGGATGGATTTTTAAATCAGGTTGTCCTTTACAGTGCAGCTATAAATTTATTTACTTTCATTCTTCTAATTATTCAGTATGAGTGGATGCCAAATAGAGGAATTGATTTTCTAACTCACCTCTTGTAATCAGTTAAAAAATATCTCTTCATATCTAATATTGGAGGAGGTATTTTATTTCTAGGATTTCTAGATTTTACTAGTATCCCGAAATAAGGTAACCAATAAGAAAAGAAATTATATTTTAGAAAATATTTAGAAAGTGAACCTATGACTAAACATACTTTTGTAATTTGTGCCTACAAGGAATCACCTTATCTGGAACAGTGCATCATAAGCCTAGTAAACCAAGAATCTGTTAAGGCTAATAATTCAAAGGTCATCCTTTATACTTCAACTCCAAATTCTTATACCGACAAGTTATGCGATAAATATGAAATTGAGCGCTATGCTGGAGTTAAAAAAGGGATTGGTGCCAACTGGAATGAAGCTTTAAGTTTTGTGGATACTAAATATGCTACTATTGCCCATCAGGATGATATTTATCTGCCTGATTATGGAACTCGTGTTCTTGAAGCCTTTAATAAAAATCAAAATTTAAAGATTGTTTTTACTGACTATGCAGAGATTGATGCAAAAGGTCAGGTACGCGAGCGTAATATAAATCTTAAAATTAAGACCATGGGTCTTAGAACCATGTCTCTTTTTAACAATAAAACTTATCAAAGAAGGATTTATGCCTTTGGTAATTTTATTAGCTGCCCTGCTGTATCATATAATTTGGAAGTCTTAAATGATTTTAAGTTTGATGAAGACCTTAAAATGACTCTTGACTGGGATGCCTGGGAAAGAATTATGAAGCTACCAGGTGATATTAAGTATTTACCAGCTAGAGCTATGTACCATAGAATTCATGAGGATTCTGAAACTTCTGCTGCTACAGCTGACAAATCGAGGGAGCAGGAAGAGTATCTGATCTATAGACGCTACTGGCCTGAATTTATTAGCAAGCTTCTCATGAAAGCTTACGTTAAAAATCAAAAGACCAATAATTAAAAAACTAGGACTTATCCTAGTTTTTTTGTTTGTTTTTTATAGAAAATAAAGCATAGGCTACTTATCATAAGAACTAAAAGGGAAATGGAAGTAAAGTAGCTGATCCCTGCCCCTAAAAGTTGATAGTTTTTAACCAAATAGTTTGTATAAATAGTTGCAAGTACCACAATGATCAGATAGACATAGATTAATGTATATTGCCTTTTAAATACCGTTAAGAGGAAGGTGGTAAAGTAGACAAAGGTATTAAGACCGCCTGCTAGGAGTAAAATCATGAAGGTTGTTTTGTAGGGTGCAAGGTTTATACCATAGACAATTGATAAAACAGGTATTCCAAGGAAGTATCCGCAGATAAATACAAAAAAGGATAAAGCTATTATAATTAAAGAAATTTTAAAAATTATTTTAATGAATTCATTAATTTCTCTTTCGATCCAATTTCTTGAGATAGTTGTATAGATTGGGGTCAAGATAACAGAAGTTAAGACTGCTATGATTGCTGCTGGCATAGAAATAATATTGTAGGCAGCTTGGAAGTCGTCTGGTAGGTATAACTCAATGGAGTTTTTGGGTGCGATTGTGATGTAAAGAGTTAAAAAGGAACTTAGGAAAACAGGAAAGGTTTGCTTAAATAACAGTAGAAAGTCTTTGGTTTTTGGCTTAAACTTTCGATCATAGCCTATTAATTTAACGAATTGATAGTCTACCAGAAAAATCCAAGAGTATGATACAAGGGTTGCTGAAAGGATTGCAAGTTCTAGATTTTTAGTAGCTATTAGTACTAATGCAAAACTACATATATAAGCTATTACTCTGAAGAAGTAGGATTTGCCTGAAATATCTAATCTTTCATGTTGTTGAAAGAATCCTGCAAAGACATCCGCCCATACCTCAGCTGAAATAAAGATTGTTAGTAGGACTGCAATTATTAGTTTTAATGAACTTAAGGATAGTAGAAAACCATAAATTAAGACACCAATAAACATGAATGAAATTGTTATAAATTTGGAATCGAAGTAGGTTCTGGCCTTAAATTCTCCTATGACATCGACACTTTGATAATTCCTAGATGCAAAAAAACCAATAGAGAGCATCTGTTGGCACATGGCCCAGCCAATTGAAAAAATTCCAGCCATATCATTATTAAGACTTCTGGTTACAAAGAGCATAAGAAATATTGATGAAAATGCATAAGTTGTATTTCCTAAACCAAACCAGAGGGTATTTTTTTTAAGACTTGTTTCTTTTGCAAGTATTTGTAAATATTTGTTAGTCATTTTTTCTCCTTAATTACCTTTTAATTATACTATATTTGTACCAATCATTTACATGTTTAAATTTATATGGTAAAAAAAAAAGCTCCGTGGTATACTAAACCCAAGGAGGTAGGTCGAATAGATGAAAAAAGTTTCACAAAAAGTAATCTTCATAGCTTTCTTGCAAATATTTTTAATTTTTTTAGGAGTTAAGAGTGCTTATGCAAGTGCTGTGAACGATTATATAAAAAGTAATAATCTTAGTCCAGTAGGTGAATCTGTAAATTTACAGATAAGCATGCAGGACTCTAATGCCAATGGTGGTATTGGGATGGATTATCCTGGTGGAAAACCTTATCTTGTGATTATTCATGAAGTGGCAACTGAAGGATCAACCATAGATAATGAGATAGCGTTTATGGTAAGGAATCAAGAAAATGCCTTCGTCCATTCCTTTGTTGATGCAAATTCAATTAAAACTATTGCTGATACAAGCAAAAAAGCTTGGGGAGCGGGTCCTTTTGGTAATCATTATGGAATCCAAATAGAACAAACTCGTGAGCGTTCAAAATTAGGTTTTGCCAAACAAATCGCAAATCTTGCTAGCTGGACAGCTGATCAATTGATTAAATATAATCTTGGTGCTCCGAAACTTGTAAGTGAATCGAGTAAGGATCTCGATGGTAATCTAGCCAGTCATAAGAATATTTCTTACAAATGGGGTGGAACAGACCATGTTGACCCCGATTGGTATTGGGATAACAGAGGTCGTACCTATTTTGGTGAAACCTATGATATGGGCCAATTTAGGGAGCTTGTTGACTATTATTATCAACAGAGAGCCAATCCACCAAAGGTTATTAGTACTTCAGTTGAAGGAAATCCTTCAATAGGTAAGTTTTCTGTTCGTGTTAAAACTAATAATGTTCCAAATATGGAAGTTAAGGTTCCAATTTGGTCAAACGCTAATGGTCAAAGGGATTTATATTGGTATCCAGCTCGTAAAGTAGCAGATGGTGAGTATGTAGCTGACTTTGATGGTAGCCACCATGATTATTATGTCGGTGATTATTCAATTCATGCATATGCATATGCAAATAATAAGACATCAGCTATTGCAGTTAGCAATAAATTGGCTGTAGCCTTTGGTGCATCGCCGCAGATTACCAGTGCATCAGTTGAGGGAGATCCTTTAACTGGTAAATTCTCTGTTCGAGTTAAAACTAACAATATTGATGGTTTGACTGTTAAGGTTCCAATTTGGTCAAACGCTAATGGTCAAAGGGATTTATATTGGTATCCAGCTCGTAAAGTAGCAGATGGTGAGTATGTAGCTGACTTTGATGGTAGCCACCATGATTATTATGTTGGTGATTATTCAATTCATGCATATGCATATGCAAATAATAAGACATCAGCTATTGCAGTTAGCAATAAATTGGCTGTAGCCTTTGGTGCATCGCCGCAGATTACCAGTGCATCAGTTGAGGGAGATCCTTTAACTGGTAAATTCTCTGTTCGAGTTAAAACTAACAATATTGATGGTTTGACTGTTAAGGTTCCAATTTGGTCAAACGCTAATGGTCAAAGGGATTTATATTGGTATCCAGCTCGTAAAGTAGCAGATGGTGAGTATGTAGCTGACTTTGATGGTAGCCATCATGATTATTATGTCGGTGATTATTCAATTCATGCATATGCATATGCAAATAATAAGACATCAGCTATTGCAGTTAGCAATAAATTGGCTATAGCCTTTGGTGCATCGCCGCAGATTACCAGTGCATCAGTTGAGGGAGATCCTTTAACTGGTAAATTCTCTGTTCGAGTTAAAACTAACAATATTGATGGTTTGACTGTTAAGGTTCCAATTTGGTCAAACGCTAATGGTCAAAGGGATTTATATTGGTATCCAGCTCGTAAAGTAGCAGATGGTGAGTATGTAGCTGACTTTGATGGTAGCCATCATGATTATTATGTTGGTGATTATTCAATTCATGCATATGCATATGCAAATAATAAGACATCAGCTATTGCAGTTAGCAATAAATTGGCTGTAGCCTTTGGTGCATCGCCGCAGATTACCAGTGCATCAGTTGAGGGAGATCCTTTAACTGGTAAATTCTCTGTTCGAGTTAAAACTAACAATATTGATGGTTTGACTGTTAAGGTTCCAATTTGGTCAAACGCTAATGGTCAAAGGGATTTATATTGGTATCCAGCTCGTAAAGTAGCAGATGGTGAGTATGTAGCTGACTTTGATGGTAGCCATCATGATTATTATGTTGGTGATTATTCAATTCATGCATATGCATATGCAAATAATAAGACATCAGCTATTGCAGTTAGCAATAAATTGGCTGTAGCCTTTGGTACATCAACCGAAGGAGGCTCAGCTAAAACTCCGGAATTTACCTTGCCTAACTTAAGCGCAGACCAGAAGGTTTGGTTTGATAAAACTTATCCGGCAGCCATGAAATTAGCTAAGGAAAAGAACCTATATGCTTCTATTATGATGAGCCAGGCTATTGCTGAATCAGCTTGGGGACAAAGTGAACTTGCTAAAAATGCCAATAACTTATTTGGTGTCAAAGCAGATAGTTCTTGGACAGGTGAGTACTACGAAAAAGATACTCTTGAATATGTTGATGGTAAACAGGTTACTGTTAAGGCTAAGTTTAGAAAATATTCTAGTATGGCAGAAAGTTTAGAAGACTATACTAAGAAGATTATTGGGTCACCAGACCGTTATAAAAATGTCTTAAGGTCTAATGCTCCAACTTATGCTGATGCTGCACATGCCCTTCAAGAAGGTGGTTATGCAACTGATCCAAACTATGCAACTAGTCTTATAAATAGAATCAATAATTATAAATTAAATGCTTTAGATTAGGGGGAAAGCTTCGTGAAAAAGAAAGCACCATTAATTTTAACTTTAGTTTTAGTATCTCTTATGGCTGTCTTTTTCTACATGAAAAATGATAAGCCTAAGACTACAACAACCAGTAAGGAATCATCTTCCAAGCAGGTAGAGGCATCGTCAGATTCTCTTTCTACTAGTGAAACATCTGCTAAGGAAACAGCTGCCAGCTCTTCATCAGCTATAGGTGGTCAAGGTGGTGCTGGTCAAGTAAGTAGTACAGAGAGTAGCACAGATTCGACTCAGACTTCAGAAGATGTAGAAGCGCATTTTTCTGAGGAAGAAGCGGAAGCTAATAAAATTAAGGAGTCTGCCAGTAAGATTATATCAATTTCAGATGCTCGTTCTGAAATGAGAAAGGCTGGAATCAATGATAGCGACTTTAGTAATTTGGATATAAGTAAGTATATAAATGAAGCCCATGACAAGGGAGAGGATTTTATTAGCTACTTAAAAGATCAAGGATTTTAAGAAAAAAAGGAGGTGAAAATTCACTTCCTTTTTTCATGTTATAAAATCTAACATAATTAGTTGACTTTTAAAGAAATTATAGTTAGAATATGTCTTGTAAAGGAGATCGAAGTGAAAGAAAGAGAATTACGTCGATCAATGGCGGTTTTTCCGATAGGAACCGTTATGAAACTAACTGATTTGTCTGCTCGTCAAATTCGGTATTATGAGGATAATGAATTAATTTTCCCCGACCGAAATGATGGGAATAGGCGGATGTATTCACTCAATGACATCGATGTCTTACTTGAAATTAAAGATTACATAGCAGATGGTTTAAATATCGCGCAAATTAAGAAAACTTATGAGCATGATAAGATGGAAAAGGCCAGCAAGCTATCAAAATCTGTAAGTGACAAGGAAGTTCGTCGTTTACTGGAGGCTGAATTAGTCCGTCAAAGTAGATTTATGGGTAAAGAAGGAACAAGTTTTGGACACAAGTCCATGTAATGAAAAGGAGAAAGAATGAAGGTTACTGCTGAGGATATCCGTCGCGATATTAAGGAAAAAAATGTTACATTTTTACGTTTAATGTTTACTGACATCATGGGAACTTTAAAAAATGTGGAAGTTCCAGCTACAGAAGAGCAGCTAGATAAAATTCTAGATAACAAGATGATGTTTGACGGATCTTCAATTGAAGGTTTTGTAAGAATCAATGAATCTGATATGTACCTATACCCAGATTTAGACACATGGATTGTCTTCCCATGGGGTGCTGAAAATGGTAAAGTTGCAGGTCTTATCTGTGATGTTTACAATCCTGATGGAACACCTTTTGCTGGGGACCCGCGTGGAAATCTTAAACGTTCTTTAGGAAAAATGGATGAGCTTGGATTCTCTTCATTTAACCTTGGACCAGAGCCTGAATTCTTCCTTTTCAAACTTGATGAATTTGGTAATCCTACCCTTGAGGTAAATGACAAGGGTGGCTACTTTGACCTTGCGCCAACAGACCTTGCAGACAATACTCGTCGTGAAATCGTTAATGTTTTAACTCAACTTGGTTTTGAAGTTGAAGCGAGCCACCACGAGGTTGCAGTTGGACAACATGAAATCGACTTTAAATATGCAAATGTACTTGAAGCTTGTGATAACATTCAAATCTTCAAGCTAGTTGTTAAGACTATCGCCCGTGAACATGGTTTACATGCAACATTTATGGCTAAACCTAAGTTTGGAATCAATGGTTCAGGGATGCACTGTAACATGTCTTTATTTGATAAAGAAGGAAACAATGTTTTCTATGATCCAAAAGGGGAACTTGAACTTTCTACAACAGCTTATGAATTCCTAGCTGGACTTTTAAAACATGCTTACAACTTTACAGCTGTAACTAATCCAACAGTAAACAGCTACAAACGTTTGGTTCCAGGATATGAGGCACCTGTATACGTGGCTTGGGCTGGACGTAACCGTTCACCACTAATCCGCGTACCTGCTTCACGTGGTAAATCAACCCGTCTTGAGCTTCGTTCAGTTGACCCAACAGCTAACCCATACTTAGCACTTGCTGTATTACTTGAATCAGGACTTGATGGAATTGCCAATAAGCTTACACCACCAGCTCCAGTTGAATCTAACATTTATGTGATGACTGAAGAAGAGCGCAAAGAAGCTGGAATTACTGACCTTCCTTCAACTCTTCATAATGCAGTTAAGGCACTTAAGGAAGATGAAGTTGTTAAATCAGCTATGGGTAACCACATCTATACAAACTTCGTTGAAGCAAAACGTATTGAATGGGCAAGCTATGCACAATATGTTTCACAGTGGGAACTTGATAACTACTTAGAGTTATTCTAAGCAAGAAAAAAATCTAGGACATCTGTCCTAGATTTTTTGTTTACCGTAAATTGAGTTATTGAAGTTGAAGGTATAACTTGCAATGACTACGATAATAAAGTAGGGAAGGTTTTGAAAACCAAAGACCTCACCACCAATTAAGATTGGGGATAGAAGGGTATTAGTTGCGCTAGAAAAGACAGCTGAATATCCTAGGGCTGCAAGAAAGGTTGCATCTAGTCCAAAAATTGCTGACAGGCTAACACCAAGGCTTGCACCAATGGCAAAAAGTGGGGTTAATTCACCTCCTTGGAAACCAATGGCTAGGGTAAAGATAGTTAAGATAAATTTAAAAATAAAATCAAAAGAGTAAATGTCTCCACCTTTAATGGCAGCATCAATGAGGTTGGTTCCAAGACCAGCATAACGTCCGTCCCAGAGCACAATCATTAAAATTGAAAGGATTAAACCACAGACCCCAATTTTTATCAGGGGATTTGGAAAAGTTTTGCTTAGTTTGCTTTTAGCAGTTTTAAGTAAATACGAGAAGGCAAAACCAGCTAGTCCAAAGATTATCCCAAGGAGGAGGATTTTTACAATTAGGTAAAAATCCAAATCAGGTAAGTTTTTAAGGTTGAAGGTGAATTTTTCAAGTCCCAGAAAATCACTAGTATAGCTTGCTGTATAAGAGGCTACAAAGCAGGGAAGTAGAAGTTTGTAGTAAATTTTCCCTACAACTAGGACTTCAAGGGAAAAAATTGAAGCCGCAAGAGGAGTTTGAAAGAGTCCTGCAAAACCTGCTGCCATCCCAATCATTATAAGGGATTTATTAGATGCCTTGATTCCTAGTGCCTTACCTAGGTTGTAAGAACCGGTGGCTCCTAGCTGGACGGCAACTCCCTCTCGTCCGGCACTTCCGCCAAATAGGTGGGTAACCCAGGTTGATACGATGGCAAAGGGAATCAGCCTCTTAGGAATAACCTCTTCTTCTTCAGATGAAACGTCAAAGATAAGGCTCATCCCAGCCAGGGTCTTAGGCGAGTATTTTTTAAAGCAGTAGGCAAGTAAGATGCCTGCGGGAGCTAAAAATGGTATCAAATATATAAAATGTTCCTGCCTAAAATCACTTATTTTTGTTAAAATTTGGCCGAAGAAGGTATCAATTATTCCAATTAAAAGGCCAACAAGGACTGCAAAAAGTGATAATTTAAGGATTTCTAGATAATACTTTCTCATTTGTTTAGGTACTGGCTCTGAAAATCTCTTGAATTTTTCATGATATCCTTGAAAGATTCAACAATAGTAGCTGAGTATTTTTCATCATCAACTCTTGATGCTACCTTTTCTAACACTAGGTCTTCTCGACTAGAATCTAAAATCTGCATGTTATTTTCCATCTTGTAGTTGATAACTTGTTCAACGAGCTTCATTCTCTCTTCTAGTAGTTTGGTGATTTCAAAATCAATCCCATCTATCTGTATGCGAATTTCATCTAAGTTCATGTCAAAACCATTCCTTTTTTGTTATAATATATCTTACACATTATAGCAAATTTAAAAGGGGGATTAAAGAAAGTGGAGAAAAAAATAAGTGATTATAAGTTGATGTTGGCCCAGTTTGAAGGCCTACTTTCTATGGATAATTTGAATGTCCTTTCTGTTCTCTCAAATGCATCCGCCCTTCTAAAAGAAACTCTACCAACCAGTGTTTTTGCAGGCTTTTATCTTTATGATGGTAGGGAATTAATTTTGGGTCCCTTCCAAGGGAGTGTTTCTTGTACCAATATTGAATTAGGACGTGGTGTCTGCGGTGAAAGTGCTGAAAAATTAGAGACAATTATTGTGGATGACGTCAGAGAGCATAAAAATTACATTGCCTGCGACTCAAAGGCTAGATCAGAGATAGTTGTTCCAATCGTCAAAAATGGTAGCTTACTTGGAGTCTTAGATTTAGATTCACCTAGTACCCATGATTATGATCAAATAGACCAGGAGTACCTTGAAGAATTTAGTAGGATGTTGGCTGAAAAAACTGAATGGAAATTTGCCCAACTTGAGGTGGAAAAATAATGAGTTACCAAGCTTTATACCGAAAATATCGCTCCCAAAGATTTGATCAAATGGTCGGGCAAGAGGTTGTAGCAACAACCTTAAAGAATGCTGTTGTGAACAATCAAATAAGCCACGCTTATCTTTTTTCAGGACCTAGGGGTACGGGAAAGACCAGTGCTGCAAAAATATTTGCCAAGGCCATTAATTGCCCCAATCAAGTTGACGGGGAGCCCTGTAATGAGTGCTTTATTTGCCAGTCCATATCAAAGGGAAACTTGGATGATGTAATTGAACTTGATGCGGCCAGTAATAATGGAGTTGATGAAATTCGGGAAATCAGAGATAAGTCGACTTACGCTCCGAGCCTTGCCAACTATAAAATCTATATCATCGATGAGGTTCACATGTTGTCAACAGGGGCATTTAATGCCCTTTTGAAGACCCTTGAGGAACCATCTGAAAATGTAGTTTTTATTTTAGCTACAACAGAGCTTCAAAAAATACCAGCAACTATTTTATCAAGGGTTCAACGTTTTGAATTTAAAACCATAGGTAGTCAGGCCATTAAAAATCACTTGGAGCATATTCTTGATCTAGAAGGGGTATCCTTTGAAGATTCGGCCATTGAGGTAATTTCAAGGGCAGCAAATGGTGGGATGAGGGATGCCCTCTCAATTCTTGATCAAGTTTTGAGTTTATCTGATGGACTTGTAAAGCTTGAGGATTCACTTTTAGTAACTGGAAGTATCAGTAATCAAGCAATGGATGCCTATCTTGAGGCCCTTCTTTCCTTCAATACTAATCAGGCCCTATCAGAACTTGATACCTTATTTAATCAGGGTAAAAATATGCTTAGATTTACCGAGGACTTACTTTTTGCCTTGAGAGATCTTCTTTTGAAGCCTGATCTTGATTTTGATAAAAATCTTATTTTTTCGTGGATTGATATAGCAAATGATAGCATGAAAACCCTGAAAAATTCCCTGCAGACCAAAATAATAGCTGATGTCATGACTATAAAATTAACCAGCAGCAAGGATCTTGGAAGTAGGAGTGCTAGTGGTCAGGAAATTCATGTTAAAAATCTAGAAGATGAAATTCTTGCCTTAAAACTTAGATTAAAGGATCTTGAGGGAAGAATTTCTCAGCCGGTAGCTCCTTCAAAACCAGCCCTTCTTTCACAGGAGAAGGAAGCAGACAGTACGTTTGCTGAGTATTATGACCGGGAGAAGGTCTTTAGCGTCCTAAAAGAGGCAACCATGGAAGATAGGCAGACTACAATTAATGCCTGGGACGAGTTAATAGCTCACTTTAATAAACCAAGTGAGCAGGCCCTTTTAAATAATACCAAACCTGTTGCTGCCAGCAGAAATTATGTCTTAATTACCTTCCCTCATGAAAATTTAGCCAAAAAGATTATGGAAAATCAGCTTTTACAGGCCCAATTTGGTAATCATTTGAGTAATATTATAGGAGTTGCTCCTGAAATAATTGCCCTGTCAGAAGAAGATTGGCTCAATCTGAGAAGTGAGTATGTGGCACAACTTAAGAAAAAGCAGACGCAAGATATCCAGGTACAGCAGCTACCAGATCAAGTTCCACTTGAAGAGGTGGCAGAGGAAGCTTCTAATAATCAACTTATAGAGAATGGCTTAAAGGATTTGAAAAATCTGCTGGGTGAAAAAGTTGTTGAAATTAATGATTAAAATTAGTAAAAATAAAAAAACTAGGATTATCCTAGTTTTTTTATTTTCCATCTGGTGTTAAGACCATTGGAATTATAATTGGATTTCTTTCAGTTTCCCTATAAAGGAAGGGACGAAGGGCATCAGTCATAGCCTTTGAAACAGTTGACTCATTAGCATTTTCAGCATTAAGAGCCTTTCTGATGGCATTAAAGAGGACGCGTTGACTGCTGCGGATTAAATCTCCTGAACCTCTCATATAGATGAAACCACGGCTTAAAAGATCAGGTCCTGCAAGGATTAATTTTGATTTAAAATCAACAGTTGCAACAGCTAGAACCACTCCATTATCAGAAAGTTCGTGACGGTCACGTAAGACAGCATTACCGATATCTCCGATACCAGAACCATCAACATAAACGTCTTGGGCATTGAAATGTCCTGCGATTCTTGCTGAATCTTTAGTAAGGGCCAGAACGTCACCATTTTCCATAATAAAGGAATTTTCCTTTGGAACACCAGTGTCATGAGCCAGGCTAGCGTGAATCTTAAGCATGCGGTATTCACCGTGGACTGGCATGAAGAATTTTGGTTTTAGCAGGCGAAGCATTAATTTTTGCTCCTGTTGGCCCCCGTGTCCTGAAGTATGGATATTGTTCATCTTACCGTAGATAACCTTAGCCCCAGCTTCAGAAATTGAGTTGATCAGCTGATTGACCCCGTGAGTGTTACCTGGAATGGCATTACTTGAGAAGACCACAGTATCCCCTGGTTGTAGGGTAACTTGGCGGTGCATACCATTAGCGATTCGGCTAAGAGCAGCCATAGGCTCACCCTGAGAACCTGTACACATAACAAGGATTTCGTGGCCTGGATATTGGTTTAATTCATGTGGTTCAATGAAGGTTCCTTTTGGTGCCTTAATGTAGCCAAGTTCAAGACCATTAACGATGGCTTTTTCCATACTACGTCCAAAAACGACTACCTTACGTCCAGTTTTCACAGCAGCTTCAACAGCTTGTTGGAGACGGAAGATATTTGAGGCAAAACTTGCAAAGATGATTCGTCCTTCAATTTTTTCAAAAATCTTTAAAATTGACTGTCCGACAACCTTTTCACTATGGGAGAAGGTTGGAATTTCTGCATTGGTTGAATCTGAAAGGAGAAGAAGAACTCCTTCGTCACCAAGTTGAGCCATTCGGTGTAAATCCGCAGGTTTTCCAACTGGTGTAAAGTCAAACTTGAAGTCACCAGTTGCAACAATTTTACCTGGAGGTGTTTGAACAACGACCCCAAGAGGTTCTGGAATTGAGTGAGTTGTGTTAAAGAAGCTAACGCTTGTTTTCCTGAATTTGATGACACTATCTTCATTGATTTCATAAAGGGTAGCATCACGAAGAAGACCGTGTTCTTCGAGTTTTCCACGAATAAGGGCAAGTGCTAAAGGACCTGCATAAATTGGAATATTAGCTTGTTTTAAAAGGAAGGGAATTCCACCAATATGGTCTTCGTGACCGTGAGTTATGAAAAGTCCCTTGATGCGGTCAACATTATCAACGATAAAGCTGTAGTCAGGTATAACGTAATCGACTCCTAGAAGATCATCTTCTGGGAATTTAATACCTGCATCAATTAAAATAATTTCGTCTTGGTACTGGATTCCATAGGTATTCTTACCTATTTCATCAAGTCCGCCGATGGCAAAAACCCCGACTTCATTATTTTTTATATTTAATTTTGTAGACATTATTTCTCCTGTTTTTTATACGCAAAAAGCATCCTAAACAAGGATCTTTTTGACTTTCTTAAAATTGTGTAATTTTGAAGTTTTCAGCTTCTCTTTCGTATTCTTCAGCGTCCTTACTTAAGGCATCGATGAATTCAACATTGTAGGCTGTATTTTTTGCAAGTAGTTCACGAGTCTTAACGATACCAGTTTGGGCAGTTACGTCGTCAAGTTCTACGAATAGTGTTTTTGTAGTTTCACGTTTTGGTGAACGAGTTTTAGTTTCTTGGTAAAATACTTTAAATAACATGTTATGTTTCTCCTGAAAATCATATTTATATCCGTGGATATATTATTTTGCCTGTGCACCTAAAGGTCGCCTGATTGCAATTATCTTTATAATATCATAAAATAGATAGGGTTGCAAAAGGATAACCTGAGCAGAATAAAAATAAAAATTAGTAAGAGGTAGGAATGAAAATCTTAGCTTTTGACACATCTTCTAAGGCCCTATCTGTGGCCCTTATTGAAGACGATAAATTACTAGGTCAGCTGAGCCTAAATATTAAAAAAAATCATAGCATAACCCTTATGCCAGCCATTGATTTTTTACTAAGTCAGTTAGATATGAAGGCAAGTAATCTTGACCGGATAGCTGTGGCAGAAGGTCCAGGTTCTTATACTGGTCTTAGGATAGCAGTAACGACTGCAAAAACTTTAGCCTACACCCTTAAATGCGAACTTGTCGGTATTTCAAGCCTTCAAGCCATTGCAGCTAGATTATCTTTTGAAAAAGGACTAATTGTTCCTTTAATTGATGCCAGAAGAAAAAATGTCTATGCTGGTGCGTATTTAAAGGGAGAAAGTTTTATAAAAGATCAACATATTTCCCTTGAGAACCTGCTTGATCTACTTAAAGATTCTCAGGCAGAGAAAATAACCTTCATGGGTGAGGTCGATAATTTTGTAGAAGACATTAAGGAGAAATTGCCCCAGGCTGAAATTATAAGAGATTCAGAACTAAATCTCCCATCAGCGTATGAAGTAGCCCTTTTAGGAGCTGAAAAAGAGGCAGCTGAAGTTCATAATTTTCTACCCAATTATCTGAAACTCGTTGAGGCAGAGGAGAAATGGCTTGAAAACCATGATGAAAAAGATAAGGGATATATTAGTAAACTTTAAGCTTAAGGAAAAAAAGTTAGATTATTTTCTGCTAAAGGAGTCCAGGGACGGTGTAAGCTTTAGACCTGCAAATGAAAGTGATATCTATCAACTTTTAGCCCTTGAAAGAAGTGTTTATGGGGAAAATTTACCCTGGATTTACTCCCATTTTGAGTTTGAGATAGCCGTAAATCCCCAAGCCTTCTTCCTACTAGCTGAGATTAATCATGAGCCTGTAGCCTTTTTAGGATTTAGGCTAGAGATTAAAGATTCAAGCGTCTATATTACTAATCTGGTTGTAAAAAAGGAATTTCAGAGGCAGGGCCTTGCTTCAAAGCTCTTGGATGAACTTTTAAATCAGGTTAAACCTATGGATATATCAAAGTTTAGGCTGGAAGTCAGAGTTGATAATAGGGAAGCTTTAGCTTTTTATAAGGCCCAAGGTTTTGTAATCGAGGATAAAATACTAGCTTATTATGAGGATTCGGCGGATGCCCTCTTAATGGAAAAAGAATTAGGAAGAGATTTATAATGGATAAGAGGCAGGTAAGGATAATAAGCCACAAGGAAGAAAATTGTAAAAATGTATCGGCAAGTATCCATGATATTTTATGCCAGATTTATGAGATTTCTCCTTGGACCCTTGAACAGGTAGAGTCTGATCTCAGGCAGGAGCAGTCGATTTATTTTTTTGCCTGTAAAGATGATAGGGCCGTAGGTTTTCTTGCGGCTACTGAACTCATGGGGGAGATTGAGATTACAAATCTAGCTGTCCATCCGGATTTTCAAGGACAGGGTCTTTCTTCAAAACTGCTGGAAAGACTCTTAGATTTTGAGGCTACTTTCTTTTTGGAGGTTAGAAAGTCTAATGTTATCGCCCAAAACCTTTATAAAAAGTTTAAGTTTGAATCCTTCCATGAGAGAAAAAAATACTATAAAAATCCTACAGAAGATGCAATTTTAATGCGTCTAGAAAGGTTATAAATGAAAGATACATATATTTTAGCCATTGAAACTAGTTGTGACGAAACTAGTGTGGCTGTTTTAAAAAATGATGATGAACTTTTAAGTAACATCATCGCCAGTCAAATTAAGAGTCACAAGCGTTTTGGCGGGGTGGTTCCTGAGGTCGCAAGCCGCCACCATGTGGAACAAATTACGCTTGTTATTGATGAAGCCTTAGCTGAAGCTGAAGTTACGCCAGATCAATTGGACGCTGTAGCCGTGACTTATGGTCCTGGTCTTGTAGGTGCCCTTTTAGTTGGGGTAGCAGCAGCCAAGGCCTTTGCTTGGGTTCATAACCTTCCTGTAATCCCAACAAATCATATGGCGGGTCACTTGTGGGCTGCAAGACTTGAAGCAAAACTTGAATTTCCTTTAATGGCCCTTCTGGTCTCAGGAGGTCATACAGAGATTGTTTATGTCAAGGAGCCAGGAGACTATAAGATTATTGGTGAAACCCGGGATGATGCAGTTGGTGAGGCCTATGATAAGGTCGGCCGTGTTATGGGGTTAACCTATCCAAGTGGGCGTGAGATTGACGAGCTTGCCCATCAGGGATCTGATGTTTACAATTTCCCCCGTGCTATGATTAAGGAGGATAATCTAGAATTTAGTTTTAGTGGACTAAAATCGGCCTTTATTAACCTTCATCATAATGCAGAACAAAAGGGTGAAAGTTTGGATGTTAAGGATCTATCGGCTAGCTTCCAAGCAGCTGTTCTTGATATTCTTATGAACAAGACTCAAAAGGCCCTTAAAAAATATCCAGTTAAACAGCTGGTTGTAGCAGGTGGAGTTGCGGCCAATCAAGGATTGCGTGAACGCTTGGCTGAGGAGATTCATGATGTTGAGGTCATTATCCCTCCCCTACGCCTATGCGGAGATAATGCTGGAATGATTGCAGCAGCTTCTGTCTGTGAGCTTAAGGGTGAAAACTTTGCAGACTTAGATCTTAATGCCCTACCAAGCTTAAGCTTTGAAACAGTGACTGAAGAATAAAAAACAGGAAATTTATTTTCCTGTTTTTTTGCTTCATTAAAAAGAGGTTAATTGGATTTTATTTTTTATTAAAAAAATAAAAAGTAACCATGCTGTCAAAGTCTAGTCCTGAGATTATTACCTTAATTAATTCTTTAATTTTTTTCATGTATGTACCTCATCTTGATATGGGGTGTTCCCTCGTGAATAAAACTTTCACCTTCTATTTCGAAGCCAAATTTTTTATAAAATCCAACTACCTGTTCCTGAGACTCAATGCTTATTTGGCGGTTTGGCCATTTATCTTGTGCAAATGCCAAGGTATTTACTAATAGTTTTTTCCCCCAACCCTTAGCTTGGACAGATTTACTGGTGACTACGCGGCCAAGAATGATGTCTTCTCCATCTTCAAAAATTCTAGCATAGGCTAAAACTTCTTTATTGATAGAATCTTGGTAAAAGATATGGTAGGCTATAAGGTCTTTTTCATCCAGTTCGTGGTAAATTCTCTCTTGATCCATGATGAAGGTGTCAATTCTTAATTTTAGGGCATGATAAAAATCTAATCCACCGAGTTCACTAATTTTTTTAATTTTCCACATATTTCTTCTCCTTTTTCTATTAATTGTTATTATGTATAATGTGAGTTAGTCTTGTTTTAATTTTTTTGTTTAAAGTTAGGAGTGTTTTATTGAATAAGATTGATGTATTCAGAATGATGGGATCTATTTCACGTAGGGCTATGACCCAAATGAACCATGAGGCCAGTAAGTATGGTTTGAACAATAACCTTTTCCTTTATTTACTGAGAATAGTTGAAAATGAGGGTATTGCTCAGTCAGAATTGGTATCTCTTGTGCAGGTTGATAAGACAACTATTAGTAGAGCTATTTCAAAGCTCGAGAAACTTGGTTTTATTAGGACCTCTCAGGAGGAGGGGAAAAAATATAAGAGACTCTATTCTAGTAAAAAAGGATTGGAAGTGTATCCGAAACTAGTACAGTTAGAAAATAATTATGTAAATGGCACCCTCGAAAGACTTACGGAAGGGCAAGTATTTGAACTATTTAAGCTTCTCGAGCAGATAAATTTGAAGTAGTATGTTTATATAATATCTCTTTTTAGTTGCATATGCAACTAAAAAGGATGGTCATATCTTTGATGTTGATATATAAAAACAAAAAAACAGGAAGATAAATTTCCTGTTTTTTTATTCTTAAATTTAGTTGGTTCCAGCTACCCAGCCTGTTACAAGGGCGCTGGTAATATTAAAGCCACCTGTATGGGCATTGATATCTAGGACCTCACCAACAAAGTAGAGTCCTGGAATATCACGTGATTCCATGGTTTTGGGATTGATATTTTTAAGGTCGACTCCGCCTTGGGTCACAAATGATTTTTCCAAGGAGAAAGTTTTTTCAATTGGAATTTTCCATTCCTTGCTTGCCTCAACCAGTCTTTCCAGGTCTTTTTTATTAACCTGTTTGAGAGGCGTTTGAGGATTGAGGCCAATCCTATCTAAAAGGTAGATTAAAAGTCTTTCTTGTAAATCAGCCTTTAGGACATTTTTTAAAGCCTTGTTCCGGTCTAGAGATTCAAAGTGGGTTAAAAGCTCCATTTTGGTCATTTGAGGGAAGAGGTCAAGATTTACCATAGTTGGTTTTTGGATGAAGGTAGAAGCGCGGAGGGCTGCAGGTCCTGACAGTCCAAAGTGGGTAAAAAGTAAATCATGTTTAATTTTCTTCTTGCCAACTGTAAGTTCAATATCAGTCAGGCTGATTCCTTGTAGGTCCTTGATTGGTTTTTCCATAATCAGAGGACTTTCTGAAGGGTGAAAATCAGTTAAAGGTATGTCAAAGCGTCTAGCAATTTCATGGCCAAAGCCAGTCGACCCTGTTGAAGGATAAGTTTTACCCCCAGTGGCTACAATTACACGAGATGCTTGGAAAACTTCATCCTTTGTTTTTACGACGAAAAGATCATCAATTTTTTTAAGGGAGGTCACCTCAGCCTTGGTCAGACTGGTTACCCCGTAGTTGCTCATTTTTTTAAGCAGGGCCTCAATAATGGTTGCGGATTTATCACTTGCGGGGAAAACACGTCCGTGGTCTTCAACTTTAAGTTTTACACCAGCATCTTTGAAGAAGGTGATAATATCTTGGTTGTCAAACTGCGAGAAGGCTGAATGAAGGAAGCGTCCATTTCCTGGAATATTTTCGATGATTTCATCCAGTGTTCCATTATTAGTAACATTACACCGTCCACCGCCAGTCATAGAGAGTTTTTTTCCTACCCTCCTATTTTTTTCAAGGAGGAGAGTTTTATGGCCATAGTAGGCCGAGGCAATGGCTGCCATCATACCAGACGGGCCACCACCAATTACAATTGTGTCATATTTTTTCATAAGTTAATTGTAGCATAAGTTTATTTTTTATAGAGGATAAGATGATTCATTAATTATGAAAGCGTTTAAAAAACTTTAGGTAATTTGTTGAAATATAATTAGAAAAAGGATAAAATGTTATGGAAATCATTTCATTATTGATAGATGAAATAATTAAATAATCGGAGGAATTTATGGGACATATTAAATTTGACTACAGCAATCTAGCTCCTTTTGTTGCTGAACATGAGCTTTCTTACATGCAAGATCAGGTTACAGCAGCTGATAAGATACTGCGTGAAGGGACCGGTCCAGGATCAGACTTCATCGGTTGGCTTGATTTACCTGTAGACTATGATAAAGAAGAGTTTGCTCGTATTAAAGAAACAGCTAAAAAAATCCAATCAGATTCAGATGTCCTAATTGTTATTGGGATTGGGGGATCTTACCTTGGAGCACGTGCTGCCATTGATTTCCTAAATAATTCATTTGTTAACCTTCAGTCTAAAGAAGACCGTAAAGCACCGCAAATCCTTTATGCTGGAAACTCAATTTCTTCAAGCTATCTAGCTGAGCTAGTTGACTACGTTTCAGACAAGGACTTCTCAGTCAATGTAATTTCTAAATCAGGAACTACTACTGAACCTGCCATTGCCTTCCGCGTCTTTGAAGAACTTCTGGTTAAAAAATATGGCCGCGAAGAAGCAAATAAACGCATCTACGCTACAACTGACCGTGAGCGCGGAGCTGTAAAAGTAAATGCTGATGCCAACAACTGGGAAACTTTCGTGGTTCCTGATGATGTCGGCGGACGTTTCACAGTTCTTACAGCTGTAGGACTTCTTCCAATTGCAGCAAGTGGTGCTGATATTGATAAACTTATGGAAGGTGCAGCAGCAGCTCGTACTGAATATTCATCAGACGATCTTACTAAAAATGAAGCTTACCAATATGCAGCATTACGTAATATCCTCTACCGTAAGGGTAAAGTTACTGAAATCTTAGCCAACTACGAGCCAAGCCTTCAGTACTTCTCTGAATGGTGGAAACAGCTGGCTGGTGAGTCTGAAGGTAAAGACCAAAAAGGTATCTACCCAACTTCAGCAAACTTCTCAACAGACCTTCACTCACTTGGACAATACATCCAAGAAGGTATGCGCATCATGTTTGAGACAGTGGTTCGTATCGACAAGGCTCGTCTTAACATCGACATCCCTGCACTTGATGAGGATCTTGATGGACTTGGTTACCTTGAAGGACGTGATGTTGATTTTGTTAATAAAAAAGCAGCTGACGGAGTACTTCTTGCCCACACTGATGGTGGAGTACCTAACATGATTGTAACCATTCCAGAACAAGATGAGTTCTCACTAGGTTATGCCATTTACTTCTTTGAGATTGCAATTGGTCTATCAGGTTACTTAAACGGGGTTAACCCATTTGACCAACCAGGAGTTGAAGCCTACAAGAAAAACATGTTCGCTCTTCTTGGGAAACCAGGATTTGAAGAACTTGGAGCTGAATTAAACAGCCGTCTTAAATAATAATAGATGAAAAGACAGGGAAACCTGTCTTTTTTTGATGCCAAAAATTTTTGCTATTTTCATTTTATCCACTTTAAGAAAACTTAAAGTTTTGGTTAAGGAACCTTAAAGTTTGATGTAAGCTTTGAGCAAGCTTTGTCCTATAAAATAAAAGCAAGTCAAGGAGGAAAATATTATGAAATTAAAAAATGTTTTTCAAAGGAGAGAAGTGAAATATACCATGACCTTTGAACAATATAAAAAGTTAAGGGAGGCAGTCGAGGGTTTACTAACAGAGGACCAATACGGGCTTCATACAATTTACTCCCTTTACTATGATACTGATGACTATGCAATGATAAAAAAATCAATTGAAAGACCAGAATATAAGGAAAAATTTAGGGTTAGAAGCTACGGCAAACCTAAAATAGATGGAGATGTCTACCTTGAAATAAAAAAGAAGGTTTTGGGGGTGGTTTATAAAAGAAGGGTGGCCAGTAATTACGGCGGCCTATCTCTAGAGCATATTGCCTCAAACCTTGAAAGAAATTGTAGCGATTCAAGTAATTCAAACAATCAAATAGCTAATGAAATAACCTACCTTTTCAGTAACCTTACCTTAAAGCCAAAGGTCCTAATAGCCTATGACAGGAGGGCTTTGTTTTCACCAGAGGATGAAGATTTCAGGGTAACCTTTGATTTTAATATCAGATATGATTTAGACTCATTAGACTTTGAGGATGAGGATATGACTCCTCTAAGTCCAGAGGTTGATGTACTGATGGAGGTTAAAAGCCTGGGTAGCTATCCGATGTGGTTTAGCAGGGCCCTAAGTGAACTTGGAATCTTTAAGGCCAGCTATTCGAAATATGCAAATGTATATAAAAAAATTATTTATCCCTTAGAAAAAAATAGAAAATTTGATGAAAAATTAGAAGAGATAGGAGAAAAAGCTTATGCTTAGCACACTAACTGGAGTAGGGGTTGCCCTAGTCCTAGGACTACTTATTGCCCTGGTACATACTTATAGGAATGTATACAGTAAAAATTTTGTTATTACACTGGTAACTCTTCCGGTTCTGGTTCAACTGGTTATCATGCTTGTTAACGGGAACTTAGGAACAGGGGTTGCTGTTATGGGAGCCTTCTCACTCGTCCGCTTTAGATCAATTGCTGGTGGGGCGCGTGAAATTACAAGTATCTTTTGGTCAATGGCTATCGGTCTAGCAGTAGGTACAGGAGCCTACCTTGAAGCAGCAGTATTTTCACTAGTAACAGCACTTATAATTATTACCCTAAATACAATTAAATTTGGGGAAAATAACAAAACAGTTGAACGGACCCTTAAAATCACTATAGCTGAAGATTTAGATTTTCCAGGTCTCTTTGATGACATTTTAGATAAATATGCCTATCAAGTTGAAATGGACTCAGTAAAAACAACAAATATGGGAAGTCTGTATGAGCTTAGATATAATGTTAAGCTAAAAGATTCTCAAGACGAAAAGAAATTAATTGACGATATTAGAGTACGTAATGGAAACCTACCAGTAAGTCTTGGTAGATTAGCACAAAATAGCGAGGTATTATAAATGAAGACAAAAACAAATGCAGGTAAGATCAGAAACTTTATTCTATTAGCAAGTACATCCCTTCTTCTTGCAGCATGTTCAAGTAAGGCTGCTACAAGTTCACAGACAACGACAACAAGCAGCACATCAACTGTCCAAACTGTTGCAACATCAACTACAGTTGACGAGACTAATGCAACAACCATTGACCTATCAAAGGAAAGTGGTTCAACCGTTGAAATTACAAAGGCCGGTACCTATATTTTAACTGGGGAATACAAGGGACAGATTCATATAAATGCCAAGGATGAAGAAGTGGTAATTATCCTTAAGAATGCAAAAATTACCTCTGATTCAGGCCCAGCCATCTATTCTGAAGCAGCTAAAAACACAGTAGTAAGCCTTCAAGGGGAAAATAGTCTGACTGACTCAAGTAATTATCCAACTGGTGACAGTGCCCCTAATGCCACCCTTTATGCAAAAAATGATTTGGTACTTACAGGAGACGGAAGCCTAAGTGTTAAGTCTAACTACAAGGCAGCTGTTCGTAGTAAGGATATCTTGACCATTGAAAGTGGTACCTACTCAATTGAAAGTACAACAGACGCCCTAAAAGCAACAGACCAAATCCTTGTTCTAGGTGGTAAGATTGACATTAAGTCAGGAAGTGACGGACTTCAAGCAACAAGTACTAAAGACGGTAAGGGAATCATCACAGTTAAAGGCGGAGAACTTAATATCTCAGCAGAGAAAAAAGGTCTTAAGGCTGGTAAGGTTCTAAATATTGAAGGTGGAACAATTAATGTAACCAAATCTTATGAAGGATTTGAAGCTGAGGTAATTAACATTAAAGGTGGTAAGAACTCAATTGTAGCTTCTGATGACGGAATCAATGCATCAAGTTCAACTACCTCTTCATCAAAAAATAAAAATACTAATTCAAGTTCTTCAAGTAAATCTAGTGATACCCAAATGAATCAAGGCGGCCCAAGTGGTGATATGGGTCAAGGTGGACCTGGTCAAGGCGGTGGCCAAATGGGTGGTATGCCTGGTGGTCAAGAGGAAGCCGATGAAAATCTAATTGTAAATATTACAGGTGGAGAAACAGTAATCAAGGCAAGTGGTGATGGAATTGACAGTAATGGTAATGTTAACATGTCAGACGGTGTTGTCTACGTAGAACAACATGGTGACGGAGATGCCCCTCTTGATTTCGACGGAAAATTTGTTCAAACTGGTGGAACTTTAGTAGCCATGGGTTCAGCAAGTATGGCCCAAACAACTCAAGGAGACCAAGCAGGATTTGCCCTTTATAAGGAAGCATCTGGTCAAATTACCATTGAAGATGGTAAGGAAACTTTAACTTATACTCCAAGTAACTCATATGCCTTCCTCTTTGTTTCAACACCTAATATGTCTAAGGGTGGAACAATTAAGGTTAACGGAGAAAGCTATGACCTTACAGATACAATAACTACAAGTGGTGAGGCAAGTAATCAAATGCAAGGCGGAAGACCCTTCTAATAAAACTGCCAAGTAAGCTATAAGTCCACTAGGAATAGAAAGGATATAAATGAAAACAACAAGAAAAAAATCAAGTCTTTTAAAGAAAATATCAGTCACCCTAGCTGGACTTCTAACACTAGCAGTCCTTGGGGTATATACCTTCTTTAAAACAGACGTTTTTGCAGACACAAGAGACTTATGGGTTCAAACTGCCATGAGTACAAGTAGTCACAAGTGGCTTGCAACATCATTTTTAAGTGATGACGAGATAAATAAGATACTGGCCAAATATCAGGTTACTAATGATACTAAATCAGACAGCTCAACTATAAATCTATCAACAAGTTCAACTTCATCAACCAGTGATAGCTCAAATACTTCAATCAAGGAAATAAGTGGTTCTACTTATAAAGGATATGTTGTAACCATTAAAGATCCTTCAACTGTTAAGCTTGTAAATACCCTAACCTCAACTGGTGGAGGGACCAAACTATCTGAAACAGTTAAGGATGAAGGTTATCAAATTGCCCTTAATGCAGCAGGTTTTAACTTTGACAGGAAGACTGAATCAACTGGGGAGAATGCCCTTGATTCCCTAACTATTATGGACGGAAAACTCCTTTACGGGGACGAGGATGAAAGTTACCAGATGATTGGAATGACTTCAGAAGGTAAGCTTGTCCTTGGTAATTATACCTATAGTGAAGCCATCAAGGCTGGAATCACTGATGCTATCTCCTTTGGACCATATCTTTTGGTCAACGGAGAAGATCAGGTTACTGAAAAATCAACAGGAGGACTCCAACCTAGAACAGCTATTGGTCAGGCAAGTGACGGGACTATCTTCTTTGTAGTCATTGAAGGAAGATCATCATCAAGTGCCGGTGCTACTCTTTATGACCTCCAAGAGGTTATGAAGGACTTGGGTGCAGTTAATGCAACTAATCTAGACGGCGGTGGATCAAGTGAAATGTACTATGATGGAAAACTAGTTAACCAATTAAGTAATGGAAGTGAAAGGGAGATACCTAATGCTTTCGTTGTAACCAAATAAGAAAAAACCTAGGGTTTTATAACCCTGGGTTTTTAATGTTCCATGTATTCAGTAAAGTTTTTTCCCTCAAGTTTGGCATTTAAGGCGATTATCAGCTTGATTCGAGCCTTTTGGGAATTGATTTCCCTACTGAATAAAACTCCTTCTTGGTGGAGAACAACTCCCCCACCCTCATAGCTGTAAACAGGTTCAGCAATTCCGTTGAAGCAGCGGGAAACAAGAACGACTGGTACCTTAGAGGCAAGAATTCGCTCAAGGCTTTTAAAGGCTTTGGGTGGAAGGTTTCCTGCTCCCAAAGCTTCAATGACTAATCCATCAAGCTTACTAGGATCAAGTAAGTCAATAATACTTCCATCCATACCTGCATAGGCCTTGATAATTGGCACCTGACCATCAACGGAATCGATATCCAGATGCTTGTCCTCATGGTCGTTTTGGAAGTAGAGGATGCTATTTTTTGTTATCAGACCAAGAGGGCCGTGGGTTGGTGTTTGAAAGGTTGAGACGTTTGTTGTGTGTGTTTTTGTCACATACCTAGCTGAATGGATTTCATCATTCATGACAACAAGTACCCCGCGGTTTTTAGAGTTACTTGAAGCTGCTACCCTAATGGCAGAAAGGAAGTTATAGGTTCCATCACTTGCCAGCTCATTACTTGAGCGCATGGCACCAGTTACAACAATGGTCTTTCCTCTTTCGATGGTTGAATCAAGGAAGTAGGCTGTTTCTTCCAGGGTATCAGTTCCGTGGGTGATGACGACTGAATCAATATCCTCACTTATAAAAGCCTCTTTAATTCGCTTTTTGAGCTGAAGCATGTTTTCGAGGCTGACATGAGGGCTTGGAAGGTTTAAAAAATCTTCAACAACCAGTTCAATATCAGGGAAGTCAACCTTGATATTATTCATGGGATTAGTTTGATCGGGCCTTACATTTCCATTCTCATCTTCATGCATGGAAATGGTACCACCAGTGTGGAGCACTAATATTTTTTTCATGGGAAATCCTTTGTGTGTATTATGTGTATTAATAGGTGAAATAATTCAAAGAAATTGTATAATAAATAAAAGACTTAATCAAGTTAGTGGGGAATTTGAAAGAAAATGGATGTAAGAGCTGTATTTTTTGACCTAGATGGTACCTTATTCACAACTACAAGAAATATTTTACCAAGTACTAAAAAGGCCATTTTAAATCTACGCCAGCAGGGAATTCTAATAGGAGTAGCAACTGGGCGGGGGCCATCGTTTGTTAAAAATTTAATGGATGACCTCAAATTAGACTTTGCAGTGACCTATAACGGTCAGTATATTTTTACACCAGAAGAAGTTATTAGAAAAGAGCCGATTGACAAGACAAGTCTTAGGGAAATTTTGTCTTATTCTCTTAGTAACCATAGGGAGGTTTCCTTTGGTGGGGCAAATGGTATGTCTGGGAGTAGCCTGATTAAATTTGGAGAAACAAGGGTTGCCCAGTTCGTTAACCACATGCTTCCCAAAGGATTTTCAAGAGGAGTTAAGGGAACCTTTCAAAATTTTGTAAGGCGGGTAATTCCTCAGAAGAAAGATTTGAACAGGCTTATTGAAGAACCTATCTATCAGGTTGTAATGGTAGCTACAAGAAATGAGACAGAAAAGTTAAAGGAGAGATTCCCCAATGTTTCCTTTACCAGAAGTAACCCTTACTCAGTTGATATTATTGCTAAAGATGGTTCCAAGGTCTCAGGTATCAAATTACTTGGTGAGAAATATTCTTTTGGCCTTGAAAATGTAATGGCCTTTGGAGACAATGATAACGATATTAAGATGTTAAGAGAAGTTGGTTGGGGGGTTGCCATGGGTAACTCTAGTAGTAGGGTCAAAGAAGAAGCGGTCTATGTGACGTCTAGCAATAACCAGGACGGGATAGTTAAAGCTTTGGATCATTTTGGTTTACTAAAAGCAGATAGGGGAGATAGTTTGAAAAGTAAAGATGAAAATTTTGAAAAGGTAAAAAAATTCCATGAATTTATGGACGGTAGCCTGCAAGAAGTTCCCAAAGTTCTTTCAGCAGAAGAAGCCAGTAATAGGGCTGATTTTCAACTGGAAGAGCTAGTTGAACTTTTATACGCAGCTTCTAAGGGGAATCAAGAAGAATTTACCATGCTAGTTCAAAAGATGAAAAAAGATATTGATAAGGCCTATGACAAGATTACATCAAAGGAAAAAGATGTAAGTGATACTATGACAAATGAAGTAGATGCCCTAGTTGATAGCCTTTATCTGACTTATGGTAGTTTTGTTTTAATGGGAATTGACCCAGCAGAGGTCTTTAATCTGGTTCATCAGGCGAACATGGGGAAAATCTTCCCAGATGGTAAGGCCCATTTTGATCCCCAAACCCACAAAATCTTAAAACCTGACAATTGGGAAGACGACTATGCTCCTGAAGATAGGATAAAGGAAGAATTGGAACGTCAGATAAATATAGCTTTAGGCAAGGCTTGATTCCAATTTACAGCTGCAATGTACTTTTTTCTTACATTGAAAAAAATTATCAAAATGATATAATAGAACGAGTAACACACACTAGGAGAAGAAATGGCTAATATTGTAAAAAAGCTTATTGAGAATGATAAGCGTGAAATAAAAAAATTAGATAAAAAGGCTGATGAGGTCGAAAAATTCGCCGATGAGATGGCTGCCCTGTCAGATGAAAATTTAAAGGCTAAAACATCAATTCTACGCAAGCGTTATCAAAACGGTGAAAGTCTTGATGATTTGCTTCCTGAGGCGTTTGCCGTTGTTCGTGAAGGGGCTAAGCGTGTACTTGGACTCTATCCTTATCATGTTCAAATCATGGGGGGAATTGTTCTTCATAACGGGGACGTACCAGAGATGCGTACTGGTGAAGGAAAAACCCTAACTGCGACCATGCCAGTTTATTTGAATGCCTTAAGTGGCGAAGGTGTGCATGTTGTAACAGTTAATGAATACCTATCAACTCGTGACGCCTTAGAAATGGGTGAGCTTTATAACTGGCTAGGGCTATCAGTTGGGATTAACCTTAATTCTAAGTCTGCGGAAGAAAAAAGGGAAGCCTATGCCTGTGATATAACTTATTCAACTAACTCTGAACTAGGTTTTGACTACCTTCGTGATAACATGGTAACTCAGACTGAAGAGCTAGTTCAAAGGGATTTAAACTTTGCCCTAGTTGATGAGGTTGACTCAATTTTAATTGACGAGGCGAGAACACCTCTAATTATTTCTGGTCAAGCTGAAGGATCAAGTGCCCTTTATACAAGAGCAGATATGTTTGTTAAATCTCTTGCGGATGAAGATTATACAATTGATTTACAGTCAAAAACAATTTCCCTTGCTGAAAGCGGAATTGACAAGGCCGAAAGCTATTTTGATTTAGAAAATCTTTATGATCTTGAAAATGCAGCCTTAACTCACTATATTGACAATGCCCTTCGTGCTAATTACATCATGATTCGTGACCTTGACTATATGGTAGACGCCAATCAAGAGGTTCTTATCGTGGACCAATTTACAGGTCGTGCCATGGAAGGACGCAGATATTCTGACGGTCTACACCAGGCTATTGAAGCCAAAGAACAAGTTCCTATCCAGGATGAGTCAAAAACAATGGCTTCAATTACCTATCAGAACTTCTTTAGGATGTATAAAAAACTTGCAGGGATGACAGGTACTGCCAAAACTGAGGCTGAGGAGTTCAGGGAAATTTACAATATGCAGATTGTTCCAATCCCTACTAATAAGCCAATTCAACGTATTGACCACCACGATGTTCTATATCCAACAGTTGATTCAAAATTCAGAGCTGTCGTAGAAGAGGTTAAGGAACGTCACCACAATGGTCAACCGATTCTTATCGGGACAGTTGGGGTTGAAACCAGTGAAATTATTTCAAACAGTTTGACCAAAGCTGGTATTCCTCATGAAGTTTTAAATGCGAAAAATCACTTCAAGGAAGCTGAAATTATCATGAATGCGGGTCAAAAGGGAGCAGTTACTATTGCAACCAATATGGCCGGCCGTGGTACTGATATTAAACTTGGTGCAGGTGTTCGTGAACTAGGTGGCCTTGCCGTAATCGGTACTGAACGCCATGAATCACGCCGTATCGATAACCAGCTTCGTGGTCGTAGTGGTCGTCAGGGAGATCCAGGTGAATCTAAATTCTACCTATCCCTTGAAGATGAACTTATGCGCCGTTTTGGTAGTGAGCGTGTTTCAGCCTTTCTTGAAAGTATGAATCTTGCAGAAGAAGATGCTGTCATTGAATCACGTCTGATTACTCGCCAGGTTGAGTCAAGTCAAAAACGGGTTGAAGGAAACAACTACGATTCACGTAAACAAGTCCTTCAATATGATGACGTCATGCGTGAGCAGAGGGAAATTATTTACCGTCAAAGAAAAGAAGTTATGACTGCTAGTGACGACTTAAGCTCAGCTCTACTTGGTATGTTCAAACGTACCATTGATAGGGAGGTTGAAGGTCAAACCTTAGGAACCAAGGAAGTAAGTTCAGAAGCTGTTGAAGGAATTTATGACTTTGCAAAAAATTCCCTTCTTCCAGAAGATATGATTACAAGGGAAGAGTTAGAAGGAAAAACAGCAGCCGAAATTAATGATCTGCTCTTCAAAAAGGTAAAAGAACACTATGCCAGCCAGATGGAAAAACTTGTGGATCCTGAGCAAAGATTACGTTTCCAAAAGGCTGTTATCCTGAGAGTTGTTGATGGTAAATGGGCTGACCATATTGACGCTCTCGACCAAATGCGACAATCAGTTGGACTAAGGGGTTATGCCCAAAATAACCCACTAGTTGAATATCAAACTGAAAGTTATACCATGTTTAACGACATGATTGGCTCAATTGAGTTTGAAGTAACTCGCCTGATGATGAAGGCACAAATCCATCAAGAAGCACCAAGGGAGCAAGAGCAGGTAGCAAGAACAACTGCATCTCAAGAAAATCTACTTGTTGATAATGATGGACCTAAGTCAGAAGAAGAAATTGACTTTTCTCATGTTAAAAGAAATGATCCATGTCCATGTGGTAGTGGTAAGAAATTTAAAAACTGCCACGGACGTAACATGTAATCTTAGCATTACTGGTAGTTACAAATAGAAAAAGATAAGAAAGATTTAAAAGGTAGGGTAATTTATGTCATTTAAAAAATTAAGTCAAGCGATTAATGTTGAAGAAGTCAGGCAGTTGGGTCAACTTGAAGGCCAGGCCCTTGAAAATAAAAAACAAAGGGACAAGGAACTTGAAGCTATTATTAGGGGAGAAGATGACCGTTTGCTTTTAATCATTGGACCATGTTCAAGTGATAATGAAAAAGCCGTGCTAGAGTACGCTCGTCGCCTTGCTAAACTTCAGGAAGAAGTTAAGGATAAGATTTTTATGGTTATGCGCGTTTATACTGCAAAACCAAGAACTAATGGAGACGGTTATAAGGGTCTAATTCACCAACCTAATAGCATGGGACTTCCTGACCTATTAAATGGTATTAAAGCTGTTCGTGATCTTCACTATAAGGTTATTAAAGAAACTGGCCTTACAACAGCAGATGAGATGCTTTATCCAGAAAATCTAGAGTTAGTTGATGATCTTGTAAGCTATATCGCAGTCGGAGCAAGAAGTGTTGAGGACCAACAACACCGCTTTGTAGCTAGTGGTATTGATGTGCCAGTTGGGATGAAAAATCCAACTAGTGGTAATCTTTCAGTTCTTTTCAATGGGGTTTATGCGGCCCAACAACCTCAAAACTTCCTCTTCACTGGTTCAGAAGTTGAAACATCAGGAAATGACATGGCCCACGTTATCTTACGTGGTGCAGTTACCGAAGAAGGTAAATACCTACCAAACTACTACTATGACAACCTTCTTCGTACAATTGAAATGTATGAAAAAATGAATCTTAAGAATCCATTTATTGTTGTGGATACTAACCATGACAATAGTGGAAAACAATTCATGGAGCAAATTAGGATTGTCCGTCAAACTTTAATTAACCGTGAGTGGAATGAAAAAATTAAGAAAAGTGTTCGCGGATTTATGATTGAAAGTTACTTGGAAGATGGACGTCAGGACAGTCCAGAAGTATTCGGAAAATCAATCACTGACCCATGCTTAGGCTGGGATAAAACAGAAGCCTTGATTAAAGAAATATTCAAGACTGAAGGAGGAGTAGAAGCTTAAGCTTCTACTTTTTTTGTAGAAAAAAGTAATATTTGCAGGATATTCACAGATAAAGAATTATATATGGAGAATTAATTGCATATTAAACTGGTTTATGTTAGAATTTTTATTGTAAGGGGTTACCCCGGGTGGAAAAATGTTAATTTTTTCATAAATTAATTTAGATAATTCGAAGGAGAATACAAAATGGCATCAAAAGAATTTCACATTGTAGCAGAAACAGGAATCCACGCACGTCCTGCAACTTTATTAGTTCAAACAGCTAGCAAATTCGCAAGCGATATCAACCTTGACTATAAAGGTAAAGCAGTAAACTTAAAATCAATTATGGGTGTAATGAGCCTAGGTGTTGGTCAAGGTGCTGACGTTACTATCACTGCTGAAGGTGCTGATGCTGACGATGCAATCGCAGCAATCGCTGAAACAATGGAGAAAGAAGGTCTTGCTGAATAATGTCGAAAATGCTTAAAGGTATTGCTGCCAGTGATGGTGTAGCAGTAGCAAAGGCTTATCTACTTATTCAACCGGATTTGTCATTTGAGGCAGTAACTGTCGAAAATACTGACAACGAAGAAGCTCGCTTAGACGCAGCACTTGCTGCAAGTCAAAGCGAGCTTCAAGCTATCCGTGATAAAGCAGTATCAAGCCTTGGTGAAGAAGCTGCATCAGTATTTGATGCCCACTTAATGGTTCTTTCAGACCCTGAAATGATTGGTCAAATTAAGGAAACAATTCGCGCTAAAAAAACAAACGCTGAAGATGCCCTTAAAGAAGTTACTGATATGTTTGTAACTCTTTTTGAAAACATGGATGATAACCCATACATGCAAGAAAGAGCTGCTGATATTCGTGACGTTGCAAAACGTGTTCTTGCAAACCTTTTAGGTGTTAAACTTCCTAGCCCAGCTATGATTAATGAAGAGGTTGTTGTAATTGCCCACGACCTTACACCATCAGATACAGCCCAACTTGACCGTAAATTTGTTAAAGCATTTATTACAAACATCGGTGGACGTACAAGTCACTCTGCTATTATGGCAAGAACTCTTGAAATCCCTGCTGTTCTTGGAACAAACAACATCACTGAGCTTGTAAAAGACGGTGAAATGCTTGCGGTAAACGGAATCACTGGTGAAGTAATCATTGATCCAAGTGAAGCTGAGCAAGCTGAATTTAAAAAAGCTGGTCAAGCTTACGCTGAACTTAAGGCTACTTGGGAAGAACTTAAGGATGCTGAAACTGTAACTGCAGATGGTAAACACTTTGAGCTAGCTGCAAACATCGGTACTCCTAAAGATGTTACAGGTGCTAACGACAATGGTGCTGAAGCTATTGGACTTTACCGTACTGAATTCCTATACATGGATTCAAAAGACTTCCCAACAGAAGATGAGCAGTACGAAGCATACAAGGCTGTACTTGAAGGCATGAACGGAAAACCTGTTGTGGTCCGTACAATGGATATCGGTGGAGACAAGGAACTTCCTTATTTTGATCTTCCACATGAAATGAATCCATTCCTTGGATACCGTGCCCTACGTATCTCTCTATCTGAAGGTGGAGATGCTATGTTCCGTACACAAATCCGTGCTCTACTACGCGCTTCAGTTCACGGAACTCTTCGTATCATGTTCCCAATGGTTGCACTTGTTACTGAATTCCGTGCAGCTAAGAAGGTATTTGATGAAGAAAAAGCAAATCTTAAGGCCGAAGGCGTTGAAGTTGCTGACAATATCCAAGTTGGTATCATGATTGAAATCCCAGCAGCAGCAATGCTTGCTGACCAATTTGCTAAAGAAGTTGACTTCTTCTCAATTGGTACAAACGACCTTATCCAATACACTATGGCTGCTGACCGTATGAACGAACAAGTTTCATACCTTTACCAACCATATAACCCATCAATCCTACGCTTGATCAACAATGTTATCAAGGCAGCTCACGCTGAAGGTAAATGGGCTGGAATGTGTGGAGAGATGGCAGGAGATCAACTGGCAGTACCACTTCTAGTTGGTATGGGACTTGATGAATTCTCAATGAGCGCTACATCAATCCTTAAAACTCGTAGCCTGATGAAGAAACTTGACACTGCGAAAATGCAAGAACTTGCTCACAAGGCTCTTACAGAAACTTCAACTATGGAAGAAGTTGTCGCACTTGTTAATGAGTACGCTCCAGAAGCATAATAAAAAAAGTTGAACCTTGGGTTCAACTTTTTTTATTGTCTAAAGTTTTAAGGAAACGGACAACCTTACTTTTGGCATAGCGAAACTCAATATTTTTTTCAGCTAAAAAATTATAAAAATCTTTTTTTCCCTTGCGCGCATCTGTTACTTCGAGTTCGAGCTCATAATCACAGATTGAGGCATAGGTATTCTTGTCTAGAGCCATAAGTCCAATATCGGTTTTAGTTTCCTGTCTGATTGTCATCAGCTTACCAAGAACCGTAATTTGATTGATATCAATTTTATTATCCCTTAAAATGCTTAGGATATCAGCTAGTTGAGGCAGGTTCTCATTGATTTTTTTCTGATCCAGCATATCTTGTGCTTCTTTTAGGGTAAGTTTAGCGTTATGCTCCATATTTCCAATAGCTTGAGGGACTTTAAGTGTCATTTCAGCTGCGTCATCAAAAGTCCTAATTCGCAGGGCCAGACGATTTTCACGCATGATAAAGTCGGTGCTATCCAGGTAATGGTTGACCTGTCTAATGGGAGGAACATGACTAAAATATTTTTTCAACCGGTCATATTCATCCATACTAAGGAGACTTTTATATTCAATTTCTAAATTTGTGGTCATAATGTAATCCGTTCTAAATTATGGTAAAATTATTATAAATTATAACGTGAAAAAGGAGAAGAGGCAAGTTTTTTAAGAATCAGACCTACTGATTTTTTCAAAATTGTTAATTTATGATTATGAGCGATATGAATTGGGAAGAATTTTTGGATCCTTATGTCCAAACTGTTGGCGAACTTAAGATAAAATTAAGGGGGATGAGAAAACAATTTCAGAAGAAAAACATGCACTCTCCGATAGAATTTGTAACGGGCCGGGTTAAACCTGTTGAGAGTATCATCAAAAAGGCCAAGTTAAGAGGGGTTAAAAAAGAAAATTTAGACCATGAAATGCAAGATATAGCTGGTATTCGGATTATGGTTCAATTTGTTGAAGATGTGGAAGAAGTTCTTGAACTTTTACGAAAGAGAAAAGATTTTACTATTATTCAGGAAAGGGACTACATAAAAAATCAGAAGGCAAGTGGCTATAGAAGCTATCATGTCGTTATTGAATACCCAGCCGAAACCATAAATGGGCATAAGGTAATTCTTGCAGAGATTCAAATTAGAACGCTTGCCATGAATTTTTGGGCTACCATTGAGCACTCTTTGAATTACAAGTACCAGGGTGAGTTTCCTAAGGAACTTAAGGAAAGAATTGCCAAAACAGCAAAAATTGCCTATGATCTTGACCAGGAGATGAGTGAGATTCGGGAAGAAATTCAAGAGGCCCAGTTGCTTTTTAATCCCCCAGCAAGTAAATTAAATGACGGAGTAGGTAATAGTGATGACAATGATGAATATTACAGATGGTAAAAGGGTAGCGATTGTCTCAAGTGGCTCTGAGGAATCAAAGGAGTTAGAAAGACAGATTACTCAAAAACTAAGATGTCGTCATGTCCAAGTTGATTCCAAGCATCCGGATATAGTTATTTCAATTGGAGGAGATGGTACCTTCTTACAGGCTGTTCATATTTATGAAAGGCATTTAGATAAGGTTCGCTTTGTTGGAGTTCATACAGGTCATTTGGGTTTTTATACAGACTATCTTTCTAGTGAGCTAGATGAACTTGTTGAGGCTATAACCAACGAACAAGTTGAAAAGGCAATCTCATATCCACTTTTAAAGGTCAAAGCTGTTATGGCGGATGGCCAGACCTTTGAAAAGTATGCCTTAAATGAGTCAACAGTTAGACGGTTAAGTCATACCTTAGTGGCAGATGTCTATATTTCAGACTTTCTTTTTGAACGTTTTAGGGGAGATGGTCTTTCAGTATCAACTCCAACAGGATCAACTGCCTATAATAAGTCGATTGGTGGTGCTGTAATTCATCCTGGTTTGAAGGTCATGCAGATGGCTGAAATTGCCTCTTTGAATAACCGGGTTTACAGGACTCTAGGTGCTCCGATTGTTGTTAGTGACAAGGAAAATATTGTTTTAAACTTGGACAAGGCTCATGATTATGGTCTTACTGTTGATCAACTAGAATATAAGTTTACCAATCTTGCTGGGATTGAATATAGGCTTGATGGTAAGGAAGTGAAATTTTTAGGGAATCGTCATAGCTCCTTTTGGAGAAGGGTTCAGGAATCCTTTATAGGTGATGATATTGACTAGTAGAAGTGGTAGAAGATGAATTTTAAATATACAGCCGAGCAGGACCAGATAAAGATAAAAACGGTTCTTGCTAAAAATGGAATTTCAAGGAGACTACTTACAAAAATAAAATTTAGGGGAGGAAAAATCCTCTTAAACGGTAAAGAAGAAATTGTAACAAAGTTTGCTGACAAGGGGGATGTCATTGAGGTTACTCTCCCTCCAGAAGGAGTATCAGAAAGACTTGAGCCTGAGTATTATCCCCTTGATATTGTCTTTGAAGATGAACATTTTATTGTTATTAATAAACCAGCAGGTTATGCAAGTGTAACCAGCTCAGTTCATCCCAGGGGTACAATTTCAAATTTTATTCAAGACTATCTAATAAGGCAAAATTATGAGAATAAAAAGGTGCATTTGGTAACAAGGCTTGACAGGAATACGTCTGGTCTGATGCTTTTTGCCAAACACGGATTTGCCCATTCCTTGATGGATAAGATGCTTCAAGAAAAAACAATTGAAAAAAGATATTTTGCCCTGGTTGAAAAATCAGAAAAACTTAGCCTTGAAGGAGAGATTGAAGCTCCAATTGCTAGAGAAGATGGAAGTATTATAAAACGATGCGTAGCTGAGGAGGGGAAGTATGCCCGTACAAGTTACCGGCTTGTCAAATCGTCAGCTGATATATCTTTATTGGATATCAAACTCCATACGGGAAGGACCCATCAGATAAGAGTTCATTTCTCATACCTAGCTGCCCCTCTCCTAGGAGATGATTTATATGGGGGTTCTTTGGATAAAATAAAAAGACAGGCCCTTCATTGTCACAAACTCAAATTTGTTCATCCTCTGACCCAGGAGCTAATTACTCTTGATAGTGATTTACCCTCAGATATGAAAAGTCTAATATAAAAAAGCAGTTGCCTAGGCAGCTGCTTTTAATTATCTCTTATTTGCTAAAATCGTAATCTTTGATTACTTCAATACTTTTAATTTTTACTGGGTTAAGAGGTTTTGATTTTTCATTAGAATCATTTGTAGTCACCTCAGCTGAGGCAATCTTATCAACAACGTCCATGCCAGAGATAACCTGACCAAAAACTGTATAATTTCCGTCAAGACTTGGAACTCCACCGGTCTTATAAGCATCAATTATCTTACTTGGATATTTGCTTGTGTTTAAGCCAGCACTGCTATCAGTAGGATTTTGTACGATAAAGAACTGACTTCCATTGGTATTGGCACCAGCATTTGCCATTGAAAGGGCCCCTCTTATGTGGTAAAGGTTTTCTGAAATTTCATTTTTGAAACCTTGGCCAGAATCAATACTCTTATCCCTGTCCTTCCAGATAGATTGACCTCCACGTCCTGAATTTTCTGGATCTCCGCTTTGAATCATAAAGTCCTTAACCACCCTGAAGAACTCCAGGTTATTATAGTAGCCGTCCTTGGCATGAGTTAAGAAGTTTTGTGACGCAAGGGGGGCATATTTAGGAAAAAGTTTAATGGTAATATCACCAGCTTCAGTTACCATTTTAACCTCAGCTTCATCTTCTGCAACAGTGGTTGATAGTTGGGGAAGGTTTAGTTCATTTAAACTTTCGCTCTTAGCTGATGACTTATTGTCGTCTTTATTAGCAAAGATAACAAGTGTCGCAGTTAAAATAAGTAAAAGAATTCCACCAATAATTAAGCCTATATTTTTATTAATATTATTATTTTTCATGTTAGTATTATAACAAATTAAAATTTATAAATAAAGGAATTCCTTGTTAGACTAGGAAATATCTTGCAAAAATATCTAAATGTTTGTATAATTATAGAACTATATTTTAAGGGGTGACGGATGGAGTATATACTAGAAATACTGCCACAATTATTGTCAGGCTTAAAGACAACTTTAGAAGTCTTTGCCGTTACTTTAGCCCTATCAATACCACTTGGTATGATAGTTGCTTTTTTATTAAGGGTAAAATTTTTCCCAGTCCGCCTACTAGTTAATCTCTACGTTTGGCTGATGAGGGGAACACCTTTACTGGTTCAATTAATCATTATTTTTTATGCCCTACCCATGGTTGGAATAACCCTTGGGCGGATGCCAGCAGCACTTTTAGCCTTTGTTCTAAATTATACAGCTTATTTTGCAGAAATTTTTAGGGGGGGAATTCAATCAATACCTAAGGGTCAGATTGAAGCTGCCAAGGTGCTTCAGTTATCAAAATGGCAAACAGCCCGCTTTGTCGTAATTCCGCAGGTTGTGCGAGTTGTTTTACCTAGTGTTTTTAATGAGGTAATCAACTTGGTTAAGGACTCTTCTTTGGTCTATGTTGTAGGTTTAGGAGATCTTTTAAGGGCCGGAAGAATTGCTATGAGTCGGGATGTGTCTTTAGTTCCTATGATGACAGTTTCACTTATTTACCTGGCATTAATTGGACTCTTAACTCTTCTATCTAAGAAGATTGAAAAAGAAATCAATCGTCATGGTTAGGTCAAGTGGAAGGGAGACTGGTAAATGTTAGAATTAAAGAATATTTGTAAGAAATTTGGCGATAAAATTATCTTTGATAATTTTAACTTGGTGGTAGCTGACAAGGAGCTTTTGACAATTGTAGGTCCAAGTGGGGGTGGGAAAACGACCCTTCTTCGGATGCTTGCAGGGCTTGAAAGTATTGATAGTGGAGAAATTATTTACAACGGGGAGGTAATCTCCCATGAGGACGGTTATGTTAAGGGAAATATCTTAGGTTTTGTTTTTCAGGACTTTCAGCTATTTCCTAACATGACCGTTATGGATAATTTGATTTTAAGTCCAGTCCAAACGATGGGTATGGACAAGGGAGAGGCTACTCTTAAGGCCCAGGTTTTCTTAGATAATTTAGGGATAGGTGATCAGGGGGAGGCCTATCCATCAAAATTATCTGGGGGACAAAAACAGAGGGTAGCCCTAGCAAGGGCCATGATGATCGCCCCCAAAATTATTGGATACGATGAGCCAACTAGTGCCCTTGATCCTGGCTTAAGGGATCAGGTTGCGGACTTAATTCTTGAAAACAAGGGAGCTGGAATAACCCAAATAGTTGTAACTCATGATATGAAGTTTGCTGAAACGATTGCTGATACGATTTTAGCTGTTAACTCAAAGGAGGAGTAATATGAAGAAAGTTTTAGGTTTACTGTCGGTTTTATTAGTTTGTTTGACTTTAGGGGCTTGTAGCAAAAAGGATTCTTCAACCAGTGATGGCTGGAAGAAAATTGAGGACAAAAAGGAAGTAGTCATTGGTTTTGACAATACTTTCGTTCCTATGGGATTCAAAGATGAGTCAGGAAATAATGTTGGTTTTGATATTGATCTTGCTAATGCCGTATTTGATAAATATGGAATTAAGGTTAAGATGCAACCGATTGAGTGGTCAATGAAGGAAACTGAACTTAACAATGGTAATATTGATTTGATTTGGAATGGTTATTCAATTACCCCTCAGAGGGAAAAACAAGTTCTATTCACTAATCCTTACATGGAAAATGATCAGGTTCTTGTAACTAAAAAATCATCAAACATTGATAAGGTTAGCCAAATGAGCGGTAAAATTCTTGGAGCCCAAGAAGGTTCAAGTGGTTATGATGCCTTTACTAATAATCCAGATGTCTTAAAAGACATTGTAAAAGATAATGATGCAACTCTTTATGAAGGATTTAATGAAGCCCTACTTGATCTTAAAAGTGGTCGTATTGATGGACTACTAATTGACGATGTTTACGCTGAGTACTATCTCAACAAAAACAATGAAATTTCTGACTACAATATTATCCCTACTGATTATACATCTGAAGATTTCGCAGTAGGTGCTCGTAAAGCAGATAAAACTTTGGTTGAAAAAATAAACAAGGCCATTAAAGAACTTCACGAATCTGGAGATTTCCAAAAGATTTCAGACAAGTGGTTTGGTAAGGATGTTTACCCTAAATAATAAAGATGAAAGACCTTTAGGTCTTTTATTTTTATTTTAAAATCCTCTAATCAGCTATTTATGGCTTATTTATGTATAATAAGGACATAGGAAATGAAGTTATAAAAATGAGGAGAGAAGAATCATGAAAATAATTACACGTCACGGTGAAGAAGCAGCAAGAATCAATCCAATTACAGAAGGTAAGGCTCCTGATTTTACTTTGCCAGACCAAAAGGGAAGAGAAGTTAGTCTGTCTGATTTTGATAAACCAGTTGTTTTAAGTATTTTTCCAAATATTAACACTCGTGTTTGTGCCTTCCAAACTAGACATTTCAACCAAGAAGCTTCTGAAAATGAGAACATTGAATTTTTATCAATTTCAAATAATACTAGGGAAGAGCAAAAAAATTGGTGTGCAGCTGAAGGAATTGACATGGAAGTTCTGTCAGACGAAAAAGGAGACTTTGGAAGAGCTTATGGTCTTTTGATGAAGGAAAATGGCCTTCTAGCAAGAAGTGTTTACTTGGTTGACAAGGGTCAGATTGTTTATTGTGAAATCCTTTCAGAAATGACTGATGAACCAAGCTACGATAAACTAACAGAGGCGATTGAAAAATTGTCTGACACAAAATAGTTTATTATTTTAATATGTAAAATCTAGTGATATAATAATAGGAAGAAGGGATTGGAGGAGACCATATGAAGATAATTAATGTGACTAATAATCATCGTGGGTTGGTCAGAGAGCAGTTGAGAAATACTGATGCCGAACTTGTAGAAGTTTATTCTGCAGGGAATACAGATGTTATTTATACACAGGCTCCAAACCATTATGAAATTATTGTTTCCAATAAGTATCGAGCAATTCGTCAAGATGAAAGAAAAGATATTAAGAATTTTTTTATTAAGAAACGAATTAATCAAAAGTTAATTGATAAAGATGGTATAACCATGCTTGAAGAACCTAACCTTATTGAGATTTCGATACCTATTATTAATAAAGTTGAATGATTTTTATAAATTACTCTCGTCTGATTTAGTTGCTTGCATCTAGATTGGGCGAGATTTTTATTTTCTCATTTCTTCTCAAAGTAAGTAAAATTTGATAAAATCTAAGCATGACGATAACAATTAAAGATGATTATGTAATTTTTGAAGAAGAGATAAAAAAGTCTCGTTTTATTTGCCAACTGAAAAGGGTTTACACCGAAGATGAGGCAAGGGATTTTATTCAAAGTGTAAAAAAGGAACACTATAAGGCGACTCACAATGTTTCAGCCTTTACTCTAGGAGACAAGCAGGAGATTCAAAGGTCAAGTGATGACGGGGAACCTTCTGGTACTGGGGGAATCCCGATGCTTGAAATTCTGAAAAAGCGCGGAATAGTAAATGTTGTAGCTGTAGTAACTAGGTACTTTGGGGGCATTAAACTAGGTGCAGGAGGTCTAATTAGAGCTTATGGGGGAGCAGTGGCTCACGCCTTAGATGGTACCCGTTTAGTTAAAAAGGTTGAGCAGCAGGAAGTGGCTATTGGCCTTGATTACTCGCTTTATGATAGTTTTAACCGCTTTTTAGGAGACAGGGGGCTTGAATTTATTAATCCTGAGTTTACAACAGGGGTCAAGGGTTCAATATTTGTTGATTTGGCCGCAGTTGATCAGGAACTGGCAGAAATTGAAAATGCTTTTAGTGGACGAGTAAATACGGAAAAGCTTGATAAAAGATTTGTGGAAGTCAAGCTTTGATGGTATAATTAAACTTGTCTTACCTGGGGTCGTTACGGATTCGACGGGTATTATTGAGCATGAAGGGCAACTAGGTGGCAAACCTTAACCTGCAAACTTAAATTAATTGCTAACAATAGTAATTCATACGCTGTAGCTGCCTAAAAACCAGCACACGTGGACTAGCTTTCACTCGCCCATGGTGAATTTTAGTCCTCAAAATTAGTGGGATACACTTAAAGGTTGTCTAGCCCTTTGAGGAGAAGAATATAGACTCGTTAAATTCCCAGTTGAGCTATGTCTGTGGATTTAATCAAATTAATGCATAGCCTATGGTTGTAGAACTTTGTGTAGCAAGATATTCGGACGTGGGTTCGACTCCCACCGGCTCCATAAAATAAAAATCAGATCTTCTTAGAGGGTCTGATTTTTTGCTGGAAAAATTATTTTAGGTGGGAAAATAAGGTTTAATTTTCGTATATAAGAATATGGATGAACTTTTATATGGACGAATTATAAGTAAAAGTGAACTTGATTACGAGCCTAGTGAAAAGTGCCAGGTCAAGGCAATGACTGAAGACGGTAAATATATAATTTGTAATCGGTGCACTGTAAAAAATAACAAGGCAGATGTGCTGCTTCCGATTGGAGCATATTTTTGCCCTGATTGCTTAAAACTTGGACGGGTTAGATCAGATGAATTTCTCTATCATTTGGAGCAGGTTGACTTTCCAAGACCAGATCAAAATGTCTTGACCTGGCAAGGACAGCTGACAGATCTTCAGGAGGCAGTTTCAAAACAACTTTTGCAGGCCCTAAAAAACAAGGAAGAAATTTGGGTCCATGCAGTTACAGGTGCTGGAAAGACAGAAATGACCTACCAGGTAGTAGCAGAGGTTATTAATCAAGGAGGTATAGTTGGATTTGCTTCTCCCCGAGTTGATGTATGCTTGGAGCTTTACAAGAGGATGGTTAAGGATTTTAATATTGATATTTGCCTCCTACATGCGGATGGGGATAAATATTTTAGAAGTCAGCTGACAATTTTAACAACCCATCAACTCTTACGCTTTAAGGAGGCCTTTGACCTATTGATTATTGATGAGGTTGACGCCTTTCCCTTTAGGGATAATAATCTTTTATACCGGGCTGCAAGAAAATCAAGGAGGCAAGGCAGCTGCCTTATTTATCTAACAGCTACTGCCACAGATAATTTGAATGGACAGGTCAAAGCGGGAACCTTAAAAAAGGCTACTTTAGCTAGGAGATTTCACGGAAAACCTCTGGTCCTACCGCAAAATATCTGGTGTCAGATCCCTTGGAATTTAAAAGAGTTACCTAAAAAATTTATTGGGTATCTGAAAAGGCAGCGGGTAAGTGGTTATCCTCTTTTAATATTTGTGCCTGTCATATCTTTTGGTCAAAAATTTACTGACCTCCTAAAAACTATCTTGCTTGAGGAGCAAATAGCCTTTGTGTCAAGTTTGAGTGAGGATAGAAAGGAGCAGATTGACAAATTTAGGGAGGGACAAATCGATATTTTGGTTACAACTACCATCTTAGAGAGGGGGGTGACCTTTCCAAGAGTTGACGTTTTTATTCTCCAGGCCAATCACCGTTTGTTTACCTCAAGCTCCCTAGTTCAAATAGCAGGTAGGGTTGGTCGAAGTATGGAACGGCCTGATGGTCTTATCTATTTTTTCCATAATGGCAAAAGTAGGGCCATGGTTAAGGCTCAAAAGGAAATCAAGTTAATGAATAGGTTGGGAGGGTTTTGATGTCTTGTCTTTTATGTTCAACCCCTATAATTAATTCTATCAGTTTTTTAAATGTCCTTTTTTCAAACTACCAAAGGAAAAGAGTCTGTAAGCCGTGCCTGGATAAATTTCAAGAAATTGATAGGACAGCTAAAGATATTTGTTCTAGATGTATGAAGGAATCAAGGGAAGAAATTTGCGAGGATTGCAGCTATTGGTTGAAAGATAATCTTTCGATGAGGCATGAATCTATCTATAAGTATGACCAGCTGATGAGGAAATTTTTTGTTGCCTATAAACTTCAGGGAGATTACCGTTTGAAATCAGTTTTTGCTGCTAGGCTTAGAGAAAGACTGATAAAGTATGAGGACTATACAATTGTTCCAGTCCCCGTAAGTAGAAAAACCTTGGAAGAGCGTGGTTTTTGTCAGGTGACTTCCATGCTTGAAGCAGCAGACATTCCCTACCTTAACCTTTTTAATAAGAGCGAATCTGGTTCTCAAAAATTTAAGAATAGGCAGGAGCGTCTTTCTTCTCAAAATCCATTTTCTCTAATTGAAGGAATAAGTATCCCTAATAAAATTTTAATCTTTGATGATATTTATACTAGTGGGAGAACAATTGCCCATCTTCTTAATCTTTTAAGGGACGTAAAGGGGCTTGAGATAAGGAGTTTATCTTTAGCCCGGTAAATTTTAAAGTCAATTAGGATGAGAAATAGATCAATAATGTTAACATCTTTTTTTAAAGACTCATTTTTTTGACTTGCTCTTGATTTTCTTGTAGAATGAGGGAAACAAAGGATGGAGGACATATGATGAAGGACGCTAAATCATTTTTTACCTTTAAAAGGGTGGTTGCATTAATTATTGTTGTACTTGTTGCGGTATTTGCCTTGCAAAACTGGACATCTGTAGAAGTTTCGCTTTTATTCTTCGCAGTTAAGATGCCCCTGATTATTCTAATTTTAGCTATGCTGGCAGTTGGAGTATTTGTTGGTTGGGTTTTTGAAAAGAGTGATTTTGACCACCTAGTGGTTAACTTAGAACAAGAAACTCGTAAGGAGTTGGACGATATTCAAACTCAACTCCAAAATGATAAAACTGCTAAGAAAGAGGCAGAAAAAGCTAGCCAAGTTGCTGACAAGGCCAAGGAGGCAGATGCTGCTAGCGAAAAGACTAGTGATGAATCTAGTCAACCAGAAGACAAGTAAGCAAAAAAAGAATCCTACAAGGATTCTTTTTTTGCTTACTTATACTGAATTAAAGAGGTTTTTTGTTAGGTGTACCAGCCTTACGGGGATACTTATTAGGGGTATCCTTGGTCTTTTCGATTACAAGAATATGCCTTTCGTCTCCATTTGGCAGCTCGTAATCAACTTCCTTAATAAGTTTAGCTCCTAGAATAGCCAAAGAATTCTTTGCTTCAGTAACCTCGTCCTTCATCTGGCTAGCCTTAAGGGACAGGAGGATACCATTTTTTTTCAGGAAGGGAATGGTAATCTCATTTAAGATGTTCAAACGGGCAACTGCACGTGCTGTTACAAAATCAAATTGCCTCCTAAATTCTTTATTTTGACCGAAATCTTCAGCTCGCCCGTGGAGTAATTCAAGGTCTGAGATACCAAGTTCACCACTTAGGAGTTTTAAGAAATTAATCCTTTTATTAAGGGAATCGATAATTGTTACCTTAATTTTAGGGAAGATAATTTTCATCGGGATACTTGGGAAGCCAGCACCAGCACCGATATCTAAAAGTTTAATTTCTTCATTTGGAACAAGTCCGTACAAAATAGGGGCAATTGAGTCATAAAAATGTTTGAGATAAACTTCTTTTTTTTCAGTAATTGCAGTTAGATTTATCTTCCCATTCCATTCGACTAATAGGGAAAAATAAGTTTCAAATTGTTCTTTTTGTTTGTCACTAAGTACAAGTTCAAATTTTTCAAGTTCTTTATAAAATTCTTCTGTGTTCATTTTACCTCATCCTGTTTCTATGCTTAATAAATAATAACATTTTTTCAATAAAAATAATGGAAAATAGAAAAAAGAGGACAAATTGTCCTTACTTTTCCTTATTTTCTTTAACTTGATTTTTGTCAGCCTTTTTAAGGTCTTCTTCTTCAAGTTCAAGTCCTAGTTTAATGATGTATTCCCTAAGTCCATCTTTGATTTGTGGATGTCTAAGTCCATGTTCAATTGTTGTTTCAACAAATCCAAGCTTGTCTCCTACATCGTAGCGTTTACCAGTAAATTTACGGGCAAATACTCTTTGAGTTTTATTAAGGCACTCAATGGCATCTGTAAGTTGGATTTCTCCTCCGGCTCCTGGCTTTTGATTTTCTAAAATATTGAAAATTTCTGGCGTTAGTAGGTAGCGTCCGATGATGGCAAGGTTACTTGGCGCCTCATCAACTGGTGGCTTTTCAACAAAGTTTGCGACATTATAAAGGTCTTTTTCAACCTGACCTTCAGGAGCGATTACCCCGTACTTGTCGACATCTTTTTTAGGAACTTCCATAACGGCAATTGTTGAAGCGTGAACCTTATTGTAGTCGTTGATTAATTGCTTAGTTAGAGGAACATCGTCTTCCATCAAATCATCACCAAGCATGACAACAAATGGTTCATCACCAATGAAGGCTCTTGCTTGAAGGACAGCATGTCCAAGTCCTTTAGGGTGGCTTTGACGAATAAAGTGAAGGTTGATATCAGTTGTTTCTTCAACAAGCTTTAAAAGATCATCTTTACCTTTTTCACGGAGGGCAGCTTCTAATTCAAAGTTTGAATCAAAGTGGTCTTCGATTGGACGTTTAGCCTTACCTGTTACGATAAGAATATCCTCAATTCCACTTGCTAGGGCCTCTTCTACGATAAATTGAATGGTTGGCTTGTCAACGATTGGAAGCATTTCTTTTGCAATCGCTTTTGTTGCTGGTAAGAACCTAGTTCCAAGTCCTGCAGCGGGAATGACAGCTTTTTTAACCTTCTTTTCTTGATAAACTCTTTTCACAATTAAATCTCCTAATTTTTAAATATTATATTCGTTTTCAGCCTTAAATTCACGTTCCATAACAGCAACAATTTCCTCAGGTAGATCAGCATCCTCATAAAGTACCCGGTAGATTGTCTCAGTTATGGGCATCTCGATTTTAAGATTTTGAGCTAACTCATAAGCAGCTCTTGCAGTAGCAACACCTTCAATAACCATACCCATATTTTTTTCAATATCTGGAAGTTTTTGTCCCTTACCAATAGCATCTCCAGCTCGCCAGTTTCTACTGTGCTGACTGGTAGCAGTCACTACTAAATCTCCAACTCCAGATAGGCCAATATAAGTCAGGGGGTTAGCTCCGAGAGCTACACCCAGGCGAGTTATTTCAGCAAGGCCACGGGTAATGATTGCAGCTTTGGCATTATCCCCGTAACCTAGGCCATGAAGCACACCAGCCCCAACAGCAATTATATTTTTTAAGGCACCGGCAGTTTCAACACCTATTACATCAACATTTGTGTAGAGGCGGAAGTAGCGGTTACTAAAAATATTTTGAGCATACAGGGCATCTTTTTCTGATTTTGAAGCACTAGTAATCAAAGTTAAATCACGTACAGCCACTTCTTCGGCATGGCTTGGTCCAGAGATGACAATTATTTCCCCTCGTAGATCCTGAGGGATTTCTTCCTCAAGAACTTGTGAGATTCTCAAATGACTTCCCTGTTCGAGCCCCTTAGAAGCGTGCATAACATTTACCTTGTGGTCAAGTACTTCAACTACTTGCTTGGCAACAAGTCTAATAACTTTAGTAGGTACAACAAATAAGATAGAATCAATGTCTTTAAGGGCCACAGAAAGATCAGTATAACCTAAAATATCTTCTGAGAACTTTTGATCTCCAAAGAAGAATGAATTTGTATGTTCTTCATTGAATTCTTTTATTTGAGCTGGATTATTACTCCAGAGTCTTACCTCGTGTCCGTTATCGTTTAAAACTTGAGCAAGAGCTGTTCCCCAGCTACCTGCGCCAAGGACAGCAATTTTTTGTTTATTCAAAAAAAAATCCTCCTATACGTAAGAATATTCTAGCATATTCTTGTGATTTTTGTAAGTAATATTTATAAAATCAGCCCCTAGCTGTATATGGAAAAAGGAAAAGTATGATAGAATAAAATTCAAAAGGAGAGTGCAGATTATGTGGAAAGCAATAATAATTTTAGTACTTATATATCTAATAATAAAAAACCTGTCTTCTGATAAGACCTGGGATAAGCATACAACTAAGACCAATAAAAAAAATAAAGCTACCAGTAAGCTAGAACACTACCGGGAAAAGGGACTGGATGACAAGGACATAAGTATCTTCCGGGGAACTATGAAAGAAACCAGGGATTATATAAAATACTGGGAGGAAGAGATTTCAAATGACGAAAAACTGATGGTCATTGAAGATGAGACCCAGGGACTTTTTGCCAGTAAGAAAACCTTCCAGGCAATTGTTGAGGAGCCTTCAATGATGACCAAGGAGGATACTTTCTTGTACAAGGATTTACCTAACATGGCCACCTTGGTTAAAAAGTACCGTGAATTATCAGCTGTTAAACCAGTGACTCAAGAGGTTAAGCTTGAACTGGCAGAAAGGCTTCACTACATAATGAAACTTTCTGAAAAAATATCTAAAAATTATCAGGCAAGTTTAATTGATGACCTTGAAGACATTAAACATTCCCTAAGAGAGGAGGAGGAAACCTATGAATAATCCAATATTAGACGATTTAATGAAAGAAGATGCCCTCAAGAATTTTGAGACTCCAAGTGATCTTGAGAGGGTTGAGCCAGGTAATATGGTAGAGCCTGATGCTTTCAAGCAAGAGCAAATGAAGTCTACAACCTTATCGACTTTGAGTCCAGATGAGATTGAGCAGGCTAAGAAGTTAGTTGAAGGGCTGGATGAAAATGATTCCCAGTCGGTTATTCAATATGGTACCAATGCCCAAAAAAAGATTGGGGATTTTTCTCAGTCAGTTTTAGACAAGGTTCAGGCCCAAGACTTGGGTGAGGTCGGTTCAAGCCTTACTGATTTGATGTTTCGCTTGAAGGAAGCAGATACCAATGATTTGGTTGCTGAGGATAAGGGATTTTTCAGTAAGATGTTTGGAAAGGTTAAAAAATCTGTTTTTGAAATTACCCAGAAATATCAAAAAATTGGGGCAGGAATTGATAAAATTGCAGGCAAGCTTGACTATGAACAGGCAGTTTTATTGGCTGATAATAAGGTTTTAGAAGATCTTTATGATGAAAATTTAAATTATTTTAAGGCCTTGAATGTTTATATAGCTGGAGCTGAGCTTAAAATGATGGAACTTGATGAGGAGACGATTCCCCAAGCTAGACTTAAGGCCCAGGAAGCTAGTGAGGATGCTTTGGCCATTCAAAAAATTAGTGATCTTGAAGCTTATAGAAATCGTTTGGACAAAAGAACCTACGACTTACGCTTGGTTAGGCAGATAACCATTCAGCAGGCACCGCAAATTCGCTTGATTCAAAATACCAACCAGGAGCTGGCTGAAAAGATTCAAACTTCAATCAATACTGCCATTCCCCTATGGAAGAATCAGGTTGCTATAGCTTTAACCCTTTTAAAACAAAAGGATGCTTTGACAAGTCAGCGGATTGTTTCTGAAACGACCAATGATTTGATGGCTAAAAATAGTGAGATGTTAAAAACTTCAGCCCTTGAAGCAGCTAGAGAAAACGAACGAGGAGTGGTTGATATTGAAACCCTCAAGAAAACTCAAGATGACCTAATTTATACTATCCAGGAAACCTTGAGGATCCAAGCCGAAGGAAGCCGCAAACGCCGGGAATCAGAAGTTGAACTGGCAAAAATGGAAGAAGATATCAAGGTCAAATTACTAGAAGTAAGTGGCAAATAAAAAACAAGCATCCTCTAAGTAGGGTGCTTGTTTTAATTTTAATACTAATTTCACTAAATAGGTATATACCAATTGACAGAGTTTTTTAAAGGAGTAAAATAGGAAGCAAAGTAGAAATAATTAATAAGGGGAAATTATGAAATACATAAAAGCGGATAGGTTCTTTTATCCTTATGAGGTTAAGGGTCCAGGATACCTTGAAATTACAGGTAAAAAATTTGGTAGCTATGTGACTGATGTACCTGAGGGATTGGAGGCTGAAATAGTCGACTACAGTGGTTACTCGATTAGTCCAGGTTTGGTTGACACCCACATCCACGGCTTTGCTGGAGTTGATATTATGGATAATAATATTGAAGGGGTTTTAGGTGACATGAGCCTAGGACTTCTTGAGACAGGAGTGACTAGCTTTTTAGCCACTACCCTCACAGGGGATCATGCCCTTTTAAAAGAAGTAGCAGAGAATCTTGGAAAAAATTACAAGAAGGCCCAAGGGGCAAAAATTCAGGGTATCTACTTTGAAGGTCCCTATTTTACAGAAGAATATAAGGGTGCACAAAATCCTAGATACTTTTCTGACCCCTCTGTCGAAGAGTTTAGACTGTGGCAAGAAGCTTCAGGAGGAATTATTAAAAAGATTGCCCTTGCACCAGAAAGAGACGGGGTAGAAGATTTTGTTAATAAAATCAGCCGAGATGGCGTGGCTGTAGCCTTGGGTCATTCTAATGGAACCCTAGAGGATGCTACTCGGGCTGTTGAGGCTGGGGCAAGTGTCTGGGTTCATGCCTATAATGGAATGCGCGGTTTAAGCCACAGGGAAGTTGGTATGGTTGGTTCCATGTTTGAGCTTCCTCATACCTATGCTGAGTTAATTTGTGATGGCCATCATGTTCATCCTAAGGCTTGTGATATTTTAATTAAGCAAAAGGGTCATGAGCATGTAGCCCTTATAACTGACTGCATGAGGGCTGGTGGTCAAGCTGATGGAGACTATAAGTTAGGCGAATTTGACGTTATTGTTAAAGATGGTACTGCCCGCCTGAAAGATGGTGGTAATCTTGCTGGAAGTATCCTACAGTTAAAGGATGCCCTTAAAAATGTTGTAGCTTGGGGGCTAGCAAGTCCTGAGGAAGCCATAAGGATGGCCACTCTTATTCCAGCCCTATCTTCAAAAATTGATGATAAATGCGGCCGTCTCAAGGAAGGTCGCGACGCTGACTTTATTGTTTTAGATGAAAAAATGGATCTTGTATCCACTTGGATTGACGGAGTTTGCCGCTATAAAAGATAGATTTGATCTATCTTTTTTTATGTAAACAAGTTAATTATGTTTAAAAGTTAAAATATTTGCTAAAATGATTGTAATTGATATAATAGATTAAAGGTCAAAAAAGGTCAAACTTTGAATAACTTTAAAATTTACTTATAAAAGGAGATTAATATGCTTTGTCAAAACTGTAAAAAAAATGAAGCTACAATCCATCTATACACAACTGTAGATGGAAAAAAACACCAAACAGATCTCTGCCAAAAATGCTATCAAGAGTTAAAGGTTGGAGGTCGAACCAATCTTTTTGATGGTCCTCAAAATTCTAATACTAGTGATGAAAATAACCGCCAATACAATCCCTTTGAAGATTTATTTGGAACCTTAAATAGGGAATTTCAAATAGGCTATGGTCAGGTTCCACCAACTCAAACAGGTGGTGCTAACGGCGGAGGCAAGGGGCCAAGGAAACCAAGGAGCTCTAAACCTTCCCTTCTAGATGAATTTGGCATCAATATTACTGATTTTGCTAGGCAGGGGAAAATTGATCCTGTAATCGGACGTGATCAAGAAATCACAAGAGTAATTGAAATCCTAAATAGGAGAACTAAAAATAATCCAGTCTTAATTGGGGAGCCTGGAGTTGGTAAAACGGCAGTTGTTGAAGGACTTGCCCAAAAGATCATTGATGAAGACGTTCCGCAAAAACTTCTTGGAAAAGAAGTTATCAGGCTTGATGTAGTAAGCCTTGTCCAAGGTACAGGAGTTCGTGGACAATTTGAAGAGAGGATGCAAAAGCTTCTTGAGGAAATAAAAGAGCGTGATGATGTAATTTTATTCATTGATGAAATTCACGAAATCGTTGGGGCTGGAAGTACCGGTGACGGAAGTATGGATGCAGGAAATATTCTAAAGCCTGCCCTTGCTCGAGGTGAAGTTCAGATGGTCGGGGCAACAACCTTAAATGAATACAGGATAATTGAAAAAGACGCAGCCCTTGAAAGAAGGATGCAGCCTGTAAAAGTTGATGAGCCAAGTGTTGATGAGACCATTACCATCCTCAAAGGAATTCAAAAGAGATATGAGGACTATCACCATGTTAACTACACTGATGAGGCTATAATTCAAGCTGTCCAACTATCTAATCGCTATATTCAAGATAGGTTCCTGCCTGATAAGGCAATTGACCTTCTTGATGAGGCCGGTTCTAAGAAAAATCTAACCCTTCGCTTCCTTGATCCAGATGATTTGACTAGAAAAATCGAAGAGGCTGAAAATCAAAAGAATGAGGCCATGGTACTTGAAGACTTTGAAAAGGCAGCTTTCTTCCGAGATCAGATTTCTAAACTTAAGGTTTTAAGGGAGGAAAGTGGTGAAAAAGTGGACACGCCTGTAATTTCTGAAAAGGATATTGAGGCCATTATTGAGCAAAAAACCAGTATTCCTGTTGGAAATATTAAGGAAAAAGAACAAAGTCAATTAATAAATTTAGCCAGTGACTTAAAGGCTCATGTGATTGGTCAAGATGATGCTGTTGATAAGATTTCAAAGGCTATTCGTCGTAACCGAATTGGTCTTGGTAAGGACAATCGTCCAATTGGATCATTTATGTTTGTAGGTCCTACTGGAGTCGGAAAAACTGAGCTTGCCAAACAACTTGCCAAGGAGTTATTTGGATCAGAAGACAGCATGATTCGCTTTGATATGAGCGAATACATGGAAAAACATAGTGTGGCCAAACTTATTGGAGCTCCTCCTGGATATGTAGGATATGAAGAAGCAGGTCAACTTTCAGAGAAGGTTCGCCGCAACCCATATTCTCTTATTCTTCTGGATGAAATTGAAAAAGCCCATCCTGATGTTATGCATATGTTCCTTCAAGTCTTAGATGACGGACGTCTAACTGATGCTCAAGGTCGAACAATCAGCTTCAAGGATGCAATCATCATTATGACCAGTAATGCTGGAAGTGGTAAGGTTGAAGCCAGTGTTGGTTTTGGAGCAGCCCGTGAGGGACGGACAAACTCTGTCTTAGGTCAACTGGGAGATTTCTTTAGCCCTGAGTTTATGAACCGTTTTGATGGAATCATTGAATTTAAACCTTTAGATAAAGAAAATCTTCTTAAGATTGTTGATTTGATGCTTGCTGGAGTTAATGGTCAACTTGCTAAAAATGACATTCACTTGGATGTAACTGATAAAGCCAAGGAAAAATTAGTCGATTTAGGTTATGATCCAGCCATGGGGGCAAGGCCACTTCGTAGGACCATCCAAGATAATATTGAGGACGGTGTGGCTGATTTCTACCTGGAAAATCCAGATAATAATAGGCTGGTTGCTGATTTGAACAAAGATGACAAGATTGTTATTAGAAAAAAACGAGGACGCAAGAAAAAAGCAGACCTCAAAAATGACAAATTGGCCCAAGCTGAACAAGCAGAATTAGTAGAGTAAGTAAAACAACAAAAAAAGAATCCCTTAGGATTCTTTTTTTGTTGTTTGCCTGTGAATGCAGTGCCAGTCTTTATTTCTGCGCCAGATACTTGTTACTAAGTAACTATTTTTACCGGTAAAGTATTCATAGTTTAGAATAAAGGTTTTTTTACTGATTCTGGTAGGGTGGAACTGGGCAAGACCAAGTTTTCCTTGGAATTTTTGACTTAGTTTTTCTTTTTTATTAAGGGTTAGGCCTTGAGCTGTGATTTCCTTAAAGTTGCTATCTAGGAGACTATCAAGTTTTGCTCCATTTAAAATTGCTTCTTCCAGATTAAGTAGATCAAGGGCGATATAGCTGTCTCTTTCCTCATCTGCAAGATAAGACGGTTCAACATGGACATCGACATCAAAAATATCAAATTTTTGTCTGAGGAGATTTTCAATTTCTTCAGTTGCCAAGTGACTTTCATAAACAGACATATCAGGGCTCATATCAACTACTACATCAAGGAAGATATTACTGCCATAGGTCCTTCCCCTGATGTTTTTAACATCTTCAATGTCCTTAATGGTCATGATAGCCTCTTTGTAGTCTTCAATCTTTTGTTCATCGAAACCATCAGACAGGCTAAAGGCACTTTCTGAGAAGATATCATAGGCTGTTTTAAAGATAAAGATGGTAATGATAATGGCCATTAAGCGGTCAATAAATGTTAGGTTAAAGGATGCTGCAATAATGGCAATTGAGGTTGCAATTGATGTTACGGCATCACTAAGGTTGTCCTTTGCAGCGGCCATAAGCCCTGGAGATTTTACATTATCTGCTAGCCTTTTATTATAAATATAAATTACATACATGATAATGGCTGAAAAAATTCCAACAATGGCCCCAATAGGATCAATTTCTGTTTTTTGATTGGCTATCATGTCACCAATTGTCTGGCGAAGAACAACAAAACCTACAGCAAACATAATAAAACTTGTTATAAGGCTTGCAACACTTTCAACCTTCCAGTGACCATAGGCGTGGTCACTATCAGCGGGACGTCTTGCCATACGGATTCCTGCAAGAACGGCTATATTTCCCAAGATATCAGTGATGTTATTAAAACCATCAGCCCTTAAACTTTCTGAATTAGTAATATTTGCGACAGCAATCTTGATGATTGACAAAACGACGTAGGCGATAATGCTAATTAAAGCACCACGCTCTGCTAATTTTAGTTCCTTAACTCTCGAATTACTCATAAGGAGTATTGTAACATAAAAAACTTAGTCTGTAATAAGTAAGGCATAAGTCTTGACAGTTTCTTCTAAAAGTAAGATAATTTGTTAGTCAAAAAAATAAAAAACTAATTATCTTAGAAAGGAGGAAGCGATGTCTGAAATAAGTAGAAATCTGCTGGGTCTCTTTATGCAAATTGTCCATAAACCAGATCTTATGATGGCAGTTCAAGGAGTTACAGACAAGCGAAGAATAAATGAAGACGGTAGCCACAGGGGCTCTAGAGGCCTACTTCTTTACCTGGAAAAAAAGGGAGACGGGCTTACCAATTCAGAAATCGCAGATACCTCTAGCATAAAGCCATCAAGTGTTACAGCCATGGTCAAGCAGCTGGAGCAGGACGATTTAATTTATAGACTCGTTGATGAGGATGACAAGAGGATTAGTCGTATCTATTTGACTTCTAAGGGTAGACAGGACGTTAAGGAGCGCAAGAAACACGTAGATAAGGTTACTGAGGAGATATTTGCTTCATTGACCTTAAAGGAGCAAGAGGAGCTTTTTCATTTGCTGACCAAGCTTGATTCTTCCTTGGAGACTAAGGGTAAGGTGTCAAAAAAGTGTATAAGTGACCTTTAAAAAGCTTAGAGCCTTAATAAATGACAATCCTTCTTTAAATAAGTAAAATGTCATTATTGGTTCTTGTGGAGTTTCAATGAATTAGCTGGTTTTTAGTTGATTCATTCAAAATTAAAAGTAGAAAGAGGAGAAAATGCTTTTCCAATTTATTAAAAAGTACAAGTGGTATGCCTTAACATCCCTTGTGATGATTGGATTTGTTGTAGCATCAAGCTTACTGCAGCCGCAGTATTTGAAAGAGGTGCTTGCAGCAGTCCTAAATGATGATCAAGATAAGATCTTAAGTATTGGTGTTTGGCTAATCGGAATAGCTGTTGTTGGTTTACTAGCAGGACTTATTAATACAGTGCTCGCAGCTAAGATTGCCCAAGGAGTATCAGCAGATATTAGGGAGGCTAGCTTCCGTAAAATTCAAACTTTTTCATATTCAAATATTGAAAAATTTAATGCAGGAAATCTCGTTGTTAGGATGACAAATGACGTCAACCAAGTTCAAAACTTGGTGATGATGATTTTCCAAGTTCTTTTAAGGGTGCCCCTTTTATTTATTGGGTCATTTATTCTTGCCATTAACACCCTACCTGAATTGTGGTGGTTAATTGTGATTCTTGTTGTCCTAATTGTTCTTATTACTGGTTTTGCCATGAGTAAGATGGGACCTCACTTTGGTGCCTTCCAAAAATTACTTGATAGGAGTAATACAATTGCCAAGGAAAACCTTCGCGGTGCCCGCGTTGTTAAAAGTTTTGTGCAAGAAAAAAGCCAAATTAAGGAATTCGATGAAACAAGTGATGAACTCCTAGGTCATAATCTGGCAGTTGGTAATCTTTTTTCAACCATGATTCCATCATTCACCCTTGTCAGCCAATTGACAATCTTTACTGCCATCTACTTGGTGTCAGGCTTCATTACTAGTAAGCCAGAAGCTCTAGGATCAGTTGCAAGTTTCATGACCTACATGAGTCAGATTATGTTTGCAATTATTATGGGTGGAATGATGTCTATGATGGCAAGTCGTGCCTTCATTTCAATCCGTCGTATCAATGAGATTCTCAAAACAGAACCTGAAATGTACTTTAAAGACGGACCGGCTGAGGATTTAAACGGATCAATTGAATTTAATCATGTATCCTTTACCTATCCAAATGATGAAAAACCAACCCTTAAAGATGTAAGCTTTAAGATTAATCCAGGCCAAACTGTAGGGGTCGTTGGAGCAACTGGTTCGGGTAAAACGACCCTAGCTCAATTAATTCCAAGACTTTTTGATCCAAGTAAGGGTGAGATTAAAATTGGTGGTGAGGACTTAAAAGATTTAAGTCGTGCAACCATTAAGAAAAATATCTCAATCGTTCTTCAAAAGGCCATTCTTTTTAGCGGAAGTATCGCTGATAACCTTAAACAAGGTAAGGAAGATGCAAGTAATGCTGAAATGGAGAAGGCCAGTGAAATTGCTCAAGCCAAGGAATTTATTGAAAAAATGCCTGATGCTTACGAGTCAGAGGTTGAAGAGCGTTCAGCTAACTTCTCTGGTGGTCAAAAACAAAGGATGAGCATTGCCCGTGGTGTTATTAAAAATCCTAAGGTTTTAGTGCTTGATGATTCAACAAGTGCCTTAGATGCCAAGAGTGAAAAACTGGTTCAAGAAGCCCTTAATAAGGACCTAAAAGGAACTACAACAGTTATTGTAGCTCAAAAAATATCAAGTGTGGTAAAAGCTGATAAGATTTTAGTTCTTGATGAAGGAAAACTAATTGGTGAAGGAAGTCATAAGGAACTTCTTGAAACAAATGCTGTTTACCGTGAAATTTATGAAACACAGAAAGGAAGTGATGAATAATGGGTGAATACAAGCAGGCAGCTAAATTTTTCTATCAATACTTTAGAAAATACAAGCTTTCATTTTTTATCATCTTCCTGGCTATCATTACTGCGACCTACTTGCAGGTTAAGGCACCAGTTTTCTTAGGAGACGCCCTAACAAGCCTTGGAGAATGGCTTGGTGATTATATGAAAGCCAAGGGAATTGCTCAGGCAGCAGGAACACCTTTTGTTAGCCCAAGTAAGCAACCTTTTTATGATATTATGTGGAAACTTCTTCTAACCTATGTTTTCACAACTGTTGCAACTCTTATCTACTCAATCCTATTTACTAGGGTAGTAAGTTACTCTACTAATGAGATGCGTAAGGGATTATTTGGAAAACTTGAGCGCCTTACAATTTCATTTTTTGACCGCCATCAAGACGGAGACATTCTAAGTCGATTTACTAGTGATCTTGATAATATTCAAAACTCATTTAACCAGTCACTAACTCAGGTGGCAACAAACTCAGCCTTGTTTGTAGGTCTCCTTATTATGATGTTCAGGCAAAATGTTAACATGGCCTGGCTTACTATCGCATCAACTCCTGTAGCCCTTATTCTTGCAGTGGTTATTGTCCGTCAGGCTAAAAAATATACTGATATCCAACAGGATGAGGTTGGTAAATTAAATGCCTACATGGATGAGAAGATCTCAGGACAAAAGGCTATCATCGTTGAAGGATTACAGGATGATGCTATTAAAGGTTTTGTTAAACAAAATGAAAAAGTTAAAGCAGCAACCTTTAAGGCGCGTGTTTTCGGTGGAATGCTCTTTCCTACCATGAATGGAATTAGTTTGATTAATACAGCTCTTGTAATTTTTGGTGGATCATACCTAGCCTTAAATGATAGTTCAATGTCAAGGGCAGCAGCTCTTGGTCTTGTAGTTATGTTTGTTCAATATTCACAACAGTACTACCAACCAATCATGCAAATTTCAAGTAGCTTCACTGAACTTCAAATGGCTATAACAGGTGCTCACCGTCTAAATGAAATGTTTGAAGAACCTGAAGAAATTCGTCCTGATCAAGGTCTTAAATTTGAAAAACTTGAATCAGCAGTTACTATCAATGATATTGATTTCTCATATGTTCCAGGAAAACCAGTCTTAAAAGACGTATCAATTGAAGTTGATAAAGGTCAAATGGTGGCCTTGGTTGGACCGACTGGCTCTGGTAAAACCACTATTATGAATCTGATGAACCGTTTCTATGATGTTGATTCTGGATCAATCAAGATTGACAACACTGACATTCGTGAGATGGATCTTGATAGTTTAAGGTCAAATGTGGGAATCGTTCTACAAGAATCAGTTCTTTTCAGTGGTAGCATTCGTGATAATATCCGCTTTGGAAAACCTGATGCCAGCGAAGAAGAAATTATAACAGCTGCTAAAACGACTCATATTCATGATTTCATTATGAGCCTTCCTGATGCTTATGATACTCATGTTGATGATGATGAAAATGTCTTCTCAACAGGACAAAAGCAGTTGATTTCAATCGCAAGAACTATTCTTACAAATCCAGAACTTTTAATTCTTGATGAGGCAACAAGTAATGTCGATACAGTTACTGAAAGCAAGATTCAAATGGCCATGGAAGCTGCCATTGCTGGTCGAACAAGCTTTGTAATTGCCCACAGACTTAAGACAATTTTAAATGCGGATAAAATCGTGGTTCTTAGGGACGGACAGGTAATTGAGGAGGGAAATCATAAGGAACTTCTCAAACTTGGCGGATTCTACTCAGAACTTTACCACAATCAATTTGTCTTTGAATAAAAAAAGGCTAAACTCTTTAGAAATAAAGGGTTTAGTTTTTTTGTCTTTAAGCTTTGAGAGGGTGCTTTTTAGGCCCTAAAATTGTATAATTAATTTAAAGACTAAAAAATAGAGGATTTAAAATGAAGGTATTATACACAGGAGGGGGATCTGCAGGACATGTTAGCCTGAATCTCCAATTGATTGAACTTTACGGAAAAGATGGTTGGGAACAAGTTTATATTGGTTCAAAAAAGGGAATTGAGCGGGAGATGCTTGAAAATTATCCGCAGGTTGACTACCATGCTATTTCAACAGGGAAATTAAGACGCTATTTTTCTTGGGAAAATTTTACAGACATCTTTAAAATTACCCTGGGAGTTTTCCAGGCAAGAAAGATTATTAAAAAAACAAAACCTGATTTTATTTTTTCAAAGGGTGGCTTTGTTTCAGTTCCGGTTGTAATTGGAGCTAAGATGAACGGGGTTCCTGTTATTATCCACGAATCAGATAAGACCATGGGGCTTGCCAACAAGATCTCTTCTAAATTTGCCAAGGAAGTTTTGACAACCTTTAAAATTCCAGGTCACAGGCAGGTGGGGGCAGTTATTGATGATCAAGCTACTTCTAATTTTGAGCTACCTGCTTCCTTTGATAAGAATAAGAAAACTATTCTTTTCTGGGGTGGAAGTCTTGGGGCCAAGAATATTAATGATCTTGTTAGGGAAAATTTGGATGACCTTTTGCAAAAATATAATGTCATCCATCAAACGGGAAGTGGTAATACCTATGAGGAAGTTCCAGGTTACTATCCCTTTGAATTTATCAATGGGGGCATGCTTGGGGTAATTAAGAGTTCTGATTTTGTCGTAGCCCGTGCAGGTTCAAATTCAATTTTTGAAATTCTTTACTGTAAAAAACCAAATATTCTAGTTCCTTTATCAGCAGCTGGAAGTAGGGGAGACCAGATTCAAAATGCCCGCTACTTTGAAGATAAGGGCTATTCTCAGGTAATTCAAGATGAGGATTTGACTTATGATAAACTAAAAGAAAAGCTCAGTGACCTTGAAAGTAACAAGGATAGTTATATTGATAAGATGGCAGAGTCTAATGAAATCATTTCAACTACTGATTTTTATCAACTTTTAAATACCCTTTATTAAAAAGAAAAAAACCTGTAAACCAGGTTTTTTTAAATTGCTACAATTTTTGTCCCGTGAACATAGTTGACACCAGTAAGCTCAGCTAGGTCCTGGGCATTTTCATAGGTCACCCCGCCCCCAATCATAATATCAATTCGGCCAGCAGCATAAGCGACCATTTCTTTGATTTTATCGATATTTAGAACTTGATCGAGGCTGTTTCCGTGGGTTAGAATCTTTTCAACTCCTTGCTCAATTAGATAGTCCATAGCAGCCTTCCAATCAGAAATTTCATCAAAGGCCATATGAAAGGTAACAGGAAGTCCCAAACTTGCGATTAATAGGCGTTCCATGACTTCCTCATCAATTGTGTTTTCAGGAGTTAGGGCTCCAAGAACTAAGGCAGTGGCTCCTGCTTCTGTAGCCCTTAAAATATCCTCTTCCATGATTTTAACCTCTACACTGTTGTAGACAAAGTCTCCACCGCGCGGGCGAATCATGACTGCGAGGGGGACATTATCATCCTTGGTATAGGCAGAAGCCTCCTTGATTACCCCGTAACTTGGCGTAGTTCCACCGACCGCAAGATTATCGCAAAGTTCAATTCTATTAGCACCAGCTGTAAGGGCTTTTGGAATATTAGTAAAGTTTTCAGCACAAAATTCCTTAATTAACATATCATTCTCCGTTGTTTTATTTGTTGGGTCTATCATACAATAAATGACTTAACTTGTAAAAGAAAGCTTGGTGTTAATCATTCAATAAAATTATAATATATAACAACTTAATGAATACTCTATCAGTTTTCAAAATAGTGTATTGACTCACAATCTATAAAAAGTTAAAATAATTAAAAAAATCACAAAATTATTAGGATAATGGAGAATTATGAAAAAGAACTCAATTAAAGAACTTACTGTTGTGGCAATTTTAATAGCCATGGGGATTGCCATTCCTATGGTCATGCCCAAAATTGTTATTGGACCAGCCTCATTTACCCTAGCAAGTCACGTTCCCCTTTTTATTGCCATGTTTTTCTCACCAGGAGTGGCCGTCTTAGTTGCCCTAGGTACCGCCTTTGGTTTCTTCCTCACTACCCCGATTATCATTGCCTTGAGGGCTCTTTCACATCTGGTTTTTGCCTTAATCGGTTCAATCTACCTGCAAAAAAGACCTGACACTGTTTTGAGTAATAAGAAATTCCAGATTTATAATATTCTTATTGCCCTAATTCACACTATAGTTGAGATGGCTGTTGTAGCAATTTTCTTCTTCTCAGGTATGGGAGTTAAACCACAAAATTTAGGCTACCTTCTGACAATCATGGCCCTAGGTGGATTTGTTCATAGCTTTATTGACTATAATATCGCCTATTATGTTGCCAAACCTCTAAGTAAAATATTTGATATTCCTGTCTTTAAAAAGGCAGTAATTCTTGCTAAAAATAAATAAGGGCTATTTATCATAAAAAAGAGACTGATGAGTTTGTATCTTACAAATTTGTCAGTCTTTTTGATCAAATTGTCACCTCTTACTTTAATAAATTGTGTATAATAAGTTATGATGATTAATTAATGAATGGAGAAAATTATATGAATATAATAAAAAAAGGAATAACAGGAAACGAGCTTAAGCTCCTGGGTGTTTTCCTGATGGTACTTGATCATATTCATCAAATGTTTGATTATGCAGGTGCACCGACAATTCTTTCAATGCTTGGTCGCTTGGTTTTACCAATCTTCCTATTTACCCTTTCTGAAGGTTTCCACTATACTCGCAATAAGAGCAAGTATTTAGAGCGACTTTTCGTGGGTTCTCTTGTAATGAATGTTTTGAATCTACTTATTACAAGACTTCTTCCAATGGACGACTATAATGTTAACGTGGTCAACAACATCTTTATGACTATGTTTGTTGCAGCCCTGTTAATGCTTGCCTATGACAAGATTCGTGCTAAAAAATATGGTTTAGGTATTGCTTTAATCCTACTTCCAGCAGTTACAGCCTTTGTTGGTATTCTTTTAATGGGATCACTACCAATGATTGGTGCCTACTTTATGATGTTTGTTCCTAACTACATGACTCTTGAAGGTGGTTGGATTTCAGCCCTTCTAGCTCTAGGCCTTTACATCTTTAGGGATAAAAAAATCATTCAGTATCTATTAATTGCCCTTTATGCCTTCCTAGCATTAAACGGAGATTTTTCAAACCTATTCACAACAAACTTCCAGTGGATGTCAATCTTTTCAATTATCCCAATTGCCCTTTATAATGGACAAAAGGGTGGTGGTTCAAAATATTTCTTCTATATTTTCTACCCAGCTCACATCTACATCCTCTACATCTTGTCATATCTATATGCTAACTACTTTATGTAGAAAAAAACATCTGGTTAATAACCAGATGTTTTTTTTATTTAACTTTTTCGACTGAAGAAACTACTTGACCAACGATTTGTGGCGGTAGAGAATTAGTCATTGCAGGATGCCCTTCAATGGTAAATGAAATTTTATCCCCTTCCTTGTAATCTCCTTCTTTAAAATCTTTTGGAAGTTGATCTTTACTGAGGTTTAGTACAATTCCATTTGCCTGTAAAATTCCTTCAATGTCATTTGGGTCACTTGTTGCTTCAACATCTTTTAAAGAAAAACGGTAGGCCTTGTCAGCATCATCAAGCTGGCTTACATCTTCAGCCAAGACACCTGTGAAAACGCCCTTTTTGTCTTCAGTTATTGATGAGCTATTAAGGCTTGTTGAAGTATCTGTTTTATCCTTTGATAGACTCTTAGAAGTACAGGCAAGTAGGCTTCCACAGGCCAAGAGACTTATAGCAAGAAGTGGTAGGGTCTTTTTAAGATTCATCTTAATCTCCTCATTGTTAATGGTTTTTCTTTTATTTTAATCTATTGGATCATCTGCGGCAATAGGTAGAAAGTAGGATATTTCTAGGAGTAATTGCAATTCCTAAAAATATTTGAGAGAATGAAGAATAATTTACTAGTAGTCGATGGAAATAGAAGGAGAAAACATGCTTAAAAAGATTGACCGGGCCTACAATATTTTAGAAAAAGATCTTACAAGTCTTGCCTGCCCAAAATGTAACCAAGACTTTACCTTATCAAGGTATAGTTTGAAATGTAAAAATAACCACAATTTTGATATTAATAAAAAAGGTTACGTTAATTTTTTAAGTCATAAGGTTGTTGAAAATTATACCAAGGAAATGTTTATTCCTAGAGGGAAGATGATTCAGGCTGGGATGTATGCACCTATGCTTGCTTGGATTAAGGATCAACTTGTGGGTCAGAGCCTTTTAGATATTGGTTGCGGTGAGGGTTCATTTATTAATCTTTTAGATTTTAAGGGATCAAATTTTGCCTTTGATATTGCTCGCGATGGAATTATTCTTGCCACAAACCAAACTATACCGGCTTTTTGGTCAATTGCAGACCTAACTTGCCTGCCCTATAAAGATAAATCGATTGATAATTTATTAAATATTTTTACCCCTAGTAACTATCAAGAATTTGACCGGGTAATGAGTGATTGTGGTCAGCTAATTAAGGTTATACCAGATAGATTTTATTTGAGAGAACTCAGGGAAGCTTACGGAATCCCTCTTGATTACGACAATAGCCTGGTTCTTGAAAAATTTAAGGACAATTACCAGGATGTGGAAGAAAAAGAGCTTTCTTATACCTTTGATATCCCTGAAGATCTAAGACTTGCCTTTTTAGATATGAGTCCACTTGAATGGCAGGTAGATCAGGCAACCAAGGAACGTGTTCGAAAGGATCCTCCGAAGACAGCAACAGTTCATGTTAAAATTCTTGTGGGGAAGAAGCCTAGTAAAGAAAATATTAAGAGTAGTAACCTAATTTAAAGACTTACCGAAGATTTTCCAGGATAATTTACGCATTTTATATAAATTTGTGATAGAATAATCGTGTATGGGTTTTAGCCCAAAAAAAATATAAAAGAGGTATGACATGTCACGTAAACCAATTATCGCTGGTAACTGGAAAATGAACAAAACTTTATCAGAAGCTAAACAATTCGTTGAAGAAGTAAAAAACGCTATTCCTTCAGCTGATCTTGTTGATACAGTAATCGGTGCTCCTGCACTTTTCCTAGCTCCTATGGCTTGTGGACGTAAAGGAACTGATCTTAAGCTTTCTGCTCAAAACTGTTTCTGGGAAAATGCTGGTGCTTTCACTGGTGAAAACTCTCCAGCTGCAATTGCTGACCTTGGTGTTGAATATATCATCATCGGACACAGTGAACGTCGTGAGTACTTCCACGAAACTGACGAAGATATCAACAAAAAAGCTAAAGCTATCATTGCAAACGGTGTAACTCCAATTGTTTGTTGTGGTGAGTCTCTTGAAACTTTCGAAGCTGGTAAAACTGCTGAGTGGGTTGAAGGACAAATTACAGCTGCTCTTAAAGACCTTACTCCTGAACAAGTTTCAAACCTTGTAATTGCTTATGAACCAATCTGGGCAATCGGAACTGGTAAATCAGCAACTTCAGAAATCGCTGATAACACTTGTGGAGTTGTTCGTGCAACAGTTGAAAAACTTTACGGAAAAGAAGTTTCTGAAGCAGTTCGTATCCAATACGGTGGTTCAGTAAACCCATCAAACGTTGTTGAATACATGAGCAAAGAAAACATCGACGGAGCACTTGTTGGTGGAGCTTCTCTAGAAGTTGAATCATTCCTAGCATTACTTGACTTCGTAAAATAATATAAAAAAACTGACGGTTGCCGTCAGTTTTTTTATTTCCTCATACTGCACAAATTTGAGGACAACTCTACCAGGTATAAAATAATAAAAAAGGCCAATCAAGCTTTAAAAAGCTCAAATTAGACCTTTAAATTTTTTGTTTTTTTGTAAAAATTTTTTTGCTAGAAGAACTAGGAAGAAACTTGCTCCGAAGGCTAGAGGAACAGTTAGGAAAACAGGAAGCATCATCAGTAGTAGATAATTTAAAATAACAAAGACGATTGAAAAGATAGCCATGCTGGTAAAATAAACTAATTCTTTCAGGCGGCTTTCCATATCTTTTTCTTCATGTTCCCTTGGATCAAAATCTCTGGTCAAAGGTTTTTCTTGGCTTAGATTTGGTTGATAATTTTCTTTTAATTTAGATGCATGCATGATGAGACCTTTCTACTTCAATAAAAGAATAACATAAATATTGACTTATTAATATTACGAAAACCTTTAGTATTATTACAAAAATATTACAATGAAAACCTTGTGAAAACGTGATTCTATTATATTCGAAAAATATTTCTTGATTTATGATAAGTTTTTGTAATATATGTAATCAAAATTTTGTCTAAGTTGGTCAAAAATGTGTTATATGTATAATTCCTTGGGTATTTTCATGATATAATTGAAAGCTAGGAGAGGTATAATGATAAAAATAACGGCAACTGTTCAAGATTTTGAACAGGCAAAAAAACTACTTGATGCAGGAGTTGATACTCTTTACATCGGAGAAGGAGAGTACGGACTCCGCCTTCCCAAAAATTTTACTTGGGCTGAACTTGAAGAAATCACAAAATTAGCTCATGAAAACAAGGCAACTGTAACGGTTGCAGTTAATGCACTAATGCACCCAGATAAGATGCGTAAAATTAAGGACTATCTTGATTTTCTTGAAAAAATTGGTGTGGATTTAATCACAGTTGGAGATGCAGGAGTTATTCATGTCCTTAAAAGGGATGGTTACAAACTTCCTTATTTTTATGATGCATCAACTATGGTAACAAGTGCAAGGCAGGTTAATTTCTGGTCTGAGCACGGAGCTTGTGGGGCTGTTCTTGCAAGAGAACTTCCAAAGGATGAACTTAACAGTATGCAAAATCACCTTAAAGTTCCTGGAGAAATCTTAGTTTACGGGGCAACTATTATTCACCAGACTAAGCGCCCCCTCTTACAGAATTATTATAACTTTATAAAATCTGATGAAGAAATCACCTATGAACGCGGTTTGTTCCTATCAGAGCCAAAAGATGAAGAAACTCATTATTCTGTTTTTGAAGACTCACACGGAACTCACATTTTTGCAAGTGATGATGTTGACATGATGAGTGTTCTAGGTGAGTTAACAACAATGAATTTTAATCATTGGAAGCTTGAAGGGATTTATTGTCCTGGAGATGATTTTGTTGCAATTGCAAAATTATTTATCGAAGCTAGATCTTTAATTGAAGCTGGAGTATTTACAGCTGACAAGGCCTACCAATTGGATGAGGAAGTTCGCAAACTGCATCCTAAGGGTCGAAGTCTTGGGCGTGGTTTTTATGATTTTGCCCCAGACGATATTAAGTAATAGACTGATTTATTAAAAATCAAGGATAAGAGTCGATTCTTATCCGCTAAAGTTTTGGTGAAATTCAACGTTCACCTTTTCAAATAGCATATGTAATTTTAACTTACAATCTTGAAAATTGGAGTAGATAATGTCAAACACAAGAAATTTAAAACGCCCTGAGGTTTTAGCACCTGCAGGGACCTTAGAAAAACTAAAAGTTGCTATCCAGTACGGAGCAGATGCTGTCTATATCGGTGGTGATGCTTATGGACTGCGTTCAAGAGCTGGAAACTTTACCTTTGAAGAGATGGCAGAAGGGGTAGCCTTTGCCAAAAAATACGGAGCTCAGGTCTATGTGGCCGCAAACATGGTAACCCATGAAGGGAATGAAGAAGGAGCAGGAGAGTTTTTCCGTACCCTGCGTGATATCGGAATTCGTGCGGTTATTGTAAGTGACCCAGCCCTTATTGCCATTTGTGCAGCCGAAGCTCCAGGGCTTCCGATCCATTTATCAACCCAGGCTAGCGCTACCAACTATGAAACATTAGAATTTTGGCGTGAACTTGGTCTTGAACGTGTAGTTTTAGCACGTGAAGTTTCGATGGAAGAGCTTGCTGAAATCAGAAAAAATACAGAGGTTGAAATTGAAGCCTTTGTCCACGGAGCTATGTGTATCTCTTATTCAGGCCGCTGTGTTCTATCTAACTACATGAGCCACCGAGATGCCAATCGTGGTGGATGTTCTCAGTCTTGCCGCTGGAAGTATGATCTCTTTGATATGCCTTACGGGGAAGAGCGCCGTAGTATTGAAGGTCAAATTCCAGAAGAATTCTCTATGTCTGCCGTTGACATGAGTATGATTGAATATATACCTGATATCATTGAAAATGGAGTTGATAGCCTTAAAATTGAAGGACGAATGAAATCAATTCACTATGTTTCAACTGTTGCCAATGTTTATAAAAAAGGTGTGGATGCTTACCTTGAAAGTCCTGAAGCCTTTGAAGAAATTAAGCCAGCCTTGGTTGATGAATTATGGAAGGTGGCTCAACGTGAGCTTGCTACTGGTTTCTATTACGGAACTCCAAGTGAGGAACAACAATTATTTGGTGCCCGTCGTAAAATTCCAGAATACAAGTTCGTTGGAGAGGTTGTAGACTTTGATGAGGCTACAATGACAGCCACTGTTCGCCAGCGTAATGTAATTACCTCAGGAGACGAGATTGAATTTTATGGTCCAGGCTTCCGTCATTTTTCAACTATTGTTGAAAATCTTAAGAATGAAGACGGAGAGTCAATCGACCGTGCGCCAAATCCAATGGAGCTTCTAACAATGACTGTTCCACAAGCGGTTGTACCAGGAGACATGATTCGCCGCCACGGAGAAGGTCTTATCAATCTCTATCAAAAAGATGGAACTAGCAAAACTGTTCGAGCATAAGAAAAAAGATGAAGAATTATTCTTCATCTTTTTTATAAACTTTTGTCCTTTTCAATAGTTTTTGAAACTGCATCAATGACTGAGGCTACAAATTTATTTTCCTCCAGGCTAACAACCCCTTCGATTGTTGTTCCACCAGGGCTTGATACCTTATCAACCAAGGCCCAAGGATTTTCCCCACTGTCATTAACCATTTGTGCACTGGCACTCACAGTTTGGGCTACAATTTCTGTTGCAAGTTCCTTAGGCATTCCGTAGCGAACAGCTGCCCTACTTAGGGCATCAATAAAGATGTAGATGAAGGCAGGACTTGACCCAGCAATGGCTGAAAAGGTTTGAAAATCTTTTTCACCAATTTCATAGACCTGTCCGATACTTGTAAAAATTTCCTTAGTAATATCGACAAATTCTGTACTGGCAAGTTCATTAGGACAAATAGCAGTAGTACTCTTTGAGATTTCTGCGTTAATATTTGGCATAACCCTAATGATTTCCACTTGCTCTTGGATTAAATCTTGAAGTCTTTTCAAATCTAATCCAGCTGCTATGGAAATTATTTTTTTACCAGCAAGTTCACCCCTGATTTCTTCAATTACCTGGGGAATAATTTGAGGTTTTATACTTAAAATTATTAAATCAACTGATTTAGCCAGGGTTATATTATTTTTACAAAAGTTAATAGCGAGTTTTTGAGCTAAATCCTTAGTTTTTTCAGAATTACGACTTGAGATTGAAAGGTCAAATCGATCTGCATCAAGTCCTCTGATGATAGCTTGTGCCATCTTGCCAGCGCCAATAAATCCTACTTTCAAGTTTTTACCTCCTAGTAATTTTTGATGCTATCAACAGTAGATCTGTCTAGGTTTTTGACAATTGCTTGGATATAGGCCTGAGCTTGAGCGAAATCATCAAGGTTGAAAATTGTTTGGTGGCTGTGGATGTAGCGGGCACAAACACCGATTGTTGTAGAAGGAATTCCGTTTCCTTTAAGGTGAGCTGCCCCTGCATCGGTACCACCTTTTGAAACATAGTACTGGGTTTTAATTCCTGCATCACTTGCTGTATCAAGAAGGAATTCTTGCATATTAGGAAGCATAATGTGACCTGGGTCAAAGATTCGAAGAAGGGTTCCCTCTCCCAAACGACCATCAGCATTTTTATCGAAGGTGTCTTGGGCAGGTGAGCAGTCTACTGCAAAGAATAATTCAGGATTAAATTTAGTAGTTGATACTTGTGCACCTCTTAAGCCAACTTCTTCCTGGACATTTGCTCCTGCAATCAGAGTATTTGGAAGCTTCTCGTCTTTTAGGGCAGTCAATAGTTCTGTGACCATTAGGCAACCGTAACGGTTATCCCAAGATTTACTGATAACATTTTTCTTGTTGGCAGTCAGGATGGCCTTGCTTTCAGGGATTATAGGCTGACCTGGTTTAACACCGTATTCTTCAGCTTCTTTTTTGTCGGTAAATCCTCCGTCAAAGATAATATCTCCAATTTCAGGGATTTTAGGTCCAGCAGCACCTCTTAAAAGGTGAGGCGGAACACCACCACTAACAACTGGAATTTCTCGGCCGTCTTTAGCAAAAAGGGTAAAGCGTTGACCACTCACAACTAAGGGATTCCAGCCTCCAAGAGGAACGACCCTAAAGGTTCCATCTTCTTCAATGCGGCTAATCATAAAGGCCACTTCATCCATGTGGGCTGCAACCATAATTTTTGGTGCCTGAGCATCTTGGTTTTCGCGAATCCCAAAAACACCACCAAGACCGTCAAATTCTACACGGTCAACCAAGGGTGTGATTTCCTTTTTTAGGTAGTCACGGACGGGACCTTCAAATCCTGGGGCTGCTTGTAATTCCGTTAATGTTTTAATTTTGTCAAAAAGTTCCATATAATCTCCATTAATCTAATTAGTCTAATTGGTCTAGGTCTATAAGTAACATAATAACAAAAAAATAAAAAATTACCTATATGTTTAAGGTTTAATTTTTAAGAGGACCTTCTTTTAGCCTTTAATCTACAATCAAAAGCCAAAGTATGATAGAATAAAGCCACTGAGATTGGTAGGATTTCCCTACTGGTTAGAAAATAAATTGGAGGGTGGATTATGAAAACTTCGCGCAAATTAGGTTTAGGTCTTTCTGCAACGCTTGCTGCTGGACTGGGTCTTTATGCTCTTTATCAGAATAAAGAAGCGCAAAGGCAAAAGGCCTTATTGTCCTATGTTAAAGAAGAATTAGTTGATGAAGAAATCAAGGCTTCTTGGCTGATGGAAGAGCCTGTTTATGACAATGTTTTTGAAGGTGGTCTTGTTATTGAAAAAGATGATCAGCTGGAAAGTATTGAATTTGAAGTTGATGATGATACCCTTGAAATTACTGAAATTAGGAGGAAATTACTATGATAGTACCAAATTCTTATGAAGAAATAGCAGCTTTTGTTGAAAAAGGTAAAAATGTCTTCTTCTTTACAGCTGATTGGTGCGGGGATTGCCGCTTTATAAAACCAAGTATGCCAGAAATTGAGGAAGAAAATAAAGAGTTTACCTTCATTGAAATTGACAGGGATAAATATATGGACCTTGCCATTGAATGGGGAATTCTTGGAATCCCAAGTTTTGTTGTAACCAATGATGGTCAAGAGATTGGTCGTTTGGTTAACAAACAAAGAAAGACCAAGGAAGAAATAAATAAATTTTTAGCAGGAGTTAAGTAAGTGATTGCAGTATATAACCAAAATTTAAAAGATGTTTTAATGTTTATCGTGGCTAACGATGAAGGGGCAGACCTTGATTTTGTCCGTAAAGGTCAAGTTGCTCGTATTTTTAGAGAAGATACAGGTCAAACTGTAGCCTGGAATATTTTTGAAGCTTCAAGTGTAATTGACATTATTGGTAATGGTCAGGTTGATGTTGAAGGTGAAGATTTAGAAAAAATTAATGCCCTTCTTATGAAGGAAGGATTTGATCAGGTAATTCCTTTTGATGACCAACCAAAATTTGTTGTTGGTGAAATTGTTGACCTAAAGGCACATGAAGATAGTGATCACTTAAATATTGCCCAGGTTAAGATTTCTGATGATGAAACTGTTCAGATTGTTGCAGGAGCTCCTAACGCCCGTTTAGGTTTGAAAACAATCGTTGCCCTACCAGGTGCCATGATGCCAAATGGTTCTTTAATTTTTGCAGGCGAGCTGCGCGGGGTACCATCTTATGGTATGATGGCAAGCCCAAGGGAGCTGGCTCTTCCTAATGCGCCGCAAAAGCGTGGTATCATTGAACTAGATAGTCAGGCTGTAGTTGGTGAAAAATTTAATCCCGAAAAACACTGGCAGGGATAAAAAATTAGGACGGTAAGGAACCGTCCTTTTTTCGTATGTAAGTACGGAGGAAGGAGAAATCCATAGCCAAAATAAGAGGGTTTCTCCAAAATTATTATGAATAGAAGTATTTTAATTGGTCGTTTAACCGGAAATCCTGAGTTGAAGAAAACAGCTAAAGATAAAAGTTTTACCCGTTTTATCTTGGCAGTAAATAGGAAATTTAAAAATAGTCAGGGCGAAAGAGAGGCTGATTTTATTTCAGTTGTTGCCTGGGGTAAACTAGCTGAACTTATTAGCTCTTATGGCAGAAAGGGTGCTCTTATCTCAATTGATGGTGAGGTTAGAACAAGTAGTTTTACAAACAAGGAAAATCAGAAATGCTACCAAACGGAGATTTTAACTACTTCCTTTGAACTTCTTGAAAGTCGCGCCGCTCAGGCTTTAAGGGAAAATAATTATGATCAAAAAGACCTAGTTTTAGAGGGCGAAGATTTTCCCTTTTAACTCCTTTTAGTAGTTTTTTATAGCAATTAACATTCATTGATATAGGACCTTAAAAATGTTTTAATACATTAATACGAAAGAAAACAAGGAAAGGTTCCCAATGATAAAAAAACAAGCGATTATTTTTGACATGGATGGTCTTATATTTGATACCGAAAAAATTTACCACAAGGCTAATAAGGAAGCAGCAGCAACTTTTGGTATTCCCTATACCGATGATATATTTTATAGATTTATTGGTTCAAATTATGAAGATGTAATAAATTTTTACCATACGGAGTTTGATTCTGAGTTCGGCAGAGACCAGGTTAATTCCTTTATTTTAAAGGCCGATAAATTAGTAGAAGAATATTTCAGGGCAGGTTTAGTGGAAACTAAGCCAGGGCTTTATGAACTTCTTGATTTTCTTGATGAACGGGAGATTCCAAAACTTATAGCTTCCAGTAGTTCAGCTCAAATAATTGAGCTACTTCTTGACCGTAGTAACCTCAAGAACCGATTCCAAGCTTTTGTATCCTCAGATGATGTCAAAAGAGCCAAGCCGGATCCAGAAATTTTTGAACTAGCTAGCAAGCGATTAGGTTTATCTAAGGAAGAAATATTGATCCTTGAAGATTCTAGGAATGGGATTCTTGCAGCCAATCAAGCCGGGATTGATGTCATTATGATTCCAGATATTATAGAGGCTGATGCTGAACTTAGGGATCTAACTGAGGCAGTCCTTCCTAGCCTAGACGAATTGATAGGACTTTGGGCGGAAAAATAAGTATCCTGCTTGACTAAATCTGACTAAAGAATTAGAATATAGGTAAATCTAGCACTCGATTAAGATGAGTGCTAATAAATAATTGGAGGGTATCATGCTAAAACCAATAGGTGATCGTATTGTTTTACGAGTTAAAAAAGAAGAGGAAAAAAATGTAGGTGGTCTTGTCCTTGCAAGTTCAGCTCAAGATAAACCTCAAACAGCAGAAGTTGTAGCAATTGGAAGCGGAAGCCGTACTTTAAATGGTGATTTGGTTCCTCCTACAGTTAAGGTTGGTGACCTGGTATTATTTGAAAAATTTGCAGGCACAGAGGTTAAAATTGAAGAAGAAGCCCTATTGATCCTTCGTGAAGCTGATATTTTAGCTATCATTGAATAATAATTAATAGGACTAGGAGAAGATAAAATGGCAAAAGATATTAAATTTTCATCAGATGCAAGAAGCTCTATGGTGCGCGGAGTGGATATTTTAGCAGATACAGTTAAAGTTACCCTTGGACCAAAGGGTCGCAATGTTGTACTTGAAAAAAGCTTTGGCTCACCTTTAATCACCAATGACGGTGTAACCATCGCAAAAGAAATTGAACTAGAAGATCATTTTGAAAATATGGGAGCTAAACTTGTTTCAGAAGTTGCTTCAAAAACAAATGATATTGCAGGAGATGGTACAACGACTGCTACTGTTCTAACTCAGGCTATTGTCCGTGAAGGACTTAAAAATGTGACCGCAGGAGCAAATCCAATTGGTATCCGTCGTGGTATTGAAAAGGCAACAGCACAAGCGGTTGAAGCCATTAAAGAAATTTCAAAACCCGTTAAAGGTAAGGAAGAAATTGCTTCGGTTGCTAGTGTTTCAAGCCGTTCTGAGCGAGTAGGTGAATATATTTCAGAAGCCATGGAGCGTGTGGGTGAGGACGGTGTAATCACCATTGAAGAATCACGTGGTATGGATACTGAACTTGAGGTTGTTGAAGGAATGCAATTTGACCGTGGTTACCTTTCACAATACATGGTAACAGACAATGAGAAGATGGTTGCAGATCTTGAAAATCCTTATATCCTTATTACTGATAAGAAAATTTCAAACATTCAAGATGTTCTTCCGCTTTTAGAAGAGATTCTTCAACAAAATAGACCCCTATTAATTATTGCTGATGATGTTGACGGAGAAGCTCTACCAACTCTAGTTCTTAATAAAATTCGTGGTACCTTTAATGTTGTAGCTGTAAAAGCACCGGGATTTGGTGATCGTAGAAAGGCCATGCTTGAAGATATTGCTATTCTTACTGGTGGAACTGTAATCACTGAAGATCTTGGTCTTGATTTAAAAGATGCAAGCCTTGCCTCTCTTGGATCAGCTGCTAAGGTAGTTGTAGATAAGGATTCGACAGTCATTGTTGAAGGCGCTGGTAATAAAGATAATATCAGTAACCGAGTTGCCGTAATCCGTTCACAAATGGAGCAAACTACTAGTGAGTTTGACCGTGAAAAACTTCAAGAGCGTCTGGCAAAATTATCAGGTGGTGTTGCTGTAATCAAAGTTGGAGCTGCCACTGAAACTGAACTTAAGGAAATGAAACTTCGAATTGAAGATGCCCTTAATGCAACTAGGGCTGCAGTTGAAGAAGGAATTGTAAGTGGTGGGGGAACAGCTCTTGTATCTGTTATTCCAGCAGTTGCCGAACTTGAGCTAGTTGGTGATGAAGCAACAGGGCGTAATATCGTTCTTCGTGCCCTTGAAGAGCCGGTGCGTCAAATTGCTATAAATGCTGGTTATGAAGGTAGTGTTATCATTGACCGCCTTAAAAATAGCGAAGGTACTACAGGTTTCAATGCTGCCACAGGTGAATGGGTTGATATGCTTGAAGCAGGGATTGTTGACCCTGCTAAGGTAACACGTTCTGCCCTTCAAAATGCAGCAAGTGTTGCCAGTCTAATTCTTACAACTGAAGCAGTTGTTGCCAATAAACCAGAACCTGAAATGCCAAATCCTGCTATGGGAATGGATCCATCAATGATGGGTGGTATGATGTAACCCCTAACTGGTTTGAAGTTAATCGGTAGTTGAAAATAAAAATCCTGCAATCAAGATTGATTATTGCAGGATTTTTTATTTATTTTAAAAAGTTAGTGTTCTAGTGATAAAAAGGGTAATAAAGTCCCTAAATTTGGATATTAGATTTATAAGTTGATGATATGTTATAATTATATTATCAGAATTGGAGGATATTATGGCTACATTTGAAGAAAATTTAAAAAAATATGCAGAATTAATTGTTAAAATCGGAGTAAACGTAGGAGATGACCACACAGTTGTCCTAAATATTTCGGTAGAACAAGCACCTCTAGCAAGATTAATTGTAAAAGAAGCTTACCGTCAAGGGGCCCGTGAGGTTATAGTAAGATGGTCGGATGAAGTTGTTAATAGGGAACGTTTGATTTCAGCTAAAAATCTAGATGAAATTAAAGAATCGACAAGTAAGATGTTTGATGAATGGATTGAATCAGGAGCTAGCCGTATTAGTATTGTTTCAGATGACCCAGCAGCTTATGAGGGTGTTGATCCAGAAAGAATTGCCCTTGCCCAGGCTACAAATGGTAAGGCTAGTAGAAAATTAGGGGCAGCCCTTCAGGCCAACAAATTTTCATGGCTTGTAGCTGCAGCAGCTAGTCCAGCTTGGGCCCATGAGGTATTCCCAGATTTAGATCCTGAAGAAGCAACAAGTAAATTATGGGATGAAATTTTTAAGGCAACTAGAACAAATCTTGAAAATCCAGTAGAAGCTTGGGATGCACACGATAAACTTTTAACATCAAAGGCTAAGTGGCTAAATGAACAAAAATTTGATAAATTCCATTATAAAGCTCCAGGTACTGACTTGGTTGTTGGACTACCAAAGAACTATGTTTTTGAAGGACCAAGTAGTGCTAACTCTCGCGGAGAAAAATTCATAGCCAATATGCCAACAGAAGAGGTTTTCTCAGCGCCTGATAAAAGACGGGTTGACGGTGTTGTATCAAGTACTAGACCTTTAAGCTATGCTGGAACAATTATTGACGGCATTAAATTAACTCTTGAAAATGGGCGCATCACAGAAGTTTATGCTGAAAAAGGACAAGAAGTTTTAGAAAAATTAGTCGCAACAGATGAAGGTAGTCACTACTTCGGTGAAATTGCCCTAGTTCCTAATTCAAGTCCAATTTCAGCTAGTGGAATTACCTTCTTTGAAACACTTTTTGATGAAAATGCTTCAAATCATATTGCCATTGGTCAGGCCTATGCCTTTAGTGTTGAAGGTGGTACTGAAATGAGTCAAGAGGAGTTGGACCAAGCAGGTCTCAATAGAAGTGATGTCCATGTTGACTTTATGATTGGTAGCTCTCAAATGGATATTGATGGTATTAAAGAAGATGGAAGCCTTGTTCCAATATTTAGAAAGGGTGAGTGGGCATGAGTGAACAAACCTTAAAAAATGAATTTCTAACCCTAGTTGTTAAAAGCAAGGGTGCGGAACTTCAAAGTATTAAATCTAAGGACGGGGTAGAGTACCTGTGGCAGGGAGATAAAGAATTTTGGGGTCGCCGTGCCCCCATCCTCTTTCCTATTGTTGGCCGCCTAAAGAATGAAAGTTATAACTATGAGGGTAAAAATTATCAACTTTCAGGTCATGGTTTTGCAAGGGATAAAGAATTCAAACTTGAACACAAGCTTTTTGATAGTTTAAAAAATCAACTTGAATATGAGTTGAAATATGATGATGAGACCTTAGCAGTCTATCCTTTTAAATTTTCTTTAAAGATTATTTACCGTCTTGTTGACAATCAAATTGAAGTTAAATATATTGTTAAAAATTTAGATGACAAACCAATGTTCTTTGGAATAGGAGCACACCCAGCCTTTAATATCCCGGTGGTTCAAGGAAATTTTGAAGACTATATGGTTACTATTTTGCCAGAAGAAAAAAGAGCAAGAATTCCTTTAGATGTTAAGGAAGGAACGCTTCATTTGGATCAAGAATTTACAAGTGATCAGTCTGAATATCCTCTAACTAGGGAGTTATTCTCCAAGGATGCCCTTATCTTTAGGACACCAGATCCAACAGATGTTATAATTTCTAACAGATTTGATGAAAGAAGGGTGAAGGTTTCTTATCAAGGCATGCCTTATCTGGGAATTTGGAGTCCGTATCCTAAAGAAGCTCCCTTTGTTTGCTTGGAACCTTGGTGTGGTCTTGCTGACGATGATCAAACAGATGGTGATATTATGAATAAATACGCCGTTAATGAGCTTCTAGCTGACCAAAAATTTGAATGTAAATATACGATTGAGATTGATTAAAGGGTGCTCTTTGTAGCACCTTTTTTTATATTATGGGTTTATTTTTGCAATCCTCAAGTTCTTATGTTATATTTTATAACATAAGAAATGGAAATTTAGGGGGATTTAGTTTTTATGGACGGAGCAAGCACGGTTTTTATAATTATTTGTGCAGCTATGGTATTTTTAATGACACCGGCTTTGGCTTTCTTTTACGGAGGTCTTGAACGGCGTAAAAATGTATTGAACACGATGATGATGGCGGTGGTGTCTTTGGCTCTGGCCTCGCTCATGTGGTTTGTAGTAGGTTATAGCTTATCCTTTAGTGGAGACGGCTTATTCTTTGGAAATTTAAAGCATGTCTTCTTGGATAATGTGAGTATGTTTGACAACAATCTTCATTCTCTGAAAATTCCTGATGGTTTGTTTGCTGGTTTTCAAATGATGTTTTCAATAATCACTGTAGGGATTTTAACCGGGTCAGTTACTGGAAGAATGCGAATGCAGGCCTTACTGCTCTTTATTCCCCTTTGGCTTCTTCTGGTCTACTATCCTTTGGCACACATGGTGTGGGGCGGTGGTTTCCTCGAGGAAATTCATTCAATTGATTTTGCAGGAGGAAATGTGGTTCATATATCAAGTGGTGTATCTGGACTGGTACTTGCTTTAATTCTTGGTAAGCGTAGGGAATATAATCACCTGGAATACCGTCCTCACAATGTTCCCTTTGTTCTTTTAGGAGCAGGTTTGTTATGGTTTGGTTGGTTTGGTTTTAATGCAGGTAGTGCCCTTGAAGCTAGTGGCCTTGCTGTTCACGCCTTTATGACCACTCACTTAGCGGCAGCGGCAGCCATGTTTTCGTGGATTGTCATTGAATTGATTTTAATCAAAAAACCAACTCTTGTTGGGGCATCAACTGGCCTTGTTGTAGGTTTAGTTGGAATAACTCCAGGAGCTGGCTTTGTCCCTCTTTGGGCAGCTGTCGTTATTGGACTCCTGGTAAGTCCAATTTGCTACTTTGCTATCTCTAAGGTAAAACAGGTATTTTCTTATGATGATTCCTTGGACGCCTTTGGTTGCCATGCAATCGGTGGTATCTTCGGCGGGCTAGCAACTGGATTATTTACAAGTAAAGCTCTAAGCCCGGAAGAAGGCTATCATGGACTGGTCTTTGGTGATATCAAATTATTTCTGGCCCAGTTTGAAGCCATTGTTTTCACCATTATTTTATCAGTTGCCATGACCTGGATAATCGCGAAATTTATAAGCTTTTTTGTTAAACTTCGCGTTGAAGATAGGGCAGAGGCAATTGGTTTAGATGATAGTGAGCATGATGAAACTGCATATCCAACATTTATGGGATTAGATAGTTAGAAGAGGGGATAAATGAAGAAGATAGAAGCGGTTATTCGAACTGAAAAACTGGAGGACCTTAAAGTTAAGTGGGCTGACAATAGTCATATAACAGGAATGACTGTTAGTCAGGTGCTTGGCTTTGGGGAACAAAAGGGCTTTAAGGAATACATTCGTGGTAAGGCCATTCAACCCATGCTCCTTGCTAGAGTAAAGGTGGAAATTATCTGCGCTGATAATCTAGTAGATCAAATAGTTGAAGAAATTTGCCAGGCTGTTTATACCGGTGAAGCAGGTGATGGAAAGATATTTGTTTCACCTGTTGAAAAAGTTATCAAAATTCGAACTGGCCAGGAAGAAAAAGACTAAGAAGGCAAAAAGAAGGGGGAGACTCCTTTTTTTGCTTAATTTTATATTTGTGTGGCAGGCTTATTAAAAGACGGTGATTTACCTTTTAAATTATCATGAAAAACTTGAAAAAACCTATCAAAAAAAGTAAACTCGTATATAGTAAGAGAAAGCGGTGGATGGTTACCATGAAAAAAATTTCAAAATTTCAAAATGAAAAAGTTTTGGTTTTAGGACTTGCCAAAAGTGGTGCAAGTGCAGCAAAAGTTCTTAATAGTTTAGGAGCCTTTGTCACAGTTAATGACGGTAAGAAAATTGATGAAAATGTTGAAGGGCAAGAGCTGCTAGAAAAAGGAATTAGAGTGATAAGCGGCAGTCATCCCCTTGAACTTCTTGATGAAGATTTTTCTCTAGTCGTGAAAAATCCAGGGATTCCTTATGAGAATCCAATGGTAGAAAAGGCTCTTTCTAAGGGTATTCCCGTTATAACTGAGGTTGAACTTGCCTATTTAATCAGCCAAGCAGATATAATTGGAATTACTGGATCAAATGGTAAGACTACAACCACCACCATGATTGCAGATATTTTAAACGCAGCAGGCCAGTCGGCCAAATTATCAGGAAATATTGGTTTCCCGGCTAGTGATGTGGCTTCTAAAGCTGAAAGTACAGATACTCTGGTTATGGAATTATCAAGTTTTCAGTTAATGGGCATAGATGAGTTTCATCCTCATATTGCATTAATTACTAATATTTTTTCTGCCCATTTGGACTATCATGGTAGCCAGGAAAATTATGAGGCCGCTAAGTGGCGGATTCAAAAAAATATGGATCAGGATGATTATTTGGTCCTAAATCATAATCAAAAACTTTTGAGAGACTTGGCGCAAAAGACAAAAGCTCAGGTTGTTTTCTTTTCTAGTACCGAAAAGGTTGACGGAGCTTATGCTCAAGAAGGAAAGATTTTTTACCGGGATGAGTATGTCATGGATGCGGCTGAACTTTCCCTTCCTGGGGAGCATAATCTTGAGAATGCTCTAGCGGCAATAGCTGTTACTAAATTAAAGGGTGCTTCAAATGCAGCTATCAAGGAAGTTTTATCTCATTTTTCTGGTGTAAAGCACCGTTTACAGTTTGTTGGAAGTATCAACGATATCAAATTTTATAACGATAGTAAGGCAACTAATATTTTAGCAACCCAAAAGGCCTTAAGTGGTTTTGCAAATGATAAACTATGGTTACTTGCTGGAGGACTTGACCGAGGCAATGGTTTTGAAGAATTAATTCCTGACGTTAAAGATCTAAAGGGAATGATTGTTTTTGGCCAAACTGCTCCTAAGTTAAAAGAACTTGCCGAGAATCAGGGTATTTTCTTACTGGAAACTAAGGATGTAGCTGAAGCAGTTAAGGTAGCCTATGACCATGCTCAAGCCGGTGATACCGTTCTTCTTAGTCCTGCCAATGCTAGTTGGGATCAATATCCTAATTTTGAAATTCGTGGAGATATTTTCATTAAAGAGGTCGAAAAGATAAAGGAAAATTTATGAAAATAGTAGTAACTGGTGGAGGTACAGGAGGTCACATCTATCCAGCTTTAGCTTTTATTAGATATTTAAAAAACGTGGAATCTGAGCTTGAGGTCTTATATGTTGGAACCAAGCATGGTCTTGAAAGTAAATTGGTTCCTGAGGTTGGGATTGATTTTGAAACTGTAGATGTTCAGGCCTTTAAAAGAAGTTTTGATGTCTCTAACTTAAAAACTGCCTATAAATTTGTTAAATCGATTGGTGAGGCCAAGGGTATCTTAAAGGACTTCAATCCTGACATTGTACTAGGTATGGGTGGCTACGCTTCTGCACCGATTGTCTATGCGGCAGCCCAACTTGCTATTCCTACTGTCCTGCATGAACAAGATAGTATTCCAGGGCTGACCAATAAATTTTTAAGTGGTTCAGCTCGAAAGATTGCCTTAGGCTTCCAAGGAACAGCCCAGTACTTTCCAGAGGATAAGGCAGTTTACACTGGAAATCCTAGGGCTCAAGAGGTTGCTGATCTCTACGCACCAGGTGCTTTAGGGGTTTTTAACATGTCGACTGAGAGAAAGACCGTTTTAATCTTTGGTGGCTCAAGGGGTGCTTTCACAATAAATGAAGCCATGCTTGATGTTCTACCGAAATTCATAGGCAAAAGCTATCAGGTTGTTTATGTGGCTGGTGAAACTTATTACCGGGAATTTGAACAGGCCTTTAAGGAGTATGAGGAAGAGGACAATATTGCAGTTGTTCCTTATATTTCAAATATGTCAGAAATTATGTCAAATGTTGATCTTTTAGTAAGTCGGGCCGGAGCAACAACTATTGCCGAAGCTACGGCTTTAGGTCTTCCGTCAATCTTAATCCCAAGCCCACATGATCCAGGTAACCACCAGGAGAAAAATGCTGAAACTTTAGAAAAAACAGGAGCAGCAGAGGTTATTTTGGATTCAGAGCTTACAGGGGATAGAATTTTATTAGAAGTTGAAAAAATATTTTCTAATGAATCAGTTTACAGAAAGATGTCTGAGGCATCGCTTAGAGAAGGAGTACCAGACTCAAATATTCGCTTACACCAAGTGATTAAAAGTTGTTTAGTATAAAATAAAAATATGTCAAAAAAAAGAAATAAAAAAGAAGAAAATAAAGAAACTGAAGAGAGTAAAGAATTAAGTCCCTGGCAGCAGAAGCATTTGGAATATGAAGCTGAGCAAAGGGAAAAAAATAAATTGTTGGAAGAAGAAGCTTTAGCAGCAGCTGAAAAAATGGCAAAAGAGGCTGAGGCAGTAGTCCAAACTTCGGATGAAGATTCTATTGAAGCTAGTGAAGAGCAGTCAGATCAATCCGTTGAAGATTTGGAAGGTCAGGAAGAAATTGTAGATGATTTGCTATCTCCTACTCCTAAGGAAAAAAGAGATAAAATCTTTCCGGTCTTTAAAAAGATGTGGGGCTTTTTTCTAGTCTTCTTCCTAATTTTTGGGGCAAGTATTTATTTTGCTAGCCCTTATAGTAAGGTTGGAAAATTTCAAGTTAAGGGTGAGGCAAGTGAGAGCGTAGAAGCCTTGGCTGAGGCCTCTGGAATTCGGTTGAATGACAAGATAATTCATATTTATGCCCATAGAAGTCGCATTGAACAAGCTATTTCAAAAAGTTTTCCAAGAGTTGAATCAACAAAGCTTACTGTAGCCTTTCCCAACAAGGTTTTGGTATCAGTCAAGGAATATCCAGTTATTGCCTATGTTAAGCACGGAGATGACTACTATCCTGTTCTTTCAAGTGGTTCTTACCTTACAACCGATAAACTCACAGAAGATAAGATTGATAAAAAATTTCCTTTACTTGTTGAAATAACAGATGAAACTGAGGTTAAGCAGTTTGTAAAAGCTTATACTGGTTTAACAGAGGAAATCAGTAGTCAAATTGCCCGAGTTGAAAAAACACCAACCAAGGCAACCTCAGATTTACTAACGATTGATTTGAGAGATGGAAATAGAATCCTTGTTCCTCTAAGTGAAATGAGCCTTAAACTTCCCTATTATCCAAGTGTTAAGGAAAGTTTAACAGAGGTGAGTGATATCGATATGGAAGCTGGAATATTTTCTTACGCTAAGGGTAATCCACCAGCAAAAGAAAGCAGTGATGAAAAAACTACTGAGGATAAAACAAATCAAGATACAAGTAATGAAGGTAACAACACAGAAAATCATTCAGAAACGAGTGAAAGTCAAACCCAATCTTCAGACCATTAATATAAATAAGCCAGGGAGATAGATTTTATCTCCCTTTTTTAATTTAATTTGGATAAAAATTTCCCTAACTAGTAAGACAGGATATTTTTTGGTAAAATGTAACTTGCGTCTGATTCTAAGCAAAGTTGAGCTCATTTTTAATGGGTTGACCTTTGTCTAGAAAGGCGTAGATAAAGAAAAAAGGTGAAAAAATGTCAAAAAAAGTTTTTGAAACAGAATTTTACGGACGCCCTCTAATCGTCGAAGTTGGTCAAGTTGCCAAGCAGGCAAATGGGGCTGCAGTGATTCGCTACGGGGAAACAACAGTTCTAACAGCAGCGACCATGAGCAAGGAGATGAAGGACGGTGGTTTCTTCCCGCTTCAGGTCAACTATGAGGAAAAGATGTATGCTGCTGGGAAAATCCCAGGAGGATTTAACAAGCGTGAAGGACGTGCTTCAACAGATGCTACCCTTAATGCCCGTCTGATTGACCGTCCAATCCGTCCAATGTTTGCTGAAGGTTTCCGCAATGAGGTTCAGGTTATCAACACTGTCCTTTCATACGACGAGAATGCTACAGCTGCCATGACTGCCATGTTTGGGTCAAGTCTTGCCTTATCAATTTCAGACATCCCATTCAACGGCCCAATCGCTGGAGTTGAGGTCGGCTACATTGATGGTGAGATTATCATCAACCCAACTGAGGCCCAAAAAGAAGTAAGTCTTCTAGACCTTTCAGTAGCCGGAAACCGCGATGCCATCAACATGGTTGAGTCGGGTGCCAAAGAGCTATCTGAAGAAATCATGCTTGAAGCTCTTCTTCGTGGTCATGAGGCTGTAATTGAACTTATCGAATTCCAGGATAAGATTGTCGCTGAAGTTGGAAAAGTTAAAGCTGAAGTTGAACTTCTTCAAGTTGATGCAGACCTTCAGGCTGAAATCGTTGAAAAATACAATGCAGACCTCCAAGCAGCTGTTCAAGTTGAAGAAAAACTGGCCCGTGAAGATGCTACAAACGAAGTACGCGACCGTGTAATCGCTGAATACGAGGAAAAATTCGCTGAAGATGAAAACTTCACCCGCATCATGCGCGAGGTTAATGAAATCCTTGAAATCATGGAGCACACTGAGGTTCGCCGTCTAATCACTGAAGACAAGGTTCGTCCTGACGGTCGTAAGATTGACGAAATCCGTCCTCTTGACGCTGAAATTGACTTCCTACCTAAGGTTCACGGATCAGGTCTATTCACCCGTGGACAAACTCAGGCCCTTTCAGTCCTAACACTTGCCCCAATGAGTGAAGCTCAAGTAATTGACGGACTTGGTGAAGAGTACAAAAAACGTTTCATGCACCACTATAACTTCCCTCAATATTCAGTTGGATCAACAGGACGTTACGGGGCTCCAGGACGCCGTGAAATCGGTCACGGGGCTCTTGGTGAACGTGCTCTTGAGCAGGTTATGCCTTCAGTTGAAGACTTCCCATATGCCATCCGTCTGGTGGCTGAGGTCCTTGAATCAAATGGATCAAGCTCACAGGCTTCAATCTGTGCCGGAACTCTTGCCCTTATGGCAGGTGGAGTGCCAATCAAGGCACCAGTTGCAGGGATTGCCATGGGTCTAATCTCTGACGGTGAAAACTACACAGTTCTTACAGATATCCAGGGTCTTGAAGACCATTTTGGGGACATGGACTTCAAGGTCGCTGGAACCCGCGATGGAATTACAGCCCTTCAAATGGATATCAAGATTGACGGAATCACTCCGCAAATCCTGACAGAGGCCCTTGAACAGGCTAAACGTGCCCGCTTTGAAATTCTCGATGTAATTGAAAATACAATTGCTGCCCCTCGTCCAGAACTGGCGCCAACTGCTCCAAAAATTGAAACCATGCAGATCGACGTTGACAAGATTAAACTTGTTATCGGTAAGGGTGGGGAAACAATCGACAAGATTATCGCTGAAACTGGTGTTAAAATCGACATCGATGAAGACGGACTCGTTGCCATTTTCTCAAGTGACGCGGCTGCCATCAAACGTGCCATGGAAATCATCGAGGCAATCGTCAAGGTGGCAAAAGTTGGCGACATCTACGATGCCAAGGTTACAAGAATCGAGAAATTCGGAGCCTTCGTTAATTTATTTGGATCGACAAATGCCCTCCTTCACATTTCAGAACTTGACTGGGCTAAAACAGACAAGGTCGAAGACGTGGTGAATATTGGTGAAACAATCAAGGTTAAGGTTACTAAGCTTGATGACCGTGGAAGAATTGACGTTAGCCACAAGGTTCTTATCCCACGCGCAGATGAAGACTAGTTAAGAGAGTAAAAGAAAATGAAAGTTTTCTTTTACTTTTTCGTATCTGAGGAGTTTTTGGGGTCTGGGCTTGACCCCTCAAAAAAGATTTTAGAGAACAAGAGAGATTGATATGATTAAACTTTACAATACAATGACCCGTGAAAAGGAAGAGTTCAAACCGCTTGAAGATGGCAAGGTTAAGATGTATGTTTGTGGGCCAACAGTTTATAATTACATTCACATTGGGAATGCCAGAAGCGTGGTTGCCTTTGACACCATCAGGAAGTATCTGGAGTATCGCGGTTTTGAGGTTGACTACATCTCAAACTTCACAGACGTTGACGACAAGATTATCAATGCTGCCCGTGAAGCTGGTATTGACATCAAGGATTTAACTGATAATTTTATTGATGCCTTCTTTAAGGATGTGGCAAGTCTTGGAGTCAAAAAGGCCAACCAGCATCCGAGGGTTATGGACTTTATGGATGAAATCCTAGGCTTCGTTTCAGAGCTGATTACCAAGGGTTTTGCCTATGAATCAGATGGAGATGTCTACTTTAGGGTCCGTAAATTCCCAAATTACGGGGCCCTAGCTGGAAAAAATCTTGACGAGCTTGAAGAGGGAGCCAGCGGCCGAGTTTCAGCTGACTCTCTAAAAGAAGATCCATTGGACTTTGCCCTTTGGAAGTCAGCAAGTGATGATGAACCTGCCTGGGAAAGCCCGTGGGGTCTAGGACGTCCTGGGTGGCACATTGAATGTTCGGTCATGGCGACAGAACTTCTTGGTGACACAATAGACATCCACGGGGGTGGTCAGGACCTTGAGTTTCCTCATCACACCAATGAAATTGCCCAGTCTGAAAGCAAGACTGGTAAAACCTTTGCCAACTACTGGCTGCACAATGGATTTGTGACCACAGCCACTGGGGAGAAGATGAGTAAGTCTCTGGGTAACTTTAAGACAGTCCATGACATGCTTGATATTGTGGATCCGCAGGTTCTAAGATTTTTCTTAACCACAACCCACTATCGACGTCCCCTTCTCTTTTCAGACAGCAGCATCCAGGATGCAGAGAACAATTTTGCCAAAATCAAGACAGCCTATGAGAACATGGAGTTTGACCTTTCAAAGGGCAACTCAGTCCAAAATGAGAAAGAGATTGATCACTTCAGAAAGATCTTTACCGAGGCCATGGATGATGACTTCAATATCGCAAATGGCCTAACTGTTTTCTATGACTTTATCCGTTTTGTCAACTCTGGTAATGCAAGTCTTGCTGCCCTTGCCTTTTTCGATGAGGTGCTGACAATCCTTGGCCTTGAATTCACATCTCCAGGACTTTTGGACTCAGATATTGATGCAAAAATTGAGGAGCGCGAGCTTGCGCGCAAGAACCGTGACTTTGCTTTGGCGGACAAGATCCGTGACGAGCTCCGTGAGGAGGGAATCATTCTCGAAGATACTAAAGAAGGTGTGAGGTGGCGTCGTGGCTAAGGTTGACGTTAAATTAATAAACGGGATTGCTCTAGCCTATGCAGGAGATGCAATCTATGAGGTCTATGTGCGTGATTACTTGATTCATCAGGGATTGACTAAACCAAATCGGCTACATAAATCGGCTACCAAATTTGTTTCAGCCAAGGCCCAGGCTTGGTTAATCAGCCAGATGGAAGAGGAGAATCTTCTGACTGAAGAAGAGTGGACCTACTTTAAACGGGGCAGAAACGCCAACAGTAAGACCAAGGCCAAGAATGCAGACATTTTAACCTACCGGGTTTCGACAGGTTTTGAAGCAGTGCTTGGCTATCTGCACCTGACTGGTCAAGACATCCGTCTGACTGAAGTTATTGATTGGTGCATTAATCGTGTTGAAAGTCAGGAAAATCAAGCGAATTAGCTAGAAATTATATCAAATAAAATCTTGTGCTATAATAGGGCATAGGATTTTATTTATTTACAGACAGGAAAAACAATGAAAAAAAATAACAGTAATAGAAATGATCGCAAGAGCAATTATCAGGGAAAATCAAATTCCCGAGGCCCTAAAAAGTCTTTTGACCGTAAGAATTCAAGTGGTCCTAAAAGAGACTATGACAACTATAAAAAACCAGTCGATAACCGTAGGGCCGACTATGAAGAAGTAGTCGTTGAAGAAACACCAAATGACATGGTTTACGGGGTTCATGCAGTTCGTGAAGCCTTAAATGCAGGAACTGGAAATAAACTTTATATTCAGGCCGACCTAAAGGGGAAAAATCTAGAAGAAATGAAGGCCTTGGCTGGGGACAAGAAGGTTTCAATCTCCTTTGAGAAAAAAGCTGATTTAGATAAGATGACTGACCGCGGTGTCCACCAAGGTTTTGTCCTAAAGACTAGTGCCTATGCCTATGCTGAACTTTCTGATCTTTTGGAAAAGGCAGCAGGAGAAGATAATCCCTTCATCCTGATTCTTGACGGCCTAACTGATCCCCATAATTTAGGATCAATTCTTAGGACAGCTGATGCTACAGGAGTTACTGGAATTGTCATTCCAAAGCACCGGGCAGTTGGAATCACACCGACTGCTGTTAAGGCTAGTACGGGGGCTGTTGAACATGTGCCAGTAGCCCGTGTTACCAACCTAAGTCAAACTCTTGATAAATTAAAGGAAGCTGGTTTTTGGATTTTTGGTACCGATATGAAGGGGACAAATTACACCAAATGGAATACAGCAGGGAAAATTGCTCTGATTATCGGTAGTGAAGGTAAGGGAGTTTCTGCTGGAATTAAGAAGCAGGTGGATGAGATGGTGACCATCCCAATGACCGGTCATGTTCAAAGTTTAAATGCTGGTGTAGCTAGTGCTATACTTATGTATGAGGTGGCAAGAAAAAGAGGATTTTAATGAAAAAACAACTACTAATTGTTGATGGTTACAACATGATTGGAGCCTGGAAAAAGACTAGGCAAGCCTTTCAACATAATCGCCTAGAAGAAGCCAGAGATTACCTGCTGGAAAAGTTATCTGAATATGCTAATTTTGAGGGGATTGAAGTAGTTTGTGTTTTTGATGCCCAATATGTCCCAGGTGTACGGACCTCTTTTAAAAAATATAATGTTTTAGTTATTTTTACCGAGGAGGATGAGACGGCAGATTCTTATATTGAACGTTTGGCGGGCGAATGCAATGATATCTTGACCCAGGTTTATGTGGCTACCAGTGATTTAGCTGAACAATGGGTTGTTTTTAGTCAGGGGGCAGCTCGTATTTCTGCTCGCGAACTTGAAAAACTCGTAAGTGTTGGGAAAAGTGAGTTGAAAAATTATACAAATTCTTTGGTTGAAACAAAGCCTAGGGCTAATCAGTGGACAGATGAACAGATTAGTCAATTAAAGGATTTGATGAATAATTTAGAGTAATTAATTAGCTCAAAGTAAACAAATTTTTATGTAAGAGGTTAGTGAAAATAATATTTAGAAAAACAGGGTAAGTTATTGCTTTACTGGCTCAGTATGTTAAAATACTGAATGAGTGTTAATATCTTAGACTAGGAATATTATCTACTTTACTAACTAAAAAATGTAACTTTAATGAAGAGGAAAGGAGTCACTTTGATGGCCAAAAGTGGACTTTTTACGGGTATTGATATTGGAACCAACACAATTAAGGTGTTAGTTGCCGAATATATCCGTGGTGATATGAATATAATTGGTGTGGGTAATGCCAAAAGTGAAGGTTTGAAAAATGGAATTATAGTTGACATTGATAAGGTGTCAGAATCTATTAAAAAAGCAGTCGAAGCAGCTGAAGAACGCTCAGGTGTGAAGATTACAGGGGTAAATGTTGGACTTCCTGCTAATATGCTAGAAGTTGATTTCTGCCAAGGAATGATTCCAATTTCAAATGGTTCAAAGGAAATAACAGATAAAGATGTAGAACAGGTTGTTGACAATGCGCTTTTACGCAGCGTTTTACCTGAAAGAGAGATTGTTGCTGTACTTCCTAAAGAATTTACAGTTGATGGATTTGAAGGGATTACAGATCCTCGTGGTATGTTTGGGGTTCGCCTTGAAATGAAGGGCCTCCTTTATACAGGACCAAGAACCATTATTCATAATCTTCGTAAATCGATTGAACGTGCTGGCCTATTTGTAGAAAACATTGTAATAAGTCCATTATCTCTTACAAGTTATGTTCTTAGTGAGGGCGAACGCGAATTTGGTACTACAATTGTTGACCTTGGAGCGGGACAAACTTCAATTATGAGCATCAAAGATCAAAACCTACAGTATCTTGATGTGAGTCCTGAAGGGGGCGACTACGCTACCAAAGATATTTCGACTGTTTTAAATACAACTGTTGAAATTGCTGAAGACTTAAAAGTTAACTACGGTGAAGCAAGTACAAGTCGTGCAAGTAAAGATGAGCGTTTCCTAGTTGATGTAGTTGGAAAAAATGAACCTGAGGCCATTGATGAATACTACCTATCACAAATTCTTGAAGCTCGTTTAACTCAAATTTTTGATAGAGTGAAAAGAAACCTTAAGGATAATCATGTAAATGAATATCCAGGCGGGATTGTTCTACTTGGTGGCGGTGCTGCTATGCCAGGTATTGTTGAATTGGCAAGCCAAGTACTAGGTACTAATGTTCGTTTATTTGTACCAGCTGAAATGGGATTAAGAAATCCAATCTTTGCTAATGTATTAAGTATCGTTGATTATGTTGGTAGTAGAAGTGATATTGACAGTTTAGTCCAGGCTTCAGTTGTGAAGCAAGAAACCTATACAGAAGACCTTTCAATGGTCGGTCAAGATAAGGTATTTCTTGACAGTTCTGACTTGGAAGAAGAATATACTGAACCAGTGGCTACTGATTTTGAAGAGTCAGTTCAGGAAGAAAAACATAATAAAAAAGATGGTGGATTAGTTCACCGGTTAAAAGACATGTTTTCTAGCATGTTTGATTAAGAGGAGAGATAAACATGGAATTTTTATTTGATGGTGATCAACAAGGTGCAGTAATCAAGGTTATTGGTGTTGGTGGAGGTGGTGGTAACGCCATCAACCGCATGGTCGAAGAACAAGTTGGTGGTGTAGAATTCATCGCAGCAAACACAGACGTTCAAGCTCTACGTTCTTCAAAGGCTGACACTGTTATCCAAATCGGTCCAAAACTTACTCGTGGACTTGGTGCTGGAGCTGTTCCTGAGGTTGGAAGAAAAGCTGCTGAAGAAAGTGAAGAAGTAATTGAAGAAGCTCTTGCTGGAAGTGATATGGTCTTTATCACTGCTGGTATGGGTGGTGGAACTGGTACAGGTGCTGCACCGGTTATCGCTGGAATCGCAAAACGCTTAGGTGCACTTACTGTTGGTGTTGTAACTCGTCCGTTTGGTTTTGAAGGATCAAAACGTGGTTACCATGCCGCTGAAGGTATTGCTGAACTTAAAGAGAATGTTGATACTCTACTTATCATTTCAAACAACAACCTGCTTGAAATCGTTGACAAGAAGACTCCGCTTACAGAAGCTCTTCGCGAAGCAGATAACGTTCTTCGTCAAGGTGTTCAAGGGATTACTGACCTTATTACAAGCCCAGGTATGATTAACCTTGACTTTGCTGACGTTAAAACAGTAATGGCAAACAAAGGTGATGCTCTTATGGGTATTGGGATTGCTGAAGGTGACGACCGTGTTATCGAGGCTACTCGTCAAGCCATTTACTCACCACTACTTGAAACAACAATTGATGGAGCTGAAAATGTTCTTCTAAACGTTACAGGTGGTCTTGATATGTCTCTATCTGAAGCACAAGATGCATCAGAAATCGTTATCCAAGCAGCAGGTCATGATGTAAATATCTTACTTGGAACTGCCATTGACGATAGTCTCCAAGGTGAAATTCGTGTTACAGTTGTAGCAACTGGTGTTGACAAGGAAGAAGTTAAACGTGTTGTTAACCAAAAAGCAGAACAACCACGTCGCCGTGTTCTAGGAACTTCTGCAGGAGACAACTCAGCAAGTAACGATGTTCGTCGTAAAGAAACTAAGGTTGTTAGCCAAAACCAAAATCAAAAATCAGCTTTTGGTGAATGGGACTTACGTCGTGATTCAAACCAATCACGTCCAAACCAAGCAACTGGTCGTGATGAACAGACATCAATCAGCAAATTTAATGTACCAAATCAAACCACTCAAACTGAGGAAGATAATTTGGATACACCACCATTTTTCCGTAATAAATAATTATGACAATAGCGGAGAATGTGCAAGCTGTTCTCTGTAAACTGAAAAAAATCGAAAATCAAGCAGGTCGTGCAGAGGGTTCAGTAACAGTAGTCGGAGTGACTAAATATGTAGATGAATCCGCTGCACGACAACTTGTAGATGCTGGAATTAATAATTTAGCGGAAAATCGAGTTGATTTATTTCTTGATAAATATCAATCTTTGAAAGATTTAGATATAACCTGGCATCTGATTGGAAGTTTACAAAGACGAAAAGTAAAAGATGTCATAAACTATGTTGATTACTTTCATGCCTTGGACTCAGTAAAACTTGCTAGGGAGATTTCAAAAAGGGCGCACCACCCGGTAAACTGCTTCCTACAGGTTAATGTATCTGAAGAAGAAAGTAAGCATGGTTTTCTAGTTAATGAGGTAGAAAAGGCTATCCTTGAGATAAATGATCTACCAAATGTTAGGATAGTTGGTCTTATGACCATGGCACCCTTTAGTGCTACAAAAGAGGAGCTTGATTTAATTTTTTCCAAGACGCAAGCTCTTCAGCAGGCTATCAGCAGTTTAAATCTGGAAAATGTGCCCTGTACTGAATTAAGTATGGGAATGAGTAGAGATTATCAAGAAGCAGTTGAAAATGGTGCAACTTTTATTAGAATTGGGAGTGAGTTTTTTAAGGGACTAAATTGATTATGGATAATGTAAAAGATATATTTGAAAAAATGAAATCATTCTTTCTTGGAGAAGATGGAGAGGATTATAGTGAAGAAAACAATAGTGAGAAACCTGTTCAATCTGAGGATAAATCTCTTCTAAGTATTAAACAGAATCAATCTAAAAAAACTTCACAACAATCTAATAAAAATTACCAAAAATCTGACCAAAGAGAAGGTCATAAAAAATCAGCTTATTCTTATGAAGCTCAAAAAGATTTGAGGGAACAAAGATCGACATCTGTTAGAAATCAAGCTTCAAACTCTTCAAAGAGTATGAACCGTGAATCTCGGATGAATGATTTTAAAGATAGCAAATCAGAAGAGAAGGGCCGTTTTTTAAATATGACCAGGGATGAAAAAATTTCAAAGATTGCAATTAGAGAACCTCGTGTTTACGGGGATGTTATGGATATTGCAACTCTTGTAAAAGATGACGAAAGTGTAATAGTTAACTTTAAGTTAATGGATGACGCTCAGGCCAGACGTAGTATCGACTTCTTCACAGGTGTGGTTTACACCCTAGAGGGTGACATTCAAAATGTTGGTGGACAAATCTTCCTTTTGACACCTGCTAGTGTTTCTGTAGAAGCAAGTGCTGAAATGAGTCTACTGGCCCGTCAAAATTATGATGAGTTCAATTTGTAGAGGAAATTAATGATTATAAATTTATTATATAGGCTGATAAGTATCTATTCGATGATCCTAATAGTTTACGCTATCATGAGCTGGATTCCTGGACTTCGTGATAGTAAACTTGGAGAGGTCATTGCTGATCTGTCTATGCCTTACTTAAATCTTTTTAGAAATTTAAATCTTACCTTTGGAACTTTTGATTTTACCGTATGGGTTGCTGTTTTATCGCTTCAACTCCTACAAAAATTATTGATAATTCTTTTTTAAGATGAAGGATGTATATCAACATTTTAGGCCGGAGGAGAGGGAGTTTATTGATAGACTCCAAGATAAAATTGACCGGGTAAGCTTTAATTATGAAATTGTAACTAGTGATTTCTTAAATCCCAGGGAATATAAGATTTTAGAAAGTTTAGCTAATGCTAGTGGTATTAAACTATACTCAAGTTCAGATCTTATTGATTCTGAAATGGTTAGGGTAATCCTGGCACCAGATTTTTATGTTTTTGATCCTAGTGATTTTGATTTGGCTCTAGTTGAGATAAACTTTCCCAGTAAATTTGCTAAAATAAGTCATTCGCAGATTCTTGGTACCTTGCTTGGTCAAACAGGTTTAAGCAGGTCTAAGATTGGTGACATTTTGGTAACTGGTACTCGCGCCCAGTTTTTCATTGATTCTAATTTTCTTAGCTTTGTTGAGGAAAATATTAGTAAAATTGGGAAATTAGGTGTAAAATTACAAGGAATACCTCTCTCGAAATTGATGAAATCTGACAATGAAGATAAACCTTCAAAAAATAAGATTTTATCGGTTTCTAGTTTACGTTTAGATAAGCTTGTGGCTAGTTCCTTTAATATTTCAAGGAAGACCGCTTCTGATTTGATTGAAAAAGGGCTGGTTAAGTTAAATTATTCTGTCGAGGACAAGAAGGAGAAACTTCTTGAAATTGGTGATTTAATAAGCGTTAGGGGATATGGAAGAATTACCCTGATTGACGAGCTTTCTTTAAGCAAAAAAGATAAGTTGAGAGTTGAAGTTGCAATTACAAAAAATAAATAATATCCTAGGGGAGGTTATATGGTTTTAAATAGTTTAGATATTCAAAATAAAGATTTTTCATCGCAAATGCGTGGTTACAATAAAAAGGAAGTGGAAGATTTCTTTGATATTATTGTTCGCGATTACGATTACTATGCTCAAAAGGTTAAGGATTTAGAACGTGAGAATAAGAATCTGGCTGAGAAGGTAGAATACTTTGAAGAGATGAAAGATTCTCTTAACAAGTCTTTAATTATCGCTCAGGATACTTCTGATAATGTTCGCGCTCAGGCTGATAATGAAGCAGAAAATATTTTGACAGATGCCCGTCAAAAGGCTAATGCCATCATAACAGCTTCTAAAAATGAAGGACAAATCATTCTTGATACAGCCCGTAACGACGCAGTTCGTTTGGTTAGGGAAACTGATGAACTTAAGAGAAATCTTCGTTCATACCACCAAAGAATTCAAATGACAGTTCAGGCACAACTTGATAGTATTAACGATGCTGAGTGGGATGAAATCTTTAGACCAGTATCAACATACATTCCAAATCAAGATGAAGTTCTTAGAAAAATTGTTGAAGAAACATTTGAAGGTGAGCAGTACACTTCAAGGGTACCTCTAGCAGAAATTGCTGAGGCACTTGAACAGGTTTCTCAAGAAGAAGAGCAAGAAGAAAAATAAATAAAAAATTCAGGACAGGAAAAGACATCTAAATTTACAGCGAGTGGGGAAATGGTGGAAGCCCCGTAATCACTGGATGTGTTTTTATCACCTATTTTATCTTTACTGAAGGAGGGCTTAAGCTATCTATTAAGTAAAGACGTTCCTCGCGTTAAGAGTTAAGATACGGCCTTGGCCGTAAATTAGGGTGGTACCACGGCTTTTCGTCCCTTGACGAGGAGCCTTTTTATATTTTTAAGAGAAGGATTAACAAAATGAAAGTAAAAGATACATTAAATCTTGGTAAGACTGGTTTTCCAATGCGTGCTGGTCTTCCAACTAAGGAACCAGTTTGGCAAGAAGGTTGGGATGAAGCAGACCTTTACAATGCCCGTCTAAAACAGAATGAAGATAAACCATCATTCATGCTCCACGATGGACCTCCGTACGCCAATGGGAACATCCACGTAGGACATGCCCTCAACAAAATTTCTAAAGATATCATCGTTCGTTATAAGAACATGACTGGCTTCCGTGCTCCACTTGTTCCTGGATGGGACACTCACGGGCTACCAATCGAACAAGTTCTTGCTAAAAAAGGAATCAAACGCAAGGAAATGGACCTTCTTGATTATTTAGAAGAGTGCCGTAAGTATGCCCTTAGCCAGGTTGATACTCAACGTGCAGACTTTAAACGTCTAGGTGTTATGGCTGACTGGAATCACCCATATGTGACTTTAGATCCATCATACGAGGCAGCACAAATCCACGTCTTTGGAAAAATGGCTGAAAAAGGCTACATCTACAAGGGACAAAAACCAATCTACTGGTCACCATCAAGTGAATCAAGTCTAGCTGAAGCTGAGATTGAATACCAAGACGTTCGTTCTGCATCAATCTTTGTAGCCTTCAAGGCAGTAGACACTAAAGGACTGCTTCCAGAAGACACTGAATTTGTTATCTGGACAACAACTCCTTGGACAATTCCATCTAACCTTGGAATCTTTGCCCACCCTGACTATGAATACGTGCTAGTTTCAACAGGAGGTCGCAAGTTCCTAGTAGCATCTGAGCTTGTGGATTCAGTAGCTAAGGAAGTTGGTTGGGAAGAATTTGAAATCATCCAAACAATCAAGGGATCTGAGCTTGATAACATGGTAGCCCGTCACCCATTTTATGATCGTGACTCACTAGTGATGAATGCTGAATATGTAACCCTTGATTCAGGTACAGGACTAGTACACACAGCACCAGGACACGGGGAAGACGACTACTTCTTCAGCCGCAAGTACAAGCTTGACGTCCTAAGCCCAATCGATGACCGTGGTTACTATACAGAAGAAGCACCAGGGTTTGAAGGACTCTTCTACGACGAGGGTAACAAAAAAGTTAGCCAAATGCTTGAAGAATCAGGAGCCCTTCTAAAACTTAACTTCTTCACCCACAGCTACCCACACGACTGGCGTACTAAAAAACCAGTTATCTTCCGTGCGACTCCACAGTGGTTTGCCTCAATCGACAAGTTCCGTGGTGACATTTTAGATGCCATTGAAGGTGTTAACTGGATCATGCCTTGGGGTAAAACACGTCTCTACAACATGGTTCGCGACCGTGGTGACTGGGTAATTTCCCGTCAACGTGCCTGGGGTGTTCCACTTCCAATCTTCTATGCGGAAAATGGGGAAGCAATCATCACTCCAGAAACTACAAACCACATCTCAGACCTATTCCGTGAGCACGGATCTAAGGTTTGGTGGGAACGTGATGCCAAAGACCTATTACCAGAAGGGTTCACTCACCCTGGTTCACCTAATGGGATCTTCACCAAAGAAAAAGATATCATGGACGTTTGGTTTGACTCAGGATCTTCTCACGAAGCAGTCCTAAGACAGCGCCCTGAGCTATCATTCCCAGCTGATTTATATCTTGAAGGATCTGACCAATACCGTGGATGGTTCAACTCAAGTATCACAACAAGTGTTGCCATCAATGAAGAGTCACCTTACCGCGCTGTCCTTTCTCAAGGATTCGTTCTTGACGGAGAAGGCCGTAAGATGAGTAAGTCTCTAGGAAATGTCATCACTCCAGGTACAGTTGTTAAACAATACGGGGCAGACATCCTCCGCCTTTGGGTAGCAAGTGTCGACACTGAAAGTGATGTTCGTGTATCAATGGATATCCTAGGTCAGGTTTCTGAAACCTACCGTAAGATCCGTAACACCCTACGTTTCCTTATCGCAAACTCAAGCGACTACAAGAAATCCGTTAACGAAGTTGCCTACACAGACCTTCAACCGTCTGACAAGTACATCCTTAACCGCCTGAACGAGGTAGTTGAGTCTTCACTTAAATCATACGAAGAGTACGACTTCATGAATGTTTACAAGACAGTCTTCAACTTCCTGACAAATGACCTGTCTTCATTCTACCTGGACTTCGCTAAAGACGTGGTTTACATCGATGCAGCAGATAGTCTTGCTCGTCGCAGCATGCAAACAGTCTTCTATGAAATCCTTGTAAAACTTACAAAACTTCTAGTTCCAATCCTTCCTCACACTGCTGAAGAGATCTGGACCTACCTAGAAGACGAAGAAGCAGAATACGCTTATCTTGCTGAAATGCCAGAAGTCCAGTCTTACACAAACATTGAAGAACTTACTGACACTTGGTCAGCCTTCATGGACTTCCGTGACAAGGTGCTTAAGGCCCTTGAAGTAGCCCGTGATGAAAAAATTATCGGTAAGTCTCTAGAGGCTGCAGTTACTGTTTACCCAGATGAAGTAACAGCTACTCTACTTGCTTCAATGAACGAAGATATCGCAAAACTTCTGATTGTTTCTGACTTTACTGTATCAAGTGATGCAGCTCCAGAAAACGCTCAAGAGTTTGAAGGGGTATCAATCCTTGTTGAACATGCAAAAGGTGAAGTTTGTGACCGTTGCCGTCGTTTAGATGAGACTGTAGGAACCAACGAAAATGAAAATCTACAAAATCTATGTAACCGTTGTGCCACAATCGTAACTGAGGAATTCCCTGAAGTCCTAGTTGAAGGTTTTGAAACCAAATAAATAAAAGGTCAAGCATTTGCTTGGCTTTTTTAATTCCATAAATAATTTTTTTGAATTTTACTGGACCAACCTTGCTTTTTTCTGTAAAAAAAGATATTCTATAAAGAAAATCTTTTTTGGAGGCAAACGTGTTAACATCTGACATAATTGAAAACTTACCTAAAACAGAACTTCACTGTCATCTAGATGGCTCATTATCAATGGATTTAATAAGAGAGCTGGCCCAGAAATCACAGCTTGAAATTCCTCAAAATGATGATGTTTTAAGGACAAAGATTCATGCCTCAGAGCAGGTTAAATCTTTGGCAGACTACCTGCTTTGTTTTGATTTTGTTTTGCCCCTATTACAGACCGCAGAAAATTTAAGCCTGGCCTCTTATGATCTTGCCAGGCAGGCTAATTTAGATAAGGTTAAGTACATGGAAATTCGCTTTGCACCGAGACTTCATACAAGAGAAGGACTAAGCCTTAAGCAGGTGGTTGAAGCCGTCTGTCTTGGGTTTGAAAGGGCTGAAGCCGATTTTGATATTAAAATGGGTGGAATAATATGTGGCCTTCGTCATGAGAGTCCGGAGGATCTTCTTGATCTTTTAGATCTTTTTACCCAAAAGGGACTTTCTTCTAAATATATAAACGGCTTTGACTTGGCTGGTGATGAAAAAAACTTTCCACCAGGTCTATTCACTGATCTCTTAGCTAAAATCAAGAAACAGGAAATTAATCTGACCCTCCATGCCGGGGAATGCGGCTGTGGTCAAAATGTTCTTGAATCTATTGAGCTTGGAGCAACAAGGATTGGTCACGGGGTGGCTATTGGGGAGCTGCCGCAGGAATTTTCTAATCTAGCCAAGCAGGGGATTGTTTTTGAAATGGCACCAACCAGTAATTTTCAAACCAGGGCAATTGACAGCCTCGAAAATTACCCCTTTAAAAAATTATATGAGGCTGGTGTTCTAGTAACAATAAATACGGACAATAGGACTGTCAGTAATACCAATTTAAACAAGGAATATCAAAAGATTGCGGACTGGTATGACTTTGAACCAAAGGACTTTTTAAAGGTTAATTTAAATGCCCTTGAAGGAGCCTTTATTAATCAGGAAGAAAAAGATCAGTTAAGGGAAGAATTCATTAGTAGTTATCAGGACTTTCTCTAATCATGATCAGAGGGGAAAATTTTTTTAAAATATGTTAGAATGCTTAACATATATGACAAAGAAATTTACTTTTGTGGGAGTGGGAGAGTTTAATGAAAATATCAGTGGTTGTTCCTTGCTATAATGAAGAAGAGGTCCTTCCCATTTTTTTCAAGGAAATGGAAAAAATTAGTAGGGAGGGTAAGCTTGAATTTGAGTATCTTTTTGTAAATGATGGAAGTAAGGACTCTACCTTGAATATTTTAAGGGACCTCTCTTTTAGACATCCAAATGTTAGATACCTGTCCTTTTCAAGAAATTTTGGTAAGGAGTCAGCCCTTTATGCGGGGCTCAAAGCTTCTTCAGGAGATTATGTAACCGTAATGGATGCTGACCTTCAAGATCCACCAGTCCTTCTTTTAGAGATGTACGATAAGATTCAAGATCCTGATGTGGACTGTGTGGGATGTAGGAGGACCACCAGGAAGGGAGAACCCGTCATTCGGTCAATCTTTGCCCACGTCTTTTATAAGTTGATTAATATGATAGGTGAAACTGAGATAGTTGACGGGGCACGAGATTTTCGTCTAATGACCAGGCAGATGGTTGATGCCATCCTTGAGCTTCATGAATACAATCGTTTTTCTAAGGGAATTTTTACCTGGGTTGGTTTTAATACCATTTACTTGGAATATGAGAACAGGGAGCGAGTGGCAGGAAAAAGTAGTTGGAATTTTTGGAGCCTTCTTAGCTATTCATTAAAGGGAATTATTAATTTTTCAGAAGTGCCACTCAATATTGCTACTTACGGGGGAATCTTGTCAGTTTTCATCTCTCTTATTGGGGCAATCTTTATTATTATAAAAACCTTAGCCTTTGGGGATAAAACCCAGGGCTGGCCCTCTCTTGTGGTAATTATTTTATTTTGCAGTGGGGTGAACCTACTAATGCTTGGAATTATTGGCAAATACATAAGTAAAATTTTTATGGAAACCAAAAAACGGCCCATTTATATTGTCAGGGAAACTGATGCTGATTTGAAGGTAAAATAAAAAGGAAGCCTAAGCTTCCTTTTTATTTTGTATAAGGAATAGAGAGAGAAGAGTTTTCTAGATCAATTTCATAGGTGACCTGTCTGTTATCCCTAATCGTTAATTCAAAGTCAGTAGAATAGAGGGCGATTCTTATTGTATCACCTGCTTTTAACTGATAGATGGTTGGTTGTAAATCAAGTTTTACGTCCATCCAGGTATCTTTAGGGACTTCTGTTATTTTCAAAAGATCCTCCCTATTTTGTAAGTTCATTAGAGATTTACTGATTAATTTATAGGGACTGTCTGCTAGTTTTAATTCCTTCAAATCATCATAGATAAAGTTATGTCCTAGATCGATGGCTTTAGGCTCAAGGACACTAGCCAGGCTATTCAATCTTTTTTTCTGACCTAGTTCAATGATCTGAGCAGAAAGTAGTCCCTTGCTATCATTAAGTTTGATTCTGACATTGAGGGTCATTTTTCCATTTACAAGAAGGTCCTGGTCGATTTTTAGGTCAATATAGCTGGCATTAGCCTCGCCTTCATACAGGTCCTTAATAAAGTTCTTGTAATTTTGACTGTAGCTGGTAAATTTATCTTGAGGATAGCTATTTTCAAATTTACTAATTTCATGACCTAGTTTAAAGTTTTTTCTAGTCGCCTCACCAAAATTTTCAAGCTCTTTGAAGTGTCCTTCAACATTGTTTTCCTGCCAGATTACTTTTGGAAGTTTTAAATTAAGTTTTCTTCCCAATAATTTTCCAGTAAAGTAGGTATTTATGGTTTCAGAAAAATCAAGGCTTTGGAAGTTATTGATGTAGATATGTTCTCCTTGATGAAGGAAACTGTGGCTTACAAGGTGTTCAGGGAGACCATTTACATATTCATAGGCATGCTTAGGCTTGACATTCCAGTCTTGAAGACCGTGAACGGCAAGAACATCTGCCCTAACCTTATCCAGATGGGGAAGATAATTTCTATCATGCCAGTACTGGTTGTAATCACCAGACTTCCGGTCAATTTCAGCTGTCATTTTATCAAGTTCACCTTCATAAAAACTATTATTTTTAAGATAGTCAGCTCCGTCTAAATTTTTAGAATAGGTAAGGGCCGCAAGGACGTCTAAATCTTCTCCAGGGAAACCACCAGGACTTGAAATTGCTCCATTGTCTCTATAATAGTCATACCAGCTTGAAATCCCAGCTTCAGCAAGGATTACCTCAAGGCCTTGGACCCCTGTTGTTGCTGCCCCGTAGGCCAGGGTTCCCAGGTAAGATTTACCGGTCATAGCTACTAGGCCGTTAGCCCAGGCAGCTTCAACAAGTTCTTTTCTTGCGTGACTTGAATAGGCAGGTCGTCTTCCATTTAACCAGTCGATAACTGCTGTAACACTTGCTACCTGTTGGTAGTCTCCTGAGGTCATAAATCCATCTGAACCACGGGTACCTATTCCAGCTACATAGATTGAAGCAAAACCGCGAGCTAGCAGGTAGTCGTTTAAGGTATAGGTCCATCCGTGGGTAAATTTTTCAGTTTCATCAGTAAGGGGTAAATCATCTGCAGAAGGAGTGATTTTTAAAATGTCAGAAAAATCCTGATTAATAAGCTCAATTGATTTTTCTTCCTTTTGAATTAAGTCAGCTTCCATAGGGTGGAGGCGGTCGTCATTTGCCTTAGTATTAACACCCAGGTGGTAAGGACTGGCCGTCATAACACTGGGAAGTTTTCCTTCATATTTTGGTCTAATAATTTGAACTTTTATGAGATCCTTTTTACCGTCAAAATTACTATCAACTGAACTTTCAACATAGACAACTTCTTTGATTAAATTTTTCGTATCAAAGGTGGCTAAACTTTTATCATTAAAGAAATGATACTTATTATCCATAGGAAGAAAATCATCTGCTACAAATTTTTCGATTAAAATTGATCCCTCTTTGCTTCTGGTTAGGAGAAGAAGGTACCAGGCTTCAATCAGAGTCTCTGCCGAGAGTTCTCCTTCTAGAACATTTATTCCAAGGTCACTTGCAAATTCAAGTGATTGTTCGGGAGAAAAGTCAAAGAAGGCTGTAAATCCTAATAGCTGTAGGCCAATAGTATAAAATACGTCCCAAGAAAGTTTACTTGAGCTGGCTAAAAAGTCCAGGTAACTTTCCTTGTTGCTAGCTAGTAGAGTTGATAAGTCATAGGGAATTTTGGCTAAAAAAGAGCTAAAAAGTTCTTTATTGTCTGCTTGAAGACTAGTATCAAATCCTAATTCTTTTAGTTCGTTAATTTTTTCTTCCATGCTTTTTTCAACAATGGAAAATTGGTTAAATTTCATTTACTTACCTTTCTTTTGTAAAGATTAAGATGATTATAACATAGCTAAAAATAATTGGTAAAATTAAGCGTTTACAATCCTGATAATGCTTTACAAATGTATTTTAACTTGTTAGAATAACTTGAATTTAAAAATTTTTGGAGGTTTTTTTTTATGGATGTAACATGGACAGTCAAGTACATCACTGAGTTCATTGGTACTGCTTTACTTATTATTTTAGGTAACGGAGCAGTAGCTAACGTGGACCTTAAAGGTACTAAAGGTTTTGCTTCAGGTTGGATGACTATCGCTTGGGGATACGGTATGGGTGTAATGATCCCAGCACTTATGTTTGGTAACGTTTCAGGTAACCACATTAACCCAGCTTTCACACTTGGTTTAGCAGTATCTGGCTTCTTCCCATGGGCACACGTTTTACCATACATCGTAGCTCAAGTTTTTGGTGCTATGTTCGGACAACTTGTACTAGTTTCAGTATACCGTCCTTACTTCCTTAAGACTGAGAACTCAAACCACGTTCTAGGAACATTCTCAACTATTGATAACCTAGATAACGGTACTGTTGAATCTCGTCGTCCAGCACTTATTAACGGTTTCCTAAATGAGTTTGTTGGATCATTTGTTCTTTTCTTTGGAGCAATGGGTCTTACTAAAAACTTCTTTGGAGCTGAAGTTACTAAATCAGTAACAGGTTTAATCGAAGCTCAAGGTCAAAAACTAAGCGAAATGAGCATCGACCAACAAGTACAATCAGGTATCGCAACTATCTTAGGTGGCGGACACGGTTCTGTAGCAGTAGCCCACATGGGACTTGGATTCCTAGTTATGGCTCTAGTAGCAGCTCTTGGAGGACCTACTGGACCTGGACTTAACCCAGCGCGTGACTTTGGACCTCGTTTGGTTCACTTCCTACTACCAAAATCAATCCTTGGTGAAGCTAAGGCTGATAGCAAATGGTGGTATGCATGGGCTCCAGTTGTAGCACCAATTCTTGCAAGTATCGCTGCAGTAGCATTATTCAAAATTCTATATATCTAATGAATTTTAGCCAATCTTAGGATTGGCTTTTTTGCATCAAAAAAACTCCTAAATTTAGGAGTTTTTAGTTTATATACAAGAGAGTCAGAAGTGTAACCATTGTATTCCATAAGGCATGGACACTCATATTGACATAGAAATTTCGGTACTCATAATAAAGCATGGTTAGCACAATTGACATTGAAAGGTAAATAAGTAAACTTCCAAGATCAGTCGGTCCGTGCATGAGGGCAAAGACTGCAATTGCTAAAAGGGCTGCGATTTTAGGGTGCTTGGGTGATAGAAGTTCAAAAATACCAACCCTAAAAACTAATTCTTCAAAGAAACCAGCTGAAATGGTACAGATGGCAAAAATAATTGCAGGTGAGCTAGCCATAAGAGAATTTAAATCTGTTTGATTAGCAGTTTCAGATGTTCCTAGTTGGCTGGCTAAACTATTGGCAATCATTGAAACAACGAAGAGACAGGCAAAACCAATTCCAATTTTTTTAAAATCCAGATATGATTTGGAGAATTTTGGAATAATTTTAAGTCCCCTTGCATAAAAGTAGGTTACAAAAAATAAAAGACCAAAGGCTGCAAAAAAGATTAGGTAGTCAAGGCTATCATATTTGGCCTGCTTGCGGATTTCAGGAATTAAAATCATAAGCGGCAGAGGTACCTGACTTAGGATAAATAAAGGTATCCAATTTAATTTTTTTAAAAACATTTTCATTGCTCCATTCTATCAGAGATTCCTTTTTTTGTACATAAAAAAGGGAATTAGATGAAAAAATAGGGGTAAATTATTATATTATCTAAATTTACTGATAATAGAAATATTTAGAAATATAATGTAAAACAAAAAATACATTAATTTCTTTGACAAAATGATTATTTATACATACAATGTATAAGGTATTTGTGTGCTTCTGCACATTTAATAGGCTTTAACCGAACAATGAGGAGACATGATGAATAAAATAATAGAGGAAATTAAAAATTTTATCCCTAGCGTGCGAGTGAACAATCGGGACTTAAATATTGAATTTTACCGCCAGGTTTTTGGGTTAAAGAATTTATATGAAGAAAATTCAATTGCGGTATTTGGGGGACATGTAAACAAGAGTGAAAAATTTATTCTTGAAGAGTCACCAGCAACACGTACTAGGGCAGTTTCAGATGGTATTAAAAAATTAAAGAGATTAGTGATTAAGGCTGATCCTTGTGAAATTACAGAACTTATAAAATTAAATTCAAAAAAATTATCAAAGATTTACAAGGGTGAAAAAGGCTATGCTTTTGAAGCAATCTCTCCGGAAAATGATTTAGTTTTAATCCACGGAGAAGATGATTCTAAAAAATTAGAAGAAATTGATTTACAGCTTGAAAGCCTAGAATCTCTTAAAGATGATTTTAAGGGCCTATCTGATTATGAAATCGCTGAAATAGATATTAATGTTTTAAATGTATCTGAGGCTATGGATTTTTACAGTCATGTCTTTGGAGTTAACGGCCAAGAAAATACTATAGAATTACCCTTTATTAAACTTAATTTCTTTGAAGCAGAAGGCAAAGATTTACAGGCTGAATTTGATCAAACATGGGATTTAGAAATATTTGAATTTAAGGTTCCAACTGACTTTGATTTAAGGGAAGCAGCTGAACGCTTTGAGGAAATGGGTTATGATTGTCATGTTAACAAGCAGGAAAGAATTTTAACCATGACTGACAAATCAGGCATTGAAAACTGGATCATGAAGGACAAAGTGAAGGTTTAAGATGAAAGAAACCATCAAATTAATTAAAGAATATATAGCGTCTGGCGTTTTTCCAGGCGCTTCTTTTGCAACTATCAACAAGGGTCAAATTCATAATTACTATCTGGGCCTCCAACAAAATTTCCCCTATCCCAAGCTTACCAGAAAAAATCTTCTTTATGATTTAGCAAGCGTCAGTAAGGTCCTAGGTGTTGGAACAATTCTCATTAGGGATTATCTGACAGGATCAATTGATATTGATAGACCCCTAAAAGACTATTATCCGGCCTTTCATGAAGGAAGCCTTACAGTCAGAGAATTTTTAACCCATACAACAGGAGTTAACCCCTTTATTAAAAATAGGGACCAGCTGGATGCGGCTGAACTTAAGGAAGCCATGAATAATATTGAGCTTACAGATGATAAATCATTTAAATATACTGATGTAAACTTTATCCTTTTGGGCTTTATGTTAGAAGAAATTTATAAAAAAGACCTTGATGAATTAATTAATCAAGAAGTTTTTGAAAAATTTTCCATGCCAACTGCTAGTTTTTTTCCAGCTGCTAAAAATCAAGTAGTACTAACTGATAAGGATACTCCCAGAGGAATTGTTCATGATCCCAAGGCTAGGCTTTTGAAAGGTCATGCAGGAAGTGCAGGTATCTTTGCAAGCCTTGTTGATTTAGAAGAATTCATTAAAAATTACCTTTATAACCAAGAATATTTTTCAAATAAAATCGAACTCCTAGATAAAAATTTTGCCGCGGAAAAAGGAAGAAGGAGTCTTGCTTGGGATTTACTAGGCGACTGGTTGATTCATACGGGCTATACAGGAACCTTTATTTTGATTAACCTTAAAGAAGAGAAGGGGATTATCTTTTTAAGTAACCGGGTGCACTTGAAGGATGAACGAAGCCAGTGGATTGAAGACCGTAATATTTTGATTAATCTCATGATTAAAGAATTTTCATAAAAATAAAAAAGCTAGATTAGTCGTCTAGCTTTTTGATATTCTCTTTTAACTGATTAACAGTATTTCTAAGTCTCTTTTGGCTATCTTTCATATCCTTTAAATCACCCTGGATACTCTCAGAGTAAAGCTTATAATCTCTTTTGATTTGAAGACCAGCTACCTGGGCATCAAAGATTTCCTTTTTGATCTTTCTTTTATTATGGCGTAAATCCTTTTGATCCTTGAATAAATCCCTGCTGTCTTTTGACATGCTTGAAAGATCGTCAATGAAATTAGTAATTATTTTTTTTAAGGTCGAATGCATAGTCTTCCCCCTGGTTCATTAGCTAAATTATTGAATCTTCTTGGTCGTAAAGGAGTTCTCCAGCTAGTTCTTGTAGGTCATAGCTATCCATATTATTAGTAAATGAAATTGTTAGGCCATCATCATCTTGATAACGAGGAATCAAGTGAACATGGGTATGAAAAACGGTTTGACCAGCCACCTCTTCGTTATTTTGTAGGATATTCATCCCGCTTGCTCCAAGTTTATCCTTAAGGTGCCTTGCAATTTTTGGAATCCTCTTAAAGAGCTCTGATGCCTCGTCTTCTTCCATGGCAAGTAAATTACGGCTGTGTTTTTTAGGAACAATTAAAGTATGTCCCTTGGTTGTCTGGGTGATATCTAGGAAGGCTAAAACCTCTTCATCCTCATAAACCTTAAATGAAGGAATATCACCACTAATTATTTTACAGAAAATACAATCATTCATATCTTTCTCCCCGAATTTGTTATAATCATATTATAACAGAAGCCACAAGATAAGTCTTGGTAGGAGAGGAGATACCTTCTACCTATGTTTGTTAGTAAAAACTTATGCTTGAACTTTAAACTAGTAAGATATTCTGTCGTTAGGCAGAAGAAAGGATGGAAGTATGACTTTAAAGGTTGATAATGTATCAGGTGGGTATTTTGGTTCCAAGGTTTTAAAAGATGTGAGTTTCCAAGTAGGAAATGGACAATTGGTTGGCCTGATTGGCTTAAACGGTGCGGGTAAATCAACAACCATCCAGGAGATTATGGGTCTTTTGGTTCCTTACGCAGGAAGCATTGAAATAAATGATAAAAGTATTCGTGAAGGGGTCGACAGCTACCGCAAGCAAATTGGTTTCATTCCTGAAACTCCTTCCCTTTATGAGGAATTAACTTTAAGAGAGCACATTGAAATCACTGCCATGGCCTACGATATCCCCCTTGATTTAGCCATGAACCGGGCAGAAAAACTACTGGAAACCTTCCGCCTAAAGGATAAGCTTGAATGGTTTCCTAAAAATTTCTCCAAGGGGATGAAACAGAAGGTTATGATTATCTGTGCCTTTTTAACTAATCCCAGCCTTTACATCATTGATGAACCCTTTTTAGGGCTTGATCCTTTGGCCATACAAGATTTGATAGATCTCATGTATGAAATGAAAAAACAGGGGGCAGCGATTTTGATGAGTACCCACATTCTTTCGACAGCAGAAAAATTTTGCGACAAGTTTATCGTCCTTCATGACGGGCGAGTTGTTGCGGACGGAACGATTGATGATTTGAGGCTTAAGTTTAAAATGCCCCAGGCAAGCCTTGATGACATTTACATAGCCTTAACGAAAGGTGATGCAAGTTATGAATAAGCTTAGTCAGGTTTTTGAAGGTCGAAGGCGCAACTTCCACCAGAAAAATGGAAAATATCTTAAATATGTCTTTAATGACCATTTTGTCATTATTATCTTCCTTCTTCTTGGATTTTTAATGATCCAATATTCCCAGCTGGTAAAAGAAGTACCTGATAATTGGAATCTAGGAAAGGTTCTTGTTCTTCTGGTATCATTAGCTAGTTTATTCCTTGGACGGCTGGCTACATTTTTTGAAGAGGCAGACCGTCTCTTCCTCTTAGCCAAGGAAGAAGAGCTGCAGGGTCAATTGAATATTTCCTTGAAAAAATCCCTCCTTTTTCCTCTGCTAACCTTTAGTTTGCTATCTTTAATTCTCTATCCTTTAACTGCCAAATCTTTTATGGTGGGTCTTTGGGTTCTGCCCTTGCAAGTAGGTCTTCTTTTTCTAGTTAAAATTTTACTAATGAAAAAAGAGATTGCTTCCTACTATGAGAATGGTCTTTTTTCCTGGGATAAGGCTATTTCTAAGGAGGAGAGGAGGCAGGCTAGTATTTTAAAAATCTATAGTCAGTTTGTTGATATTCCAGGCTTAAAACCTGCCGTTAAAAGGCGAAAATACCTAGATGGTCTATTAAATTTGGTGAAAAAAGAACACAAGTTTACCTATTCTAACCTTTACCTAAGACATTTTTTAAGAACTGGTGATTATTTGGGCCTCTACCTGCGCCTTAGTTTAATTTCCTTTGCTCTAATAATTCTTATAAAGAGTCAGACGCTAGTCCTTCCTTTAGTTCTCCTTTTAAATTTCATTCTAATTTTTCAGCTGATTACCCTTAAAACTTCCTATGACTACCAGCTATTAAGTAGAATTTACCCGGTAAGTCCTGAAATCAAAAGCAAAAATCTCTATGGTCTTTTAAAATACCTTCTTTTGATTGTTACTTGCTGCCAAACTGTCCTTGCCCTTCTTGTTTTTTCAAATAAATTAATGGTTCTTTTAATACCTCTAGGAAGTCTCCTTATTTTGTCTCTTTATGTAAGAAGCAAGGTTGACTCAAAGGATTTAAAAAGGTAGAATAGTAAGAACTAGGTTAATTTTTAAATTAGCCATATCATGAGAATCTAGGAAGTTTTTGTATGTTACAAACTGATGAAAATTGGCAGTTGATACCGATAAAAGGATCGACTGGTAATACTTTTTACGGCACTCTTGGATCTCAAAGGGCCTTTATAAAACGGAACTCTACCCCTCTTTTGGTGGCCGTAGCAAAAGAGGAGATAGCTCCGAGACTTTTGTGGAGCAGAAGAACCCCTACAGGAGACACAATGAGTGCTCAGGAGTGGATAAATGGTGGGGTTTTAGCTGCTAAAGAGATGAAAGACAGGCAAATAAATCTTGTTTTAAGTAATCTTCACCGAAATAAAAGCTTGGTTGAGACCTTTTTTAAGATGGGAAAAGTCGCTTATGGACCAGATGATTTACTAAATGAGTGTATGAAGCTTAAGCTAGGAGACGATGCCTCTAATCAATTTTTAAGGACCATTCTTGAAGGTATGGAACAAGAGATTCCAAGCTTTGACAAGGCTCAGGCTTTTGTAGTCCACGGGGACATTAATCATAAAAATTGGGTTCGATCAGATACTGGAAAAATTTATTTGGTTGATTGGGAGACAGCTATGCTTACTAGTCCCCTAGTTGATATAGCCCATATTTTATCCCATTATATTCCTGTTTCAGACTGGGAGGAGTGGCTCCTTTATTCAGGTTATAAGCCTAGTGATGATTTATTTAAAGATATTTTATGGTATGGTAAGCTATCATTTCTTCGTCAGATTATGATCTATGAGGCCGAAGGACTTGATAAGAGGGTTGACCGTGAAATTGATGGTTTAAGAGAATTTATTAAAAATTTCAATAATTAAAGTTAAGAGGAAGTAAACATGCGTGTACGTAACCGTAAGGGTAGTGCAGAATATATCGAAAATAACCCCCAATTTGTGGTAGCAGATCCTAAGTCTTTTAAAGGTCGCTGGCATGAACGTTTTGGAAATGATAACCCAATCCATATTGAAGTTGGATCAGGAAAAGGTGCCTTTGTTACCGGCATGGCAGCTCAAAATCCAAATATCAACTACATAGGTATTGATATCCAGTTGAGCGTTTTAAGCTATGCTCTTGATAAGGTGCTTGAGGCTAATTTGCCAAATGTCCAATTATTACGGGTTGATGGAAGTGATTTGACTGATTATTTTGAGGACGGTGAGGTCGATCTTCTTTACCTGAATTTCTCAGATCCTTGGCCAAAAACACGCCATGAGAAAAGAAGGCTTACCTACAAGTCATTCATTAAAACCTTTGAGCAGATTCTTGTTGATAAGGGACAGATTCACTTTAAGACTGATAACCGTGGACTTTTTGAATATAGTCTTTCAAGTATGAGCCAATACGGTATGGTTTTAAATCAGGTTTGGCTTGACCTTCATGCATCAGATTATGAGGGAAATGTCATGACTGAATATGAAGCTAAGTTTTCTTCTAAGGGTCAGGTTATCTACCGTTTAGAAGCTCAATTTAAATAATAATAAGCAAATAAGATAGAGAAGGTTGTGCTTGTCACGTAAAAGGTCTACTATTATGCGTTGTCCAAGATGCCAACATGAAAGTTCTAAAGTTATTGATTCTAGGCAGGCTGAAGATGGAAGAGCCATCCGCCGCCGGAGGGAATGTGAAAACTGTGGTAATCGTTTTACCACCTTTGAAAGAATTGAGGAGATGCCTCTTTTGGTTGTTAAAAAAGATAACAGCCGGGAGGTCTTTAATCGCGATAAGATTTTAACTGGAATTATCCGTTCAGCCCAGAAACGTCCTGTCTCAATTGAAGATATGGAAAATGCAGTTGAGCGCGTGGAACAAAAGGTTCGCCTACTTGGTGAAAATGAGGTTAAAACTGATATCATCGGAGGTTATGTAATGGATGAGCTTGCAGACCTTGATGAGATAACCTATGTCCGCTTTGCAAGTGTTTATAGAAGCTTTAAGGACGTAAGTGAACTTGAAGAATTGCTTAGAAACATAACCAATAAGGGACTTGGGTCCGACAAATTATAGGGAGGGAAGTATGCATCTTAGGCCAGTTGAACAGTTTACTTTGATTAATAAGAATCGCTTATCCTGGTCAGCAGATCTTTTAGTGCGCTTTTACCTTCCCATAGTTGGTCATACAGCGATTGTCCTTTACCAATATTTAACAACATCTGACTCCAACCGTGTTTCAGATGTTTTAAATCACTTGAATATAGGTGTCGTTGACTTTAATGATTCCCTAGATAAACTTTCAGCCATGGGACTTTTGGACATCTATAGTGATAAGAAAACCTATCAACTTGAATTTAAAAGTCCTAAAAATCCGTCTGATTTTTTAGCGGATGAATTTTATTCTCGCCTTCTTTTAAGCAGGATTGGGGAGCAAGCCTTTGAGCGTCTGGCAAAATTAGAGGATAGGTTTGAAAATAAACTATCTAAAAAATTCTCAGAAGTCTTCCGGGTTAATTTCAGTGGTGACTTTGAATCTTTAGCTGAACAAGCTTCATCAGAGCAATTTGATTTGACAAGTTTTAAAAATATTATGAAACAGCAGAAAATAAGCTTTACCAATGAAAATACTGAAGTTTTAAGACTTTATGAGATTGCTGAAAAATATAATTACAATTGGTATGAGCTCTTCAAGCTGGCCGAAAAGACCATTAACCCCAATCGAACTTTAAATCTTGAAGGGTTAATTGCAAGTCTTAGTCCCCAAAATCAAGATAAAATTGACATGGAGTCCTTTACCAGTGATGAAAAAAGTTTGGTCCTAATTGCCAAATCAATGACCTCCCTTGAATTTTTAACTGCCTTAAAAAATCAAGAAAATCTCTTTATAACTAACGATGAGAGAAAGCTTTTAATTGATTTATCACGTAATGGTACTCCAGATGAGGTTCAAAATATCCTCATTCATTATTCCTTAATCCAAAGCAATTTGGCCAGTCTTAATGAGAAATTTTTAGAAAAGGTTTTAGCTGATTGGAACAAGCACCGGGTTACTAGTGCTGAAGGTGCCATGAGGCGAATCATTGACTTTAAAAATGAAAATCTTGAGCGGGCTAATAATTCTAAAGGTCATGACAAAACAAAATCAAGCGCTAAGGTGCCTGATTGGCACGAGGCACCCAAAGAGAAGGTCTATAGTGAAGAGCAGGTTGAAAAACTTAAAAAGCTAGAAGAATTGCGGCAGGAAGCTTTAAGACGTAAAGGGGAGGCTGGAAACTGATGGAAAAAATCGGCAATATTATAGACGAAAATCCAAAGATGCGGGCCAACTATGAACGCCTGGTTGAGGATCTTATGAAGAATGAGGAAATTAAATCTTTTATTCTAAAACATAAGATGACCCCCCAGGAGGTTTCTAGGTCTTATTCAAACTTTTATAAATACCTCAAGGAGATAGCTGATTTTAGAGCAGGCAATTCAAACTATGCTTCAAAGGGTTATGAGCCCATATTGATCATGAATTACGGTTATGCTGATATCTCTTATAAACCTACAGCTGAACTTGAAAGTAGAAAAAAAGAAGCCAGTCTCAAGAGAAGGGTTAAATTAGTTGGTCTTCCAAGGTCATTTAAGAATCTGGAGTGGGCTGATGTAAGCCTTGATCTTGACCGTGTTGACTGCCTAATGGTTCTTAATGACTATATTAATAACTTTACCTCCCATTCAAAAGGTTACTATATTTACGGTGACTTTGGGGTTGGAAAATCATATATGATGGCAGCTATGGCTTGTGAGCTGGCTAAAAAAGGTGTAGCAACAACCATTATCCATTATCCAACCTTTGCCATTGATATAAGAAATTCCATCAAAACAGATGGGGTTAAGGCCATGCTTGATGAAACTAAAAAAGCTGACGTCCTAGTTATTGATGACATCGGAGCAGAACAAGCAAGTTCTTGGTTGAGGGATGAAGTCTTACAAGTCATCCTCCAGTATAGGATGCAGGAGGATTTACCGACCTTCTTTACCTCAAATCTTGATTATTCCGGTCTTGAAAAACATTTGGCTGAAACAAAAAATGCCAATGAGGTTTGGCCGGCTAAAAGAGTGATGGAGCGAGTTCGTTATTTAACTAGTGAACTGAGACTTGAGGGAGAAAATAGGCGATACTAAAAACTTTGCCTATCATAAATTAGTAATAGCTGCGTAGTTGGCTAACAGCTGTGCATAAATTTTATTTCAGAAATGAAATACTTAGTAGATATAAGGAGGGTAAGAATGTCTTTACCTACAGTAGCCATCGTTGGGCGCCCAAATGTTGGGAAATCGACGATTTTCAACCGTATCGCAGGTGAGCGTATCTCAATTGTTGAGGACACACCAGGAGTAACTCGTGACCGTATTTATGCAGTCGGTGAGTGGTTGAACAAAAAATTCTCTCTAATCGATACAGGGGGGATTGAACTTTCAAACGAGCCTTTTATGACTCAGATTAAAGCCCAAGCTGAAATCGCCATGGATGAAGCGGACGTTATCATCCACGTAGTTGACGGAGAAGCTGGTGTTACTGACGCTGACGAATATGTCGCTCAAATTCTTTACAGAACCGACAAGCCAGTAATCCTTGTGGTAAATAAGGTTGATAATCCAGAGCGTCGTCTCGATATCTTTGACTTTTATTCACTTGGTTTGGGTGATCCTTATCCAGTATCAGCATCCCACGGGATTGGTACAGGGGACGTTTTAGATGCTATCGTTGAAAATCTTCCAGTTGAAGAAGAGGAAGAAAATGAAGATGTAATCAAATTCTCCCTTATTGGACGTCCAAATGTTGGTAAATCAAGCTTGATTAATGCCATTCTAGGTGAAGAGCGTGTTATCGCAAGCCCTGTTGCAGGAACAACAAGGGATGCAATCGATACTCATTTTGTTGATCCAGAAGGTCAAGAGTACCTAATGATTGATACTGCAGGGATGCGTAAGAGTGGTAAAGTTTATGAATCAACTGAAAAATACTCTGTAATGCGTGCCATGCGTGCCATTGACCGGAGCGACATCGTTCTTATGGTCCTAAATGCTGAAGAGGGGATTCGTGAGTACGACAAACGTATTGCAGGATTTGCCCATGAGGCCGGAAAAGGTGTGATTATTGTTGTTAACAAGTGGGATACCCTTGAAAAAGACAATAAAACCCTACAAAATTTTGAGGCAGATATTAGAGATCAGTTCCAATATCTATCATATGCTCCAATTGTTTTTGTATCAGCCAAGACCAAACAACGTCTGCACAAATTGCCTGAAATGATTAAAGAAGTTTCAGCTTCACAAAACTTACGTATCCCATCATCTGTTTTAAATGATGTAATCATGGATGCTATAGCAATCAATCCGACTCCTACAGACAAGGGACGTCGTCTGAAAATCTTCTACGGAACTCAGGTGGCTATTAAGCCACCAACATTTGTAATCTTTGTAAACGAGGAAGAACTTATGCACTTCTCATATGCTCGTTTCCTAGAAAACCAAATTCGTAAGGCTTTTGTCTTTGAGGGAACTCCGATTAAGATTATTGCCCGTAAACGTAAATAAGCTTTCTGCCTTTTAGACTTAGTTTAATTTAGTTTAATAAGGCAGAGTAAAAATTTAAACCTAGTAGCTAAGTAATCAGTAGTAATGAATTATTAGAAATTTATTACTACTAGTTGCTTGGCTATTATTGATTTTGGCCTTTATTTATCGGTTTTTTTAATGATTCAATAAATAAGACCTATCTATATAGTTAATAGAATAAAATAGAAATACAAAGGATTTGATATTATGGAAAATAAAAAATGGCTGGGTCTACTACTAGTCATCAGTGGAGCAATTCTTTGGGGAACATCAGGCCCTGTTGCTGAGTATATGTTTTCTACTCAGAATGTTTCTCCTTTATGGGTGGTTTGTATCCGTCTCTCGGTTGCAGGAGCTTTATTATTAGTTAATTACAGGCTAGCTAATAAGGAATCAATCTTCTCAATATGGTCTAATCCTTCTTTTAGAAGGCAGCTTTTGTTATTTAGCTTCTTTGGGATGATGCCCATACAGTTGCTTTATTTTTTAGCAATTAAGTTTTCTAATGCTTCAACAGCAACAGTCCTGCAGTTTACAAGTCCAGTCTTTATTATCTTATATTTAGCTGTCAAAAATCATAAATTGCCTAGTAGGTTTGCAGTATTTTCAGTGGCGCTTGCCATGCTAGGAACCTTTCTTCTAGCTACAGGAGGAAATATTAATAGTCTTTCGATTTCACTAGCAGGTCTACTTTTTGGATTATCTTGTGGATTGGTTAGTGCCTTTTATACCCTACTTCCTGTTCAACTTCTCAAGCACTATGATGCTAAATTAGTTTGTGGTTGGGGTATGCTTATTGGTAGCCTTCCCTTAATGCCTACTCTGGTTTTAAATCATCCGCAAGCTATTGACCATAGTTTTCTTGCAGAGCTTGTCTATATTGTCATTATTGGGACCATGCTTGCTCACTTATTTTATGTTACCAGCCTAAATTATCTTAAACCTGAGGTTACTAACGTTTCAGGTTCCTTTGAGCCACTAACGGCCACCCTTTTGTCTGTTATGTTCTTACATTTAAGACTAAATCTACCAGAAATTATTGGGATTGTTTTAATTTTAATTATGGCGATCTTACAATCTCTTCCCCAAAAATACAAGGGACAGGGTAGTTAGATAAAAATTGAGGCAAGTAGGGATATATAAAGACCTTATAATTCATCTGGAATATTTGCTAAAAAAAATATTTTGTGGTACTATGTAATAAAATACATGAAAGGAGCGAACTTGTTTCGCTCTTTGTGTTTATTTTTTCACTTTTTTAAAGAAAAGGAGGTATTATGTTAGAAATTATTGATATTGTGAGTAACCATATCACACCCCTTCTTCCTGAACCTTATGAACTTGTAGACGTCGAGTGGGAAAAATTAGGACAAGATTTTGTTCTACGTGTCCTGGTTGACAAACCTGGAGGGATTGCCCTTCAAGATACGGTTGATATGACGGAAATTATTAGCCCAGCCCTTGATGAAATTAAACCAGACCCCTTCCCATCAGAGTATATGCTTGAAGTGGCAAGTCCTGGTGCAGAGCGTCCACTTAAAAAAGCTTCTGATTTTGCAGGAGCTGTTGGCAAGTACATTTTTGTAAGCCTTTATGCCAAAGTTGACAAGGAAAAAGAATTTGTTGGTGATTTAGTAGCCTTTGATGGTGAAAAATTAACAATTGATTACTTAAACAAGGGTCAACACAAAACTGTAGAAATTGATGTGAAAAATATCGCTAAAGCTCGTACATCTGTAAAGTTTTAGGATACCAGAAAGGAAAAAAAGTTGAGCAAGGAAATGCTAAGTGCCCTGACTATTCTTGAAGAAGAAAAGGGAATTAAAAGAGAAGTAGTCGTTGAAGCAATTGAACAGGCTTTGACAGCTGCCTACAAAAAACAATTTGGACAATCGCAGAGTGTTGAAGTTGATTTTGATGAGAAAAAAGGAGACTTCCAAGTCTTTACAGTTCGTGAAGTAGTTGATGAGGTTTTTGACAGTCGTCTTGAAATTTCATTAGAAGATGCTTTACTTCTAAACCCTCACTATGAGATTGGTGACCGTCTTCGTTTTGAAGAAAAAACTGCAGATTTTGCCCGAACTGCTGCAGGAGCTGCTAAACAGGTAATCATGCAAAAGATGCGCGAAGAAGAGCGCACAATCATCTACAATGAGTACTCACGCTATGAAAATGAAATCATGACTGGTACTGTAGAACGCTTTGACAACCGCTTTATCTTTGTTAACCTTGGAAAAATTGAAGCGCAACTTTCAAAACGCGACCAAATCCCAGGGGAAAAATATGAGGCACACGACCGGATTAAAGTTTATGTCTACAAGGTTGAGATGACTTCAAAAGGAACTCAAGTATTTGTAAGCCGTAGCCACCCAGAACTTCTTAAACGCTTGTTTGAACAAGAAATTCCTGAAGTATATGATGGAACTGTTGAAATCATGGGCATCGCTCGTGAAGCTGGAGACCGTGCTAAAGTTGTGGTTCGCAGCAACCAGGAAAATGTTGACGCCATCGGTACTATCGTAGGTGTTGGTGGAGCCCGTATCCAAGAGGTTGTTAAAGAGCTTCACGGAGAAAACATGGACATTATTGAGTGGGATGAATCACCTGAGGTCCTAATTGCAAATGCTCTTAAACCAGCAACAGTTGACCAAGTTATCCTTGATCCAGAAAATCCAAAACAGGCAGTAGTAGTTGTTCCAGATGATCAATTAAGTCTTGCCATTGGTAAACGCGGACAAAACGTGCGTCTTGCAGCCCACGTTACAAACCACAAACTAGATATTAAATCAGTAAGTGACTTTGAAGCAGCTGCTGAGGAAGTTCTAGCAGAAGAAGCCATTGAAGATTTAGATAATGAAGTTCTAGACTAAGGAGTTCACATGAAGACACGTAAGGTACCAATGAGAAAATCAGTTGTTTCCAATGAGCAGTTTCCTAAGAAAGATCTTTTAAGAATTGCCTTTGACAAAGAGGGTAATATTTCAATTGATCCGACAGGGAAGGCTCACGGACGAGGGGCCTATCTTGCCCTTTCAAATGAGGAAGCAGCGATGGCTAAGAAAAAAAGAGTTTTTGACCGTGTTTTTCAGACCAGCCTTTCAGATGACTTTTATGAAGAACTCATTAAATATGTTGATCATAGGGTTGCCCGCCGTGATCTAGGACTCGAATAAAATGAATAATAAAGTATTAAACCTATTAGGACTTGCCAAGAGAGCTGGAAAGCTTACAAGTGGTGAGGACCTAGTAGTAAAAAGCATCCAAAATGGTAAGGCAAAACTTGTCTTTTTAGGCCATGATGCTTCAAAGAATTTAATCAAAAAAATAACAGATAAAACTAACTATTACGAAGTAAGCATGACAGATATTTTTAGTACCCTTGAACTTAGTCAGGCAGTGGGTGAACCACGCAAGGTTATTGCTGTGACTGATAAGGGATTTGCTAAAAAGATGGGAGAACTTATGGAGAAATAGAGATAAGCTAGATGACAAGCTAGATTGAACTACCTTGCCATCAGTTAGTTAGGAGGACACGATTTGTCTAATAAAAAACGTATCAATGAAATAGCCCGTGAAAGTGGGTTAGCTAATAAGGATTTGGTCGAACATGCTAAAAAATTAGGCTTTGATGTAAAGACACACTCAAGCAGTGTAGATTCAGAACAAGAAAAGAAACTTCTAGCAAGTTTTAAAGCGAACTCAAAAGGTTCAGGTTCTAATCAAGCAAAGCCACAGGCCAAAAAAGTTGATAACAATAGCAAAGCTCACGGGGGAGAAGGACCTAAAAAAGGTAACCAGTCTACTCAAGCTCACCAAGGGAATAAAAAACAAAATCATTTGAATACTAAGACACAAAACAACCAATCAAACAATCAAGGTCAAAAACCTACTACTAACCGCAATGGGCAAAAGCCTACTACTAACCGCAATGGGCAAAAGCCTACTACTAACCGCAATGGGCAAAAGCCTAACAACAATAACAACAACCAAAACCGTCAAGGTAACGGAGGCGGCCAAGGATTTGGCGGCAACAATAATAACCGTAACCGTAACAACGGTGGACGTAACCAGGTTCGTAATGCCCGCAACAGTAACTGGAACTCTAAGAAAAAAGGTAAACGTAACGGCCAAACTCAGGCTGCTCCAGTACCACAACGTAAGTTCCATGAACTACCAGAAACTCTTGTCTACACAGACGGAATGACTATTGCAGACATCGCTAAAAAAATCAAACGCGAACCAGCTGAAATTGTTAAAAAACTGTTCATGATGGGTATTATGGCTACTCAGAATCAGTCACTTGATGCTGATACGATTGAACTTCTTCTTATGGACTACGGAATTGCTCCGGAGAAAAAAGTTGAAGTCGATACAGCTGACATCGAACGTCTATTCATCGAAGAAGATTACCTGGATCCAACTAAGCTTGAAGAGCGTCCACCAGTTGTAACAATCATGGGGCACGTTGACCATGGTAAAACTACCCTTCTTGATACCCTTCGTAATTCACGTGTAACAAGCGGAGAAGCTGGAGGAATTACTCAGCATATCGGAGCTTATCAAATCGAAGCTGAAGGTAAGAAGATTACCTTCCTTGATACACCAGGACACGAAGCCTTCACTAGCATGCGTGCACGTGGGGCATCTGTAACAGATATTACAATCCTAGTCGTTGCAGCTGATGACGGAGTTATGCCACAAACAATTGAGGCCATCAACCACTCTAAAGCCGCAGGTGTTCCAATCATCGTAGCCATCAACAAGATTGATAAACCAGGAGCAAACCCTGACCGTGTTATCCAAGAACTTGCTGAACACAACGTTATGTCAACAGCCTGGGGTGGAGAATCTGAGTTTGTTCAAATCTCAGCTAAATTCAACCAAAATATCGATGAACTACTCGAAACTGTCCTTTTAGTTGCTGAAATGCAAGAACTGCAGGCAGATCCAACAGTTAAGGCTATCGGTACTGTAGTTGAAGCCCGTCTGGACAAAGGAAAAGGGGCAATCGCTACCCTTCTAGTTCAACAGGGAACCCTTCACCAACAAGATCCAATCGTAGTTGGTAACACCTTCGGGCGTGTTCGTACAATGGTTAACGACCTTGGCCGCCGTCAAAAAGAAGCTGGACCAAGCTCACCAGTTGAGATCACAGGTCTTAATGATGTTCCTCAAGCTGGAGACCACTTCGCAGTATTCGAAGATGAAAAATCAGCCCGTGCAGTTGGTGAAGAACGTGCTAAACGTGCTCAACTAGCTCAACGTCAAAATTCACAACGTGTAAGCCTTGAAAATCTATTTGATACCCTTAAAGAAGGACAAGTTAAGTCAGTTAACTTAATCATCAAGGCTGACGTTCAAGGTAGTGCAGAAGCTCTAGCAGCAAGCCTACAAAAAATCGATGTTGAAGGTGTTAAAATTGATATCGTCCACTCTGCTGTTGGTGCCATCAGCGAATCAGACGTATCTCTTGCTGAAGCAAGTAACGCAATCATCATTGGATTTAACGTTCGTCCTACACCACTTGCCCGTGTACAAGCTGAACAAGATGACGTGGACATCCGCCTACACAGCATTATCTATAACGTAATCGATGAAGTGGAAACTGCAATGAAAGGTCTTCTTGATCCTGAATTCGAAGAAAAAGTTATCGGTGAAGCTATGGTTCGTGAAACATTCGTGGTATCAAAAATTGGTACAATTGCAGGATTCATGGTAGTATCAGGTACTGTTAAACGCGGGGCAAGCATTCGTGTTATCCGCGGTGGGGTTGTAATCCATGATGGTCAAATCGCAAGCCTTAAACACCTTAAAGACGACGTTAAAGAAGTCAAAAAAGGTAATGAAGGTGGACTTATGATCGAAAACTTTAATGATATTAAAGTTGATGACGTATTTGAAATCTACGAAATGGTTGAAATCAAACGCTAGTCGTTTGGTGAGGAGGAAATATGGCAAACTTTCGTTCGGACAGAGTCTCAACAGAAATTAAACGTGATATCAATGATATCATGCGCAATAAAATCCGTGACCCAAGACTCGAAGATGTAAACATCACTGACGTAAAAGTCACAGGAGATCTTAGCCAGGCAACTGTCTACTACACCCTCCTAAGTGATCTTGCCAGTGATAATGAAAAGGCCCAAAAAGGTCTTAAAAAAGCAAGTGGACTTATCAGAAGTGAACTTGCCCGTCGCATGACCATGTTTAAGGTTCCAGAACTTATCTTTGTCAAAGATGAGTCTGTTGAATACGGAAACAAGATCGATGAGCTGTTAAGAAATCTTAACAAAAACTAAGAAAAAGACTTCCCTGCAGGGAAGTCTTTTTTATTCGCTAATTAAATTTAAGAAGCTTTGGCTGTCATGACCATAAGCCACACGTACCCTATTTAGGGTAAAAATTCCATCATCAATACTTGCAAGTCCTGGGTTGGTTGTAAGTCCCATTTTATAGCCAGCATCTTTTGCAAGAATTCCAGTATCATCATTGTAGCGCCCTGATGGGTAGCAAATGACACTTGTGTCTTGATTCAAGAGTTTATCAAGTCCTTTTTTCGACTCAACTAATTGATAGCTTGCTTCCTCATCACTAGCCTGTCCTAGGTCAATATGGTCAACCGTATGACTCTCAATAGTAATTAGAGGATCCTTGTTAATTTGAAGCAACTGGTCATCTGTCATTTTATCAAGACCATCTTTCATATTCCAAATGGACATAATAGTTGCTTTCATCTTAAGTTTATCAAGGACGGGTTGGGCATTTTTCATATTATCAACATAACCATCATCAAGGGTCACCCAAACAATCTTGTCAGCGGGTTTTTCATTTTTAGTTAAAACCCTATAGGCTTCATCAGGACTTAAGGTGTAGTAGCCTGCATCCTTGAGAGTCTTCATCTCCATCTCAAATTCAGCTGGTGGGACAAATAAGGTATTTCCGTCTACAACTTCTGAGATATGATGGTACATAAGGATGGGAAACTTGATAGTGGTATCAGATTTTTTCCAACTTACCTTGCTTGTAGTCTCGTCACTTGATTGAGAAGAAGAGCTTTCCTTACTGGTCGTCCCTTCCTGGCTGCTTGTTTGACTGCTGTCACTTGTCTGAACATGGCTTTTTGAGCTTGAATTAAATTTTTGGTAACCAAAACCAATGATTAGACCGACTGCTAGTCCTAGTAGTACATACTTAAAAAGTTTTCTTATTTTCATAGATGTATTATAGCATTAAAAAGTTTAAATATTAAGTATTTTTGTAGGGCCTGTAGTAAAATGAACTTAGGTGAATGAATATATGAAAAATTTATTATTAAAAATGGTCTATTTTTATCAGCGGAGGATTTCTCCCTTAACAGGACCGACTTGCAGATACCACCCCACTTGTTCAAACTACATGATTGATGCCATTAAAATTCACGGAGCATTTTTAGGTACTATCATGGGTCTGGCAAGAATTTTAAGGTGTAATCCCCTTGTAAAAGGTGGAATTGATTATGTGCCTGAGAAATTTACCTTGAGGCGCAATAAGGATTCGAGGCAAATAAAAAACAAAAATTGAAAATTTTATAATCAGTCTTTAAATTTATCATCAAAGTGTCTATTAATTTATCGAATTAAGTAAATATGATATAATCAGTTAATTCTTAATTGAGAACAGGAGGCACTTATGGCCCAGGAAAATATTGTTGTACGCGGAGCACGTGTGCATAATTTAAAAAATATAGATGTCACCATGCCAAGGAATAAGCTTGTAGTAGTAACAGGACTTTCAGGTTCAGGAAAGTCCAGTCTTGCCTTTGATACCATCTATGCTGAAGGACAGAGGAGATATGTCGAAAGCCTTTCAGCCTATGCCAGACAATTTTTAGGAAATATGGATAAGCCTGATGTTGACAGCATTGATGGACTTAGTCCAGCCATTTCAATTGATCAGAAGACGACCAGTAAAAATCCCAGGTCAACGGTTGGGACAGTAACTGAAATTAATGACTACCTGCGCCTTCTTTATGCCAGGGTTGGTATACCCATGTGTCCAAATGGTCATGGTCCAATCACAGCCCAATCACCAGAGCAGATTGTTGATCATGTTTTGGAACTTCCAGAAAGATCTAGGCTGCAAATTCTAGCTCCAGTTGTCAGGGACAAAAAAGGGCAGCATAAAAAGACCTTTGAAAAAATTCAAAAGGAAGGGTATGTCCGCCTGAGAATCGATGGTGAGGTTTATGATATTGATCAGCTACCTGAACTAGATAAGAACAAGAAGCATAAGATTGAAATTATTGTTGACAGAATTGTTCTTAAAGAGGGTATTAGGGGCCGCTTGTTTGAGTCAGTCGAAAGTGCTCTCCATCTAGCTGAAGGTTACGTGATTATTGATAAGATGGACGGAACTGAGCTTCTCTTTAGTGAGCATTATGCCTGCCCGGTATGTGGCTTTACCGTTCCAGAACTTGAACCGAGATTATTCTCTTTCAATGCACCTTTTGGGTCTTGCCCTGACTGTGACGGTCTTGGAATTAAGCTTGAGGTGGATATTGACTTAGTAGTTCCTGATGAGACAAAGACCCTAAGAGAAGGAGCTCTTCTTCCTTGGAATCCAATTTCTTCAAACTATTATCCGCAAATGCTTGAGCAGGCCATGGATGTTTTTGAGATTGATATGGATCTTCCCTTTGAGGCTCTAGGTGAGGACCAAAAGAAGCTTATTCTTTATGGATCAGAGGGTGAAACCTTCCATTTCCACTATAAAAATGAGTTTAATGGGGTTCGTGACATCGATATTCCCTTTGAAGGTATAATCAATAACATCGAACGACGTTACCGTGAGACAAATAGTGATTTTACCAGGGAGCAAATGAAGGGTTATATGACAGAGCTACCTTGTGCTAGCTGTCACGGATTAAGGTTAAACCCTCAGGCCCTATCTGTTGAAATCGATGGAAAAAATATCGGCGAATTGTCAAAATTGTCTATTGGAGATCATCTGACCTTTATAAACAGTCTCATTTTAAGTGAGAATAGAGAGAAGATAGCAGGTCCTATCGTAAAAGAAATAAGTGACCGCTTGAGTTTCCTAAATAATGTGGGCCTTGACTATCTTACCCTTTCACGGGCTTCTGCCACCTTGTCAGGTGGAGAAAGTCAAAGGATTAGGCTAGCCACCCAGATTGGATCTAATCTAAGCGGGGTTCTTTATGTTTTAGATGAACCTTCCATTGGGCTTCACCAAAGGGATAATGACCGTTTGATTGATAGCTTAAAGAAGATGCGAGATCTGGGTAACACCCTAATTGTTGTTGAGCATGATGAGGATACCATGATGGCAGCCGACTATTTGATTGATGTGGGTCCTGGAGCAGGTAGCTTAGGTGGGGAAATCATTGCCAGCGGGACACCAAAGCAGGTGGCCAGAAGTCGAAAATCAATAACCGGTCAATATCTGTCAGGCAAAAAGAAAATCCCTCTACCAGAAAAACGTCGTCCTTTTGATAAGGACCGTGTAATTGAGGTCAGAGGAGCCTCTGAGAATAACCTTAAGGATATCGATGTAGATTTTCCTTTGGGTGTTATGACAGCTGTAACTGGTGTATCCGGATCAGGAAAATCAACCTTGGTTAATCAAATTCTTAAGAAGGCTTTAGCCCAAAAGATAAATAAAAATTCGGCCAAGCCAGGAAAACACAAGTCAGTTTCAGGATATGAGGGAATTGAAAAATTAATTGATATTGACCAAAGCCCAATTGGTAGAACACCTAGATCAAATCCGGCTACTTATACTAGTGTTTTTGATGACATAAGGGATTTATTTGCCCAAACCAACGAAGCCAAGATTCGTGGCTACAAGAAGGGCCGTTTCTCCTTTAATGTCAAAGGTGGCCGCTGTGAGAATTGTAAGGGTGATGGGATTATAAAAATTGAGATGCACTTCTTGCCTGATGTTTATGTAGCCTGTGAGGTTTGTAGGGGCAGAAGGTATAATAGTGAGACCCTTGAGGTTCACTATAAGGATAAAAATATTTCAGAAATCCTTGATATGCGCGTGTCAGACGCCCTTGAATTCTTCCGTCATATTCCAAAGATTGAAAGGAAGCTTCAGACCATAGTGGATGTGGGTCTTGGCTATGTTACCTTGGGACAACCTGCTACTACCTTATCAGGGGGAGAGGCGCAAAGGATGAAGCTTGCCAGTGAACTTCAAAAACGCTCAACAGGTAAGAATATTTATATCCTTGATGAACCAACAACAGGACTTCATACAGAAGATATTTATCATCTTTTAAAAGTTTTAGACAGGCTGGCTGATGCAGGCAATACAATTATTGTCATTGAACATAACTTAGATGTTATAAAGACAGCAGACTATGTTATTGATTTGGGCCCTGAAGGTGGTGCAAAAGGTGGTAATCTCTTATGCGCAGGAACGCCTGAGGAAATTGCAGCCTGTGACTTAAGCTATACAGGAAAATATTTGAAAGGAAAACTAGAAAATGAACCAAAATCAAAATAAAGAAGAATTAATTGAAAAATTACAAGAAAAAGGGACAACTAATGTTCCAACAGATCTTGATTCTAAGGATGATCTAGTCCACGGAACAACAAATATTGGAGATGATTCAGAACCAAAAAATTATATTGACCGAGGAACAACAAATATTCCAACAGAAGAAGGAATTGAAGCAGACCTTGAAGAAGAAAAAGCTCGAACAACTAATGTTCCAGAAGATTTAGCACAAGATAAATAAAGGGGGTTATGGTGAAAAGAATTGATAGATTAAGAAATTTGATGAAGGAGAAGGAAGTTAGTGCCTTATTGGTTAATAACCTTAAAAACATTTACTACCTTTCTAATTTTTCAGGGACTGAGGCAACTATCCTTGTGACAGAAAAAAATCAGTATTTTTTCACTGATGCTAGGTATACCTTAATAGCCAAAAATCTTGTTAAGGATTTTGAAATTATTGAGAGCCGCACACCCTTAAAAGAAGTTTCTGCTATCCTTGCTTCCGAAGGAATAAAGGACCTACAATTTGAAAGTCAAATATCTTATGGTCAATTTTTAGCCATGGAAGAAGAACTTAGGAATATAAATCTTAAGGCTTCTGACAACCTGATTGAAGAGCTCAGAACTATTAAGGATGCTGAAGAAATTAAGACCATCCGCAAGGCTTGTTCGATTTCAGACAAGGCCTTCGATGAACTTTTGAACTATGTTAAACCCGGACTTAGTGAACTTGAGCTGGCAAACTTTCTTGATTTTAAAATGAGAGAATTTGGAGCTTCATCCGTAAGTTTTGAAACAATTGTGGCAAGTGGTGCTAGATCAAGCATGCCCCACGGGGTTGCTTCTAATAAGATTATAGAGGCAGGAGATACCATAACTTTTGATTTTGGCTGCTATTACAATCACTATGTTAGTGATATGACTAGAACCATCTTCCTAGGTCAGCCAAGTGATAAGATGATTGAAATCTATAATACAGTCCTTGATAGCAATAACACCTTGATTTCTGAAACAAGAGCGGGTCTAGCCTATTCTGACTATGATTTAATTGCTAGAAAAGTTATCGAAGAAGCAGGTTACGGAGACAATTTTACCCACGGAATTGGTCATGGAATTGGTTTAGATATTCATGAGGACCCCTTCTTTGGTAAAAATTCAAAAGGTCACATTAAGGCTGGGATGACCATTACTGATGAACCTGGAATTTATATCGATAACTATGGTGGCGTTCGAATTGAGGATGATTTACTTGTTACAGAAGAAGGTTGTGAACTTTTAACGCTTGCTAGCAAGGATTTAATAATTCTTTAGCTAATATGCTTTAAATCCTCTTTGATAAAAGGGGTGCTAAAAGCCTATAAATATGTTAAAATATGAAAGAAATTTAGATTAGGAGATTTTTAATAAAATGGTAGCAGCAAATGAATTAAAAGCAGGAATGACCTTTGAATCAGACGGTAAACTTCTGCGCGTTATTGAAGCAAGTCACCACAAACCAGGTAAAGGGAACACAATCATGCGTATGAAACTTCGTGATGTTCGTACTGGTGCAACAACTGAAACATCATTCCGTCCAGAGGAAAAATTTGAACAAGCGATTATTGAAACTCGCCCAGCTCAATACCTTTACCAAATGGATGATACAGCCTTCTTCATGGATGTTGAAACTTTCGACCAATATGAAATTCCAGTTGCTCAAGTTGCTGAGGAACTTAAATATGTTCTTGAAAATGAAGAAATCAAAATTCAATTCTTCGGTACAGAAGTTATTGGACTTACACTTCCAACAACAGTAGTTCTTACAGTTGCTGAAACTCAACCATCAATCAAGGGAGCAACAGTTACTGGATCAGGTAAACCTGCAACTATGGAAACAGGACTTGTTGTTAACGTTCCAGATTTCATTGAAGCTGGTGAAAAACTAGAAATCAATACTCAAACTGGTGCCTACCTAAAACGTGCTAACTAATTTAGCTTAAGTTTTTAGGCCTAA